>NZ_JAIUGQ010000100.1:0-1519 GCF_020164715.1 Mesorhizobium sp. ESP7-2
CGACTGTAGCCCGCGGGTTCCTGCATGAGAGGCTTTCGTACGCCTGACGGCACCCGAAACCCTTCCCAATGTCGGCCCTTCAGGGTGCCTCGGCGACGCCCCTAAAGCGGACCTTCGTTGGCGGCCGAGCGCGGCCCACCGAGAGTCGGCGGCGGGCTTACACAACACAGGGACAGAGCACTTCAGCAGAAACAACGTATATTTAATAGTATGTAATTTAGATATACATTTCATGTTTACTGCTGTTCCAAAATATTTCTCTGACACCTGCTTGCGCACCATGAGAAAGCGTCGCATGGATAGGCAAGCACTATTTCGCTGCCTTGCCGGGGGGCGAGTGGATTCCATTGCGCCTATAATGGTCGCGCTGGACAGAGGTGTTGTTTGCTTGACGCTGCTGACCCAGTTTTTGCGCCAGCCTGCTGATCCGCCACGACCTTGGTCTGGGCGAGCGGCTTGCCGATCGTGTCGATATTGTCCGGGCGGCGAAGCGGTTGAAGCTCAAAGCGCGCATCGTGCAGCCATCGGCGAAGCGGCTCGATCGGCTGCCGCTGCCGGTGATTGTCGAGAAGGAAGACGGCGGCTTTGCCATCCCGGCTGCCGGGCGTAGCCTTTTCGAGCGCCCCAGAGATCACGCTCATCAGCGCGGCGCCCGCGTCGTCAAAGTCCTGATACATCCAAGCATCGAACTTGATGACGAGATAGCGATCCGGAGCCTTGTCCAATTCGCGCTCGACAAGGCGAAGTGTAGTTGACTTTCCGATTCCCCAGGGTCAGGCAATCGCGATTGCGCCCAGTGGCGTAGAAAAATGGAGCGAGTGAAAGCGCAACGTCACATTGCAATTCGACCGATGCAGCATTCGCGGCGGCAAGACGTGCAGCCCATCGGACGGGAAGAGGCGATTAGCGTCGTCAAGGGGCGATTCCAACGGTTCCGCCTCGTAACCATCGTCGGATCAGGCGGGATAGGAAAGACCACCGTGGGGCTTAGCGTGGCAGAACGCTTGTCGTCGTCGTACGAGCACGGCTTATGTTTTCTGGACCTGGCACCGATTTCGAACCCTCAAGCGCTGCCCTCGATGCTGGCTTCGCAGCTCCGTCTAAATGACACATCCGGTGATCCCGCCATGCATCTGGGCGCGCATCTCCGTCAAAGGCGTATGCTGCTGGTGTTAGACAGCTGCGAACTGGTTCTCGACGCCGCGGCTCGGCTTGCGGAGACCTTGCTCCGCGAAGCGCCGGAGATCGGTATCCTTGCTATGCCGTGAGGCGTTGCTCGTCGAGGGGGAGAGCGTCTACAGGCTTCTGTCAGCCTCAACGTCAGCGTAGCTGAACAGTTCGCCAGTTCGATCGTCGCCCCCGCGCACTCGTCACCTCCGAATCCCTTCCGAACCAGTGAGTCACCGCTGCCGTCGGGTGGCGAGTGCCTTTTCAGCAGTCCGCTAGAGCGGGATGAGATTAGCTTTGGTCATAGCCTGAGTTTTCGAAGTAGTGTGAGCACTCTGTCGGTGTGACGCGG
>NZ_JAIUGQ010000101.1:0-1428 GCF_020164715.1 Mesorhizobium sp. ESP7-2
CGAGCGCATCACACTGTAGATCGGCAGGATTGTGAAAGGCAGCTGGATGTGGGTCATGGCGGTGACCGTGCCGAATCTCGTAAAGATCAGTTGCACCTTCTCGCTGGTCAGGTGAAGCGCCATCAGCAGATCGTTGATAACCCCGTCCGATTGCAGCAGCACCACCCAGGCAGTGGTACGAACCAGCAGCGACGTCCACAGCGGCAACAGCACCATCAGCATCATGACCGCGGCGATTGCCTTCGGCGCGACGGTGAGCACATAGGCGACGGGATAGCCAAGAAGCAGCGTGAAGGCCGTCACGAGCCCGGCGACGAAGAGTGTGCGAAGCAAAACGTTGATGAAGATCGCCTGGTCGTCCTGGACACGCCCAAGCGAACCATCCGGATCCTGCTTGAGGTCAATGGCCGTCAACAGATAGTAGGGCGTGAGCGCCGAACCATTACGCTTGATCACCGACCAGATTTCCGGCGATCGCCAGTTCTTGTCGAGTTCTACGAACTTTTCCTTGTAGGGACCGACGTCCAGTTTCTCGACCATGCGGGCGGCGGCGAGGACGCGCCCACGCATGCCGGATATCTCGTAGTTCAGGCGTTTGCCAAGCAGGGCAGCCGTGCTGTTGTTCTTGGCGATCTTGAGATCCGCTGCGAAGGCGGCAAACACCGCCTCATCCGGCGCGGCCGCACCATCCCAGCTTTCAAGCGCGACCAATGTTCGCGGTAGTACCTCGCGCGTCTCCGGATTTCCGACGGCCGTCACCAGCAGATAGAGGATCGGCGCGACGAAGACGACGACCAAAAAGGCAATAAGTGGCAGCGCCAGCGAAAGAGCGGCGCGCCTAGCTGGACGCTCGGCTCGACGCACGGCCATGAACACCTTGATGCGATCGGTGTCGACGGCGGTCATGGCTCAGCCCCCGAGCAAGCGGCATTCGGCGACGCTGCATTCGAGCATCACCTCTTCGCCGAGAGCGAAAGCCCGCCCCTGGCGGGCGGGGATACGCGCGGTGACAAGCTGGCCGCCGAGTGCCTCGACCGACAGCCGCATATGATCGCCAAGGAAGAATATGTCTCGCGCCGTGCCGGAAAAGCGGTTCACCTCCCTACCGGTCGCGGCGCCGGCGAGCGAAAGATTTTCAGGCCGCACCGATAGGCTGAGTGCGTCGCCGGCAGCCGGGTTGCCATTCGCCGCCTTGAACGTCGTCCCATCGGCCATGCGCAGCACGGCGCGACCGGCTTCCTGCCCGGCCAGGGTGCAAGGCAAGGTGTTGTTCTCGCCTATGAAGGAAGCCACGAAACGATTGGACGGCTCGTTGTAGAGCGTCACCGGATCGGCAAGCTGCTGGATGCGGCCGTCATGGAAAACCGCGATCCTGTCCGACATGGTCAGCGCCTCGGACTGGTCGTGCGTGACGTAGACCATGGTGAT
>NZ_JAIUGQ010000102.1:0-1416 GCF_020164715.1 Mesorhizobium sp. ESP7-2
CAACCTTCGGGGGTTTTGCATGTCCAGATTCAGCGAGCTTGAGAAGCGCTCGATTGTTGAGCGCTACTTGAGCGGGGACGAGAGTTACGCAAGCGCTGGCGCCGCTGCTGGCATTGACGCGGCGACGGTTCGCAAGTGGGTTGCTTTGTACCAGGCGCATGGCGATGCGGGGCTGTCGGGCAAATACGATCATTACGACGCAGCATTCAAGCTGTCGGTGCTCGAGCGGATGTGGGGAGAAGGTCTGTCGTACCGCCAGACGGCGGCGTTGTTCAATATCCGCAACGCGGGTTGCCTGGCGGGCTGGGAGAAGCGTTATCATGCGGGCGGGATAGAGGCGCTCGCCCCGCGCCGCAGAGGAAGACCGCGATCGATGCCAAAACCGGCGCCTGAACCGCCGCTTGAGCCGCCTGAAGCGCGCAATGATGAGGCCAAGAGCCGTGAGGAGCTCGTGGCTGAACTGAACTATCTGCGCATGGAGAACGCCTACCTAAAAAAACTGAAGGCCTTAACGCAGGAACACGCGCCCAAAAAGCGCAAGCCGTCCAGGCGTTAAGGCCGTTGCATCCGCTTGAGGGACTACTCGAACTGGCAAAGCTGCCGCGCAGCACGTTCTATTACAGGCAAAAGGCGACCTCGCGCCCGGACCGCCATGCGGCGCTGAAGGAGGCGATCAAGGCCATCTTCGACAGCCACAAGGGCCGCTACGGCTATCGCCGGGTGACCGCGCAATTGCGCCAGTCGGGTCAACGCGTCAACCACAAGACCGTCCAGAGCCTGATGGCCGGGATGGGATTGAAGTCGCTGGTCAGGCCGAAGAAGTATCGTTCCTACAGGGGCGGGGTTGGGCGCACCGCTCCCGACCTCCTGCAGCGCAAGTTCAACGCCGACCGCGCCAACCGCAAATGGGTGACCGACGTGACGGAGTTCAGCGTGGCCGGCGACAAACTCTACCTGTCTCCCATCATGGACCTCTACAATGGCGAGATCGTCGCCTTCGAGACGGCGCGCCGCCCACGCTTCAAACTGGTGGACAATATGCTGACCAAAGCCTTCGCCCGGCTCGATGAGGACGAACGGCCAATCCTGCATTCCGATCAAGGATGGCAGTACCAGATGTCGGCATTCCAGCGCAGGCTGGAAGCCAGAGGCCTTGCACAAAGCATGTCACGCAAAGGCAATTGCCTCGACAACGCACCGATTGAGAGCTTCTTCGCCACGCTCAAATCCGAACTCTTCCATCCGGAAAGGTTCGAAACTGTCCAAAGCCTCGATACGGCCATCGAGCACTACATCGACTACTACAACCACCGCCGCATCAAACTGAAACTGAAAGGGCTGGCCCCTGTGCAATACAGGACCCAGCCCTTAAATCTACCAGATCAATGAACCGTCCAACTTTACGGGGTCAGTTCA
>NZ_JAIUGQ010000103.1:0-1122 GCF_020164715.1 Mesorhizobium sp. ESP7-2
CCGTCATGGAAAACCGCGATCCTGTCCGACATGGTCAGCGCCTCGGACTGGTCGTGCGTGACGTAGACCATGGTGATGCCGAGTGAGGTCTGGAGCTGCTTGATCTCGATCTGCATGTGCTCGCGAAGCTGCTTGTCGAGTGCACCGAGCGGTTCATCCATCAGCACCAGCGACGGTTCGAACACCAGCGCGCGGGCCAATGCGACGCGCTGCTGCTGGCCGCCGGAAAGCTGTGCCGGGCGTCGATCACCCAGCGTTTCAAGGTTTACGCGGCCAAGCGCCTGACGCACCTTTTCTTTGGCGGCAGCGCCTGTACTGCCGCGATAGCGCAGCGGGAACGCGACATTCTCCGCCACCGTCATGTGCGGAAACAGCGCGTAGTTCTGGAACACGAAGCCGATGTTGCGCTTTTCCGGCGGCAGCCGCTCGACTGGCCTGTTGTCGAGCAGGATATGACCGAGCGTCGGCTGCTCGAAGCCGCCCAGCATCATCAAGGTCGTGGTCTTGCCGGAGCCCGAAGGCCCCAGCATGGTCAGGAACTCGCCACGAAAGACGGTAAGGTTCAAGTCCTTCACGACGAAGTTGATGCCATCGTAGGACTTCTTCACATCCTCGAACCGAACGAGGGCATCGACTTGACTGTCCGCTGCAGGTGACATTCGTCGAGAAAAGTTCATCGATGCTATCCTCCGGATGGCCGCGCTATTGTGCGAGCCACGTCGTGAACCGCTTGCGGATTTCATCTCCGTTGTCAGCCCAAAACCCATTGTCCAGCGTCAGCGAAACGGTCAGGTTTTGTGGGCTGGTTGGCAAGTTTCTGGCGTCTTCGGGTGCCACGAATTGGGCAGCGGATTTCCGGACCGGTCCATAGGGAATGTACTTGGTGATGCCCGCCAGGATTTTGGGATCAGCCGCGTATTTGATAAAAGCCAAAGAGCCTTCCGTTTTTTTGGCGCCCTTCGGAATCACCCAGTAGTTGGAATCGAGGATCTGATTGTCCCAAACGATGCGAAAGTCCTTGCCCTCCTTGTTGGCATTGTAGATGCGGCCGTTCCAGGCGGTCGTCATCGTCACCTCGCCCGAGGCAAGCAGTTGCGGCGCCTGTGCGCCTGCTTCCCACCA
>NZ_JAIUGQ010000104.1:0-1103 GCF_020164715.1 Mesorhizobium sp. ESP7-2
GCGGCCGATGCGAAGCACCTTGGAGCCAGGATCGGCATCACCGCCGTGCTCCACACCTGGGGCTCTGCGATGACTCACCATCCGCACGTGCACATGATCGTACCGGGCGGCGGCATCGCGCCCGGCGGGAAGCGCTGGGTCTCGTCGCGGCCGGCCTTCCTGCTTCCGGTGCGCGTGCTCGGCAAGCTGTTCCGCCGGCTCTTCCTCACCCGATTGATGGCGCTGCACGACGCCGGACGGCTCAGCTTCTTCGGATCAATGGCGTACCTCACCGGGCGGCGAGCCTTCCTGCGGCACCTGTCGCCAGTCCGGAAGAAGCGCTGGGTGGTCTATGCCAAGGCACCGTTCGCGGGACCGGAGGCGGTGCTCGCATACCTGTCGCGCTATACTCACCGGGTCGCGATATCGAACAGCCGCCTGATCGCCTTCGACGAGAGCGGCGTCACCTTCCGCTACAAGAACTACCGCCGCGACGGCGCCGACCGCCAGCAGGTCATGACGCTCGCCACAGACGAGTTCATCCGTCGGTTCCTGCTCCATGTCCTGCCGCGCGGCTTCCATCGCATCCGCCACTACGGCCTGCTCGCAGGCGGCTCTCGCAAGGCCAGCCTCGCGCTCGCCCGCGAACTGCTGAGCGTCGCTGCGCCACCCGATGACGACACACCAGGCGAACCGGAGGACTTCCGCCCGTCATGCCCGTGCTGCGGCGGACGCATGATCGTCGTCGAGGTACTCGAACGCCGGGGGCAGCCACGCGGACCGCCGGACGCTACCGCGACGAACCGGGAGACCGCTCTATGACCCGCCATGGAATAGTCGTCGAGACTTCAACCGCAGGCCCTCAGCCTCCGGTAACGGACCCACACGCGTCCATGGTGATCGTCGACGCCGACGGGGCCGCCTTCAGCCGCTTACCGTGCCGACAACATCGCGCGGAGGCGCAACGAAGCCGCCTGTCCGCATCCATCCCGGCGCTTCCCGGCGACGGTCGCGCTATCGCCGACATCAGCCGCAAATCGAAATCCCCATAGACATCGACTGTAGCCCGCGGGTTCCTGCATGAGAGGCTTTCGTACGCCTGACGGCACCCGAAACCCTTCCCA
>NZ_JAIUGQ010000011.1:0-169877 GCF_020164715.1 Mesorhizobium sp. ESP7-2
GCCCCTGTGCAATACAGGACCCAGCCCTTAAATCTACCAGATCAATGAACCGTCCAACTTTACGGGGTCAGTTCACTGGTGACGGGCTTTTTGTTTTGACGCCGGCCTTCGACAGCTGTCCCGAATCTACTCGGCGGCCAGCTTGTCCTGTGTCTTCGTGTCGAAATCGCTGGCATCATGGCGTTCGTGCAGCTGCATGGCCGGTTCGCCGAAGGCGCGGTTGACCATGCGGCCACGCCTCACCGCGGGTCGTTTGTCGATCGCCTTCGCCCAGCGCTGCACGTTCTTATACTCGTGCACCGAAAGGAAGGTGGCGGAATCATTATACTGCCGGCCGAGCGCCAGCCCGCCGTACCAGGGCCAGACCGCCATGTCGGCGATCGAATAGCCGGTGCCGCCAAGATATTCCACCTCGGCCAGACGGCGGTCGAGCACGTCGAGCTGACGCTTAACCTCCATCGAGAAGCGGTCGATGGCATATTCGATCTTCTCCGGCGCATAGGCGTAGAAATGGCCGAAGCCGCCGCCCAGATAGGGGGCCGAGCCCATCTGCCAGAACAACCAGGACAGGACTTCGGCACGGGCCGGCTGTTCGGCCGGCAGGAATTCGCCAAATTTTTCGGCGAGATAGAACAGGATCGAGCCGGATTCGAAGACGCGCACCGGGGTCTTGCCGCTGCGATCCATCAGCGCGGGGATCTTGGAATTCGGGTTGATGTCGACGAAGCCGCTGCCGAACTGGTCGCCATCGTTGATGCGGATCAGCCATGCATCGTATTCTGCGCCCTCGTGGCCAAGCGCCAGGAGCTCTTCGAGCATCACCGTCACCTTGACGCCGTTCGGCGTCGCCAGCGAATAAAGCTGCAGCGGGTGCTTGCCGACGGGCAAATCCTTGTCATGCGTCGGTCCGGCGATCGGCCGGTTGATGCTGGCAAAGGCGCCGCCATTGCCCTTGTTCCAGGTCCATACTTTCGGCGGGGTGTATTCGGTCATGTCGGCTCTCGTATCGTGGAAGGAGGGGCAGGTCACCCATAGCTAGGGCTGCGGAGAGAGAAGTTCAACTTGTGTTGAACTATTGTCAATGCGGGGCGCGACGCATCGCCCTGCCGGGCGTTCGCCCTATGGCCACCGCTTCTCACCCCTTGCAGCATCTCCCCCGTGGCATACCTATAGAAGAAGCCGCCAGGCATTCGCATCGCAGGACAAAATCATGACCATCAATCCCAATCCGCGCTCCGTGGTTGCCGTGCGGGCGACCGTTCCGGAGGACGCGTTTACCGCCGGCGCGCTGGGCACACTCCGGGAAGGCAGCGGGGTCGTCATCCGCGATGACGGGCTGGTGCTGACCATCGGCTATCTCATCACCGAGGCGGAGGAAGTCTGGCTGACCTCGCATGACGGGCGCGTCATCCCGGCGCACGCGCTGGCCTACGACCAGGAATCGGGCTTCGGCCTCGTTCAGGCGCTGGCGCCGACCGGTCTGCCGGCAGTCGCGCTGGGCGATGCCGGCAAGGCCAGGATCGGCGACTCGGTGGTGCTTGCCGACGGCATCGGTCGGGCGGTCGAGGCCAAGATCGTCACCAAGCAGGAATTCGCCGGCTATTGGGAGTATCTGCTCGACGAGGCGATCTTCATCGCGCCGGCGCATCCGTCCTGGGGCGGCGCGCCGTTGTTCAACGCCGAGGGGGCGCTGCTCGGCATCGGTTCGCTGCGCCTGCAGATGAGCCGCGCCGGCGAGGTTGCCGATATCAACATGGTGGTGCCGATCGACCTGTTGCCGCCGATCCTCGACGACCTGCTCACGCGTGGCCACGTGGCCAAGCCGCCGCGCCCGTGGCTCGGCGCGCTCTCGGCCGAAAGCGACGGCAAGGTGGTGGTGATGAGTGTGACCGAGGGCGGCCCGGCGGCCAAGGCCGGCCTTCGCGAAGGCGACGTCATTTCCGAGGTCCGCGACGGTACGGTCGATGGGCTCGCCGATTTCTATCGCAAGCTTTGGGAAAGCGGTTCGGCCGGTGCCGAGATCCCGATGCGGGTGGTGCGTGACGGCCGCGAGACCTGGCTGCGCGTCAAGTCCGCCGATCGCGGCAGTTTTTTGAAGAAGCCGCAGCTGCAGTAGCGGCGTTGCATCGATAATGCATCCCAGACTGCTCAAGACCTTTCTTGCCGTGGCGCGCAGCCGCAACATCACGCGCGCCGCCGAGACGGTTCATCTCGCCCAGTCGAGCGTCAGCGACCAGATCCAGTCGCTGGAGGCCGAGCTGGGTGCTGTCTTGTTCACACGCTCGAAATCGGGGCTGGAACTGACGCCGGCCGGTCTGGCGCTGAAGCCCGTCGCGGAAGAATTGCTGCGGCTCGACGGCGAGGCGCGTGCCGCTGTTCAGGCGGCGTCCGGGCAGACCAGCGGCGCGTTGACCATCGGTGCGCTGGAGACGATTGCCTCGGCCCGGCTGGCGCCCTGGCTGCCAGGGTTCCAGGCCAGTCATCCCGACATTGCGGTGCGGATGAAGGTGACCGACAGCGGCACGCTGCTGCGCCAGCTGGAGGACGGCGACATCGATGTCGCCTTCTGCTTCGATCGCCGCGATGCCTCGAAGGGCGGTGCCGATCAACGCTTCGCCAGGCACACGATAGCGGCCGAACCGCTGGTGCTGGTCGCAGCGCCGGGGCAGAACCTGGTTCCGTGCGACCTTGACGCCCTTGCCGCAAAACGTTTCGTGGCGACGGAGCCTGGATGCATCTACCGGCACATGTTCGATACCGCCTTCGCCGAGGCGGGCATCGGTGCCTCGGAACTTGCCGCCGAAGTCGGCAGCATCGGCGCCATTGCCCGGCTAGTGGCGGCCGGCGTGGGGCTGGGCCTCGTTCCACGTCTGGCTGTCAGCGACGCGCTCGAGCGTGGTGAACTGATCGAACTGCCGTGGCCTGGCCGAGCCCAAGCGGCGCCGCTGACGATGATCTGGCGGCGCCGGCGCGTCCAGCCGCCGGCGCTCCGGCACCTGCTTGCCGCCGCGCGCGACACACTGGCGCCGGCAAGCTCCGGTGCCGGCTCAGGATCTGAATCGGCGAACCGCCCCAAGGCCTTGTTTGCAAACAATTCCGGGAAAGCCGTCGTCAGCTAGACCAAGCGATGCCCGCCCTCGACATGCAGCGTCGTGCCGGTCGTAAAACCATTGCCCATGAGGAAGAAAATGGCGTCGGCGATGTCCTCGGGCTGGCCGATCCTGCCGACCGGCAGCCGCTCGGCCATCGCCGCAAGCGTCTCTGCCTTCCTGTCGCCGGCCACCTGCGTCCAAATCCCGGTATCGACCCAGCCGGGCGAGACAGCGTTGACGCGGACCGGCGCGAGCTCTATCGCCAACGCCCGCACCAGCCCTTCGAGCGCGGCATTGACGGCGGCAACGACCGAGCCGCGGGCGGCCGGGCGATAGGCGGCGATGCCCGAGACGAAGATCATCGAGCCGGCCATTGCCAGGCGTGGCGCGCCGTGCTTGGCGAGCAGCAGCGGCCCGAAGAGCTTGCTGTCGACCACACGTCGCGCCGCCTCGAGATCGAGCTCCGGCAACAGCCGGTAGGCGCCTTCGATATCGGCGGCGGTGCTGACGATATGGTCGAGGCCGCCGATCTCGGCGAACAACGCCGCAACCTGGTCTTCCCGCGTGATGTCGACAATGGCTGTTTCGAGGGCGGCGGGATTGCCCAGCGCCTCGCGTGCCTGCCGCAGCCTGTCTTCGCCGCGCCCGGCGATGACGACTTTGGCCCCGGCTTCGAGGCAGCGCCTTGCAAGCGCGAGACCCATGCCGGAGCCGCCGCCGACGATCAGGATTTTCTGGTTTGAAAGATGCATTTCGCTCTGCCTTTGCTGGATTGGGACAAGGGCAGGGGATTGGCAGGTCGAGGCGGAAAGCGGAAACGGAAGAAACCGATGGTGTCATCGGAGATGCCGATGGTGCCGGCGGCATATGAGCGCCATCTCTCTCAGCGCACCAGCGGGCTGTCCCAGACGACGAACAGCAGTGCCTTCAGTTGGGCAAAGCGCTCCGGTCCGAGTTCGGTGCGCCACTCCTCTTCGATGTCACGCAATATGTCGACCATTTTCCAGAAAGCGGCGTGGCCGCGCTCGGTGGACCGCACCACGCGCGCGCTGCCTTCGCCGTCGGAGCGAAGGAGATAGCCATAGCTCTCCAGACTGCTGAGCAACTGGTTGATGGCCTGCTTGCTCATGCCGGCACGCTCGGCGATCGTGCCGGGCCGCGCGCCATCCGGGCCGGGAAACTGCAGCACCGCCATGTGCGGCAGGCGCAATTCGTCGAAACCGGCGGCGTTGAGCTCCTTGATCAGCCGGCGCTGGATTGCCTGGGCAGGCACGCGCAGCAAGGCGCCAATCAACAGGTCCTCGGTCTTGGTCTGCAGTACTTCGGTGGAGGTGGCCATTGACGATCCGGTAAATTGAGTTTACTGATTGCGAGTAAATGTAATTTACCGGAGGAGTTTGCGCAATGTCATCCATGAATCTTCAGGTCAATCCAGCCGAAGAGACCATCGGCGACAAGATGCTATCGATTCGCTTCCTGGTGACGGGCGACAGTTCGAACGGCAGCATCGCCGCCTTCGAGTTAAAAGTGGCTGGGGGATCGCGGCTGCTGGCGCCGGCGCACAGCCACGATCATTATGAAGAGACGATCTACGGCGTTGACGGGGTGCTGACCTGGACCGTCGACGGCAAGGCGATCGATGTCGGGCCGGGAGAGGCGCTATGCATTCCACGCGGTGCCGTCCACCGGTTCGACAACAAGGGTGCCGACGACGCAACGGTACTGTGTGTCGTGACACCGGCGGCGATCGGCCCAGACTATTTTCGCGAGATTTTCGCAATGTTCCATGCCGCCGCCGGTGGCCCGCCGGACAAGGCCAGCATGATGGAGATCATGCGCCGCCACGGCCTGACGCCGGCGGCACCGACACCGGCGTAGAGCGCGAGCTCCAGCTCCTGGGGCTGCGGCGGCTCTATTCCCGCTCCGCACTCGCGAACACCACCAGATTGCCATCGGGATCGCGCATGCGCATGATCCAGAAATTGTCGGCTTTCTCGATCGGGCCGGGTTCGAGACCTGCATCCACCAGTCGCTGCCGCTCCGGCGCCAGCGGCAGGACGCCGAGCGTCAGCGTCGAGGTGCCGGCTTTTTCCTTGTCCTCGAAGAGCTGCACCTCGGCGCTTTCCGTGAACTGCCATTCGGCAAGGCCGGGCATCGGCCGGCGCAGCGGCGGCTTGCCGAAGAGTCTTTCGTACCAACCGATGCTGGGCTCGAGGTCGGAGCAGCTGACATGGGCAAAAACCGTCTGCACGGCCATCGCGATCCTCCATGGCGATTGCACTCCTGCCGGAACGCGGCGATGGATGGTGCGTTCCGTTGCCTGGCGCAGCGTGCCCTTACTGCTGACGAAAATTGGTAGTGAACCATGCCATGATGCCGGGAATCGCACGATGCCGGAGGCAAGATGACAGCAACGCTAGCGACAACGACACTGATTGGGCAAGCGCACTGATGGCGCCGGTCAAGGTCGATCCCGACAAGGTGCGGGAATTTCCCGACGCGGCCAGTTTCTACACTTGGCTTGACCAGCACCACGCCACGGAAACCGAAGTGTGGATCAAGGTGCACAAGGTGGGGGCGGGACTGAAGTCGATCACGCCGAAGGAGGCCATCGATGTCGTGCTGTGCTTCGGCTGGATCGATGCCGTGCGGAAGGGGCTGGACGAGAACAGTTTCCTGCAGCGCTACACGCCGCGCGGCAAAAAGAGCATCTGGAGCAAGATCAACGTCGACAATGTCGCGCGCCTCGTCGAGGAGGGCCGCATGACCGAGCATGGGTTGAGAGAGGTCGAGGCAGCCAAGGCCGACGGGCGCTGGGCGCGCGCCTATGGCAGTGGCAAGGAGATGAAAATCCCCGATGATTTGCAAACGGCGATCGATGCCGAGCCGGCGGCCAAGGCGATGCTGGAAAAGCTCAGCGCACAGAACCGCTTCTCGCTCGCCTTCCGCACCCACAACATGAAGACCGAGGCCGGCCGCAAGAAGAAGATCGAAACCTTCGTGGCAATGCTGAAGCGTGGCGAGACGATCTATCCGCAGGGAAAGAAGTAGATGACTCAGGCGCCCGAATGCGGGTCGATGCTATAGGAATGGACGGGGTAGCCAGGTCCGATGGCATCGCGTACGCGGTCGGTCCATGCGGCGAACGCCGGATAGTCCGCGAGCGAAAAGCCGCAGTCCCCGGCAAGATGGCTGTAGGCATAGACGGCGATGTCGGCGATGGTGAGATCGCTGCCGGCGAGGAACGGTGTCTCGCCAAGGCTGCGGTTCATGGCGGCGAGCGTGCGGGCTCCGGCTTCGCGCTTGCCGGCAACCATGGCATGGCTGCGTTCGAGCCGTCCGGTCAGGGTCCAGAAGCGCAGCGAACCGATGACGGGCTCGACATTGTACTGTTCGAAGAACAGCCACTGCATGGCCTTAACACGCCGATAGCGGTCCGACGGCAGGAAGGGTGTGCCCTCGGCAAGGTAGGTGAGGATTGCATTGGATTCGGCGATGGCGCTGCCATCCTCGAGTTGAAGGACCGGAACCGCGCCTGCCGGATTGAGTGCGAGGAAGGCGTTGGTATGGCTCTCGCCCTCGAAGATTGAGACCAGGTGGCTGTCATGAGGGATTTTGAGCAGCCCGAGCAGGACCCGGACTTTCCAACCGTTCTGCGACGGCAGATAATCGTGAAGCGTGAGCATGACCGGTCCTCTTGATGGATCAACGATCGCATGGCGCGACGCCTGCCGACACCCGATTCCTGCGCAACGAATTCATGCAGTCGGTCGCACGATGGCTGCGATCGTGCTTACGCCGACAACTGACACGGCGGGACCGAGCGCAATAGCCAGACCTTTTGGGCTGCCGTCACTGGTCGAGGTCGACCGGTGTCACGCCGAGGAGCTTCAGGGCGTTGGCGTAGGTCCGGATGCCTTGCGCTTGCTTGCGCTCCGCACAGAACCGGTTCGCCTTGTCCTGCAGCGCCGTTGCCTCTGCGATCTGGCTCGCACTGGCACCCGGTCTGGCCTTGGTCCGGATAGCGCCGTCGAGTTGAAGACCGAGCCGGCTGCAATATTCGCTGCGAGTGACAGCCGCCTCCGCGCCCGGCTGTGCGACCGGGAGCATGGCAAGCGAAATGCCAATCACGGCGCCCATCCATCCCCGTTGCATTGCAGGCGATATCCCTTGGCGTTGTCCGGCGGCCGCTGTCCGGCCGCCACGGGATCGTTATCGCAGACGATCTTTTCGCCAGTTTTTCCCGGATGTTGAATCTTGTTTCTGGAGTGTGTCTGGAGGCTGGGTTCACACTTCGTCGGCGTCGAACAGCAGCATCGTCAGATCGTCGTCGCCCGGGGCCAATATCCGCCGGTCGGCGGCACAGGCAACGCCGATTTCGCTGGCGAATGCGGCGCGGATGTCATCGAGGCTGTCGAAATACAATGTCCCGACCAGATACGGCATCTCGCCCGCCGAGAGCTTGATCATGGGCCGCCTGCTGACATCGTAGCGCCGCAGGCCGGGGAGCTTCTTGGCGAGCGGTATATGAACGTCGAAATAGTGCCGGTCGAACGCGGCCGGATCGGCCGGGGTTTTGTAAATCACAAGCATCTTGGCCATTGCCGTGGTCCTGTCCTGTTGTTGTCGATGGTCGGGCCGTGCGGGCCGCCAACCCGAAGTCGTTCGACATTGGCGGATTTCGACCGCCGGTCGATTTTTATGTGCGCGGGCAGGGGAGAGCGGCTATGCAGACAGCCGATTTCCCCCGCTGAGGAGATCGGCGCCTCGCGCCCCGTCAGGCATCTGCGGCGCTTCTGCCTCTTCCCCCGGCATCGTCATTCGCGTAAGGGCGCGGACAAATCCCAATTCCGCATCGATACCCCTTGGAATTCCCATGATCAGACTGGAAAACATCGGCAAGCAGAACGGCCGTCAGCTTGTCTTCATCGAGGCGTCGGCCTCGCTGCAGAAGGGCGAGAAGATTGGCCTCGTCGGTCCCAACGGCGCCGGCAAGACGACTTTGTTTCGTATGATCACGGGCCAGGAACAGCCGGACGAGGGCCAGGTGCAGGTCGATCGCGGCGTCACCATCGGCTATTTCAGTCAGGATGTCGGCGATATGGCGGGCCACAGCGCCGTGGCCGAGGTGATGAACGGCGCCGGGCCGGTGAGCGACGTGGCGGCCGAGATGGCCGAACTCGAGGCTGCCATGGCCGATCCAGACCAGGCCGACCGGATGGACGAGATCATCGAACAATATGGCGAGGCGCAGCACCGCTTCGAGGAACTCGACGGCTATGCGCTGGACGGACGTGCGCGCGAAGTGCTGGACGGTCTCGGCTTCAGCCAGGAGATGATGGACGGCGATGTCGGCAAGCTGTCGGGCGGCTGGAAGATGCGCGTGGCGCTGGCCCGCATCCTGCTGATGCGCCCCGATGTCATGCTGCTCGACGAACCGTCGAACCATCTCGACCTGGAAAGCCTGATCTGGCTCGAGCAGTTCTTGAAGGGCTATGACGGCGCGCTGTTGATGACCTCGCACGACCGCGAGTTCATGAACCGCATCGTCAACAAGATCGTCGAGATCGATGCGGGATCGCTCTCCGCCTATTCCGGCAACTATGAATTCTATCAGCAGCAGCGGGCGATCGCCGACAAGCAGCAACAGGCGCAGTTCGAGCGCCAGCAGGCGATGCTGGCCAAGGAGATCGCCTTCATCGAGCGCTTCAAGGCGCGCGCCTCGCATGCAGCCCAGGTGCAGAGCCGGGTGAAGAAGCTCGACAAGATCGACCGCGTCGAGCCGCCAAAGCGCCGCCAGGTGGTGAATTTCGAGTTCCAGCCGGCACCGCGCTGCGGCGAAGACGTCGTCACCTTGAAGAACGTGCACAAGGCCTATGGCAGCCGCACCATCTATGAAGGGCTCGATTTCCAGGTCCGCCGCCGCGAACGCTGGTGCATCATGGGCGTCAACGGTGCCGGCAAGTCAACGCTGTTGAAGCTGGTGGCCGGCGCCTCCGATCCCGACACCGGCACGGTGGCGCGGGGACCGAGCGTGAAAATGGGCTATTTCGCCCAGCACGCCATGGAGTTGCTCGAAGGCGAGCGCACCGTGTTCCAGACGCTGGAGGACAATTTCCCGCAGGCCGGCCAGGCGCCGCTTCGGGCGCTCGCCGGCTGCTTCGGCTTTTCCGGTGACGAGATCGAGAAGAAATGCCGGGTGCTGTCGGGCGGCGAGAAGGCGCGGCTGGTGATGGCGCTGATGCTGTTCGACCCGCCCAACCTTCTGGTGCTGGACGAACCGACCAACCACCTCGACATCACCACCAAGCAGATGCTGATCGAGGCGCTGTCGCAATATGAAGGCACGATGCTGTTCGTCTCGCACGACCGGCACTTTTTGGCCGCGCTGTCGAACCGCGTGCTCGAATTGACGCCCGAAGGCATCCACACCTATGGCGGCGGCTACACCGAATATGTCGAGCGCACGGGACAGGAAGCGCCGGGCCTGCGGAGCTGATTCGAGTTTTCATTGGATGCGCGAAGCGCGTCGCATGATCATGGCGACGCGCTTCTGGAAATGATGCTCCTACCTCAGCGAGATGCTCATGCCGCTGAGATCGGCGTTGACCTGCAGGCCCACCTGTCTGCCCGTGAGTTCGAGCTGGGCGCCCCTGTCGTTGGTCATCACGATCACCTGGGCGCCTCTGCCGAGCGCGCCGCCGCCGCCGGCCGCGCCATATACGCCAGTCACGTCCCGAGCGCGCTTGATGTGGCGCACGGTGCCCTGGAAATAGGTCTTGGAGACGCCGAAGGCGAGGCCGCCCGAGACGCCGCCGATCGAGATCGGATATCTGCGGCCATGAAAGGTCAGCGTGCCCTCGCCACCGGAACCGCCGACAAAGAAAGCCGCCTTGTAGACGGAGAAGCGGATCTTACCGCTGTCGGCATGCGCGGCGCTGGCAAGGCTGACGCCCGCTGTGGCGATCACGGCTACGGCGATTGAACGAAATCCGGACGAAATAGTCATGATGGAGCTCCTGAAGGTGGCCGTCGGCAAGAATGTCAGCGTGGCATCAAAGTTACAACTGAACAGTCTTGCCCATCATTGGTTCCAAGCGGCGGTCTGAATCTGGCGGCGGCGCTCTCGCCGGAACACCCGGTTCAGCCTTAGTAGGCGCTGTTTACGGCCTGCACTGAATCGCGCAGCGCCTTGACGTCCCCAGCGGAGACTGGCTCGGCTTGATTTCCCCAGGCATTTCGGATGTAAGTCGCCACCGCGGCGACCTGATCGTCCGAGAGTTTCCACCCGAACGACGGCATCGACAGCGCGTTCGGAATTGCCGGACCGGACGCGGGATGGCCGCCGTTCAGGATGAGCCGCACGACCGAAAGCGGCTGGCGGGACTGTACGGCAGCGCTGCCTTTCAGCGAGGGGAACATGTTCTTTACGCCGTCACCTCCGAGTTGGTGGCAAGCTGAGCATTGGTCGCCATAGATGCTCTTTCCCGCGCTCATCGCAGTCCCTTGGGCAGCGGACGGCTCCTCGGCGGGGGCAGCCGGCAGCGACTTGAGGTAGATCGCAATCGCCTTCAGATCCGCATCGCTCATTTTGGAGGTGGAATCTTTCACGACCTCAGCCATCGGGCCGTATGCGGTGGTGCGGTTGTTATGGCCGGCCTTCAGGAAGGCGACAATATCCTGATCGCTCCAAGTTCCGAGGCCGGTGCGCTTGTCGCTGGTCAGGTTCGGCGCGAACCAGTTCTGTATCTCGGATCCTTGGTAGCGTTGCGAGGTCTTGTCGGCGCCGAAGACGTCCTTCGGCGTGTGACATGCGCCGCAATGGCCAAGGCCTTCGACCAGATAGGCGCCACGGTTCCAGTCGGCCGACTGGTTCTTGTCAGGCTTGAATTCGCCTGGAGTGAAGAACAAGCGGTTCCATCCTGCCATTGCGATGCGGTGGTTCAACGGCCAGGTGAATTCATTGGGACGCTGCGCCGATCGCACCGGCTCCAGCGTGCGCAGATAGGCGCGAATGTCATCGACGTCTCCGCGCGTCGCCTTGGTGAACCACGGGTAGGGGAAAGCCGGGTAGAGCCGCCTGCCGTCGGAGGCAACTCCTTCATGCATGGCGCGGTAGAACTGCTCTTCGTTCCAGGCGCCGATGCCGGTCTCCGCGTCGGGGGTTATGTTGGCCGAGTAGATCGTGCCGAAAGGCGTTCCGATCGGCCTGTTGCCGGCGAAGGGTTTGCCGTCGGGCGCCGTGTGGCAGGCCACGCAATCGCCTGCGGCGACGAGCTCGCGGCCGCGCTCCTGTCTGGAGAAATCGCCGATCTGGCCATGCGCGAGCGGACCGAACACCAGCATTCCCGCGCCGATCAGAGCGCCGCTGGCGGCAAGGGTGAGGAGCACGCGCTGCCTCATGACTGGACCAATGGGCCGGGATGCTTGAGATATTGGTCGCGGATTGCCGTTGCCGCCCATAGGGCAAGCGCGCTCACCGTGCCGGTCGGATTATAGCCGCTGTTATGAGGGAAGGCGCTGGCGCCGACGACGAAGAGGTTCGGCACGTCCCAGTGCTGGAGATAGCGGTTGACCACGCTTTCCCGCCGGTTGACGCCCATGATCGCCCCGCCCGTATTATGCGTGGACTGATAAGGCGCGATGTCGTAGTGCGGACCGCGTGGCGATTTCTTGATTTCGCGCGGTTTCATAGCGTTTGCGATGTCCACCATCTTGCCCATGGCGAAATCCTGCAGCTTCAACTCGTTCTGCTTGAAATCGTAGGTCATGCGCATCAGCGGGCGCCCGTAGACGTCGCGATAGGTCGGGTCGAGGTCGAGATAGTTGGCCTTGTTGGGCATTACCGACCCCATCAGGGACAGCGACATAGAGGTCAGGTAGTTCTTCACGAACGCCTGCTTCCATTTGGCCCCCCATTTCGGCGTGCCTTCCGGCAGCAGCTCCGTCTCGATCGGCCTGCCGGTGGTCATATAGCCGCCAATGTAGCCGCCGTGGATGAAGCCGAGGCCGGCATGGTCGAAATTGTCGCCGTTCCAGTCGTCGACGATCATGCCCAGAGCGCCGGCGCCGACGAAGGGATTGAGGAGCTTGTCGTCGAAGAAAACGTCGACGGAAGGAGTGAGCTGGTAGCAGTAGTTCTTGCCAAGCGTTCCTTGCCCGGTCGCCGGATCGTATCTGGTGCCGATGCCCGAGGCCATCAAAAGGTGCACGTTGTGCAGGATGTAGGCGCAGACGATGACGAGCTCGGCCGGCTGCTCGAATTCGTTGCCATGGGCGTCGACATAGGTCACGCCAGTGGCATGCGCGCCGGAACCGTCGAGGTTGATCCGCGTCACCTCGCACTCTGTCCGCAGGGTGAAGTTCTTCCTCTGCATGAGCACCGGCAGGATGGTCGTCTGGGCGCTCGCCTTGGAATAGTTCCCGCAGCCGAATTTCTCGCAGAAGCCGCAATAGGTGCAGGGCGCCATGCTGACGCCCAGCGGATTCGTATAGGCTTGTGACATGTTGCCCGAAGGGCATGGAAACGGGTGCAGTTTCAACGATGCGGCCGCTTCGCCGAACAACATGGGGCCATAAGTCTGCTTCATCGGGGGTGTCGGGTACGGCTTGGAGCGCGGGCCTTCGAAAGGATTGCCTCCGGCCTGTTTCTGCCCCTTCAGATTGCCCGTCTGGCCCGAGATGCCGCACAGCTCTTCCCAACGCGTGTAGTGAGGCTCCAGTTCGTCATAGGTGACGCCCCAGTCCTGAAGCGTCATATCCGGAGGGATCATCGCCTCCCCGTAACGAGCGGCAGTCTGGCGGCGGATTTCGAAATCGTAAGGCAGGAAACGGAACGCCTGGCCGTTCCAGTGCAGGATCGAGCCACCGACGCCGGTACCCGGCAGGAACGAACCGAGGCGTCGCATCGGCAAGGCCGTCTGGTCGGGCGTGTTGCGGAAGGTGAGTGTCTCCTGCGCGGTCTGCTCGAACAGGTGTCCATGGTAACGATAGCGCAATTCATCCTGGATGAAGGACGGCGCGAAATCGGTACTGGTCTCGCGCCAGCTGCCGCGCTCGATCGCCAGCACGTCGTGGCCGGCGGCGGTAAGCTCCTGCGCCATGATCGCCCCGGTCCAGCCGAACCCGACCAGCAGCACGTCGACGCCGGGAAGCCTTTGCGCCATGCCTGTTATCCCGCGCCGTTCCACGCCGGCCTGCCGCGAATGCCGACCGGCGGCTGGTCATAGCGTTCACCGTGCCGATCAACCCAATCCAGGTAGTTGTAGCGCGCGCCCGGGAAGCCCAGCATCTTCCAGCCAGCCATGTCCTTGTTGCCGCCATAGATCGGGTCCGAAAACATCCCTTCCTTGGTGTTTTGCCAAAGCATCTGGAAGAAGGTCTTGGCGTCTGCCCCGCCGAGATCGACCTTGCCACCCTCGAGGTCCGAAAGCATCGCATCTTGCGCTTCAACCGGGAGGTCCGCGAACAGCTTGCCCCCCTGCGCCGACATCGTATGTTCGTCGATCGCCTTGATAGCCGCGCGATAGAGATCGGCGGGCGTCATTCGCGACTGAAAGCCCTGCGTTTTCTCGCCCTTTGCCCACGGGCCCTGCATGTACCAATTGCCCGCGCGGCCATACGCGCCGGCAAGCTGATGGTCTATGAAAAGTGCCACCCCGCACGCCTTGGCGCCGGGACCGAGGTCGTCCTCAGGGATCAGTCTTTCAGTCGCCGACTCCACGAACGCGGCTTCGGCGGGCGTGAAGAAGGCAAACCCAGGGTTTTCGAGCGGCACGGGCGCATCCGCCTGATGCGGCAGCCAGGGGTCGTCGACGCCGCCTTTGATTTCCCGTGCAGCGGCCGCATTCGCGCCGAGCGTCACCGATGCCGCCGCCGAGGCTCCAACTGTAAGGATCTGGCGGCGACTGAAAGTGTTCGCGGGCATGGGAAGCGTCCATCGGATATGACGCTCCAACCCTCGAAATGATGGATTGTTCCCTGGCAGGGCCAATTTACTTCGCGAACGAATTGAGCGGCGAGGAAACGGCGTTCCGAGAAAACCTTCGCCCGTTCTCTCTCAGCCGGCGGCGGGAAGACCGCAACGAAACGAGCCGGCTCTCTGGTCGCGGCGGTCTCGTTGTGGGATGGAGGCGCCCGTGTACTTTCTACGGTGGTTGGCAAGGGGTTTGGGATGAGAATTGTGACGGGGCTTGCATTGTCGGCATTGGCCGCGACGATGGCTGGATGCGCGACCTCTCCGGTCGACTATGGAGCCTCGCTTTCGCAGCAGGACCAGAAATGGGCGACGCCGCAATGCCAGCAAGCCCGGGCGGCGGCTTCGGACTACGCGGTCCGTGAAAAACAGCACCCGGGTTGGGAATTCGTCGCACTTGGCCCCTACGGGTTGGGGATCATAGCGGCCACCAAGGAGCACGAGCAGAAGCAACGAAAGCTGCTCGCCCGCAACGTGCACCTGCAATGTTCGAGCCTTCCCCTGCCGAAGGAGTTACAGGGCGATTTGAGCCCCGCCGGCCCAGACAAGGCGAAATATCCATAACCTGAAAACCGCCACGGATTTGCTTCTAGCGTAGCAATCCTTCTGCCTCGAACGTGTCCCAACCTTCGAGCTTTGGCGCATCATCCTTTTCGGAATTTCTGGTACGGCGAGCGTTGCCGGTGCGCTTGCCTGCTCGCGTCAGTGCGGCCTTGCCGGCCCCGCGCCGTCTGTTTTCGGACGCTTCCAGCGCATCCTCCTCCCGCCAGGCGGTCGCCAGGTCGCGATCGAGAACGTCCTCGATGTGGCGTGGATCGAAGACATGGAAGGTCACGGCCTTGGATCGCCCGCGCATCTTCACGGTGCGCGTGCCGATGCTTTTCAGGCGACCATCCCTGAGCCATTTGTGTCGTTCGCGCGAGGAGATGGCGAGAATGTCCTCCGCCTCTCGCGGAAGCACGGGCAGGGCTTCGATCCCCTCCAGCGTTCTGGAGATCGTTGCCGAGGCGGCCTCGAACGCATCCGCGTCGGTCTGCACCATGCGCAAGACAATGCGGCCCGTCTCGGCCTTGGCAAATTTCCGCACCGTCCACGGCAGCTTGGCTCGAACTTCGCGTTCGATCCCCTTCAGGCGCAAGGAAGACCCAAGTGTCGCCGATGGTGGCAGCGGCCATTCGGCAACCATCGACGCGGTGCCCGTGCCTTGCTCGGCCCTGCAATGGGGGGCGGTGGCAATTTTCGCCGCGATGCCGCTCAGGATCTTCCGAAAGGAGCCGCGCTTCTTGTGTGCAGGGCTCATGTCTCTTTTTGCGCTCATTAGGTGCCTGCCGTGGAACGATCGTTCGCACGACAGACAACCGAAATCAGGATCAACAGTTCCCCAGGCATGCGCAGGCGGGGGTAGTGCATCAGTTTGAAATCTGCAAACTTAGCCCGCGCTTTATGAGAGATGGCACGCGGGTTCAACCAAGCCAATGATGTGCCAGCCAGGCGAGATATAAGCCGGCTATGACCGCATGGATCAGACCGAATGAGCTTTTGGTGACGGGGTCGTGGTACGCTACGCGTCGCGGCCGATAGAATAGCAATTGTCGTTGCGAAACGATTAACATTCGCTCCATCTCGCGGTCCGCTTCCCGTCTCTCGCCAGTTTCGTATCCAGGAGCTCCTGAGCGTAGAGCTGTCTCGTATGCTCCAAAGCCGAAAGTGAGTTGTCATCAAGCCACCCTTTGAATTTTCCAGGTCTGATGAGGACTTTGGCGTGGGTAAATTCGCGCCGGCGGAGCCTCTCCGTCTTGGCAGCTTCGAAAGCCGCATGCCACTCTTCCCAAGTCGCCGGCATATCATCGGCTCCGGGAAGCTGGCGGATATGAGGATAATCCTTGGCAGTGTAAGCTGGGATAGCCCTGACTTTGCTGGCCATTGCAGTCTCCCCTTGTCCCAAGAAGAGGATGCGACATCCTAGGCTTTGGTGTCCAGATGGCGCTACCCAGCCTTAGCGAGTCCGGTGGCGCTTTTGGCAAACACATCGTCCGGTGTTCCAGCATATTGTGCTGGCTGAATAAGCTAGAAGGCGGTTCCGAACAACAATGGCCAGGCGATTTGCGTTTCTCCTCGTTCGCGACTTCACCCTGTCGCCGCTGTCGCTGTTCATCGACACGCTGCGGCTGGCGGGCGATGAGGGCGACCGCAGCCGCAGGATAGAGTTCGACTGGCAGATCGTCGGCGAACGCGGTCTGCCGATCCGGGCAAGTTGCGGCGTCGAATTGCTGCCGACCGGGGGCATCGGCAATCCCGAGGATTTCGACAATGTCGTCGTGGTCGGCGGCCTGCTCGACACCAACCGCAGCCTGAGTTCCGAAAAGGAGGCCTTCCTGTTGCGGGCAGCTGGGAAGGGGGTGCCGCTGACGGCGCTCTGCACGGGAAGCTTCGTGCTGGCGCGCTACGGCCTGCTCGACGGCTACAGCGCCGCCGTCAGCTGGTTCCACATCAAGGACTTCCGCAGCCGGTTCCCGGAGGTCAACGCTCACGCCGACAGCCTGTTTTCCGTCGACCGGGGCCGCTCGACATGCGCGGGCGGCACAGGTGCCGCCGACCTCGCGGGCCATTTCGTGTCCCAGTTCATCGGCCAGAAGGCAGCGGAAAAGGCCGCCAAGATCCTGGTGCTCGACCGCATCAGAAGCAGCAGGGACGTGCAGCCCGTTGGCGACCTGTTTCCGGAGGCGTCGAGCCGGGCGGTGAAGCGCGCTTTGCTGTTGATGGAGAGCAACCTCCAGGAGACACTGTCGGTCGTCGAGATCGCGAGCCGCCTGAACTGCTCGCGGCGCCAGCTCGAACGGCTCTTCGGGCTGGAACTCGGCATCGGCCCGATGGCGGCGTATCTCGCGTTACGAGTGCATCATGCGAAGTCGCTGCTCGAAGGCAGCGACCTGCAGATCGGCGAAATCGCCTACCGCTGCGGCTTTACCAATGCCGGTCATTTCAGCCGCGTGTTCCGCCAGCAGATCGGCATCACGCCGACCCATCTCAGGCATCCAAACCGCATGCCAGGCGATGCGGCGATACAATGAAGTTCGCGACGTGAGTGCGGCGCCTATGAAATCCGCTGCCCGCCCTCGTCGAGCAGAACGCAGCCCTCGGCATCGAATCCGAGGTCGGCCGTTTCGCCTTCGCGAAGGACGCGGCCGGTGATCGGCGCGTTGGCGCGGAGGTTGGTCTTGCCGCCGATGTCGATCTCGTAGATTGCGCTGCCGCCCAGATACGAGGCCGAGACGACGCGGCCGGTGAGCCGGTTGGCGCTCGCTCCGGCACCGACCGAAAATTTCTGCGGCCGCACCACGACAGTGACCTTGCTGCCGTCGCCGAGCGGCCTTGGACAGGTCACGTTGATCGTCTGTCCGGTGCCAAGCACCACCGCTGCCGTCCCTTGGCCGGACCTGCTCACGGTCCCGGCAAGCATGTTGGCCTTGCCAAGGAAGTCGGCGACGAAGGCCGTGGCCGGCGTCTCATAGACCTCCTCCGGAGTACCGATCTGCTCCACGGCGCCCGCGTTCATCACCACGATGCGATCCGACATGGAGAGCGCTTCTTCCTGGTCGTGCGTGACGAAGATGGCGGTGATGCCGGTTTCCTTCTGGATCTTCTTGATCTCGACGCGCATCTCCTCGCGCATGTTGGCGTCCAGCGCCGATAGCGGTTCGTCCAGCAGCAGCACCTGCGGCTCGAAGACGATGGCGCGGGCAAGCGCGATGCGCTGCTGCTGCCCGCCCGACAGTTGCGACGGCAGCTTCTTCTCGCTGCCCGGCAGCCGCACCATTTCGAGCGCCTTGCCGACCTTGCGCGCGATCTCGGGCTTCGGCACGTTGCGGTACTTCAGGCCGAAGGCGACGTTGTCGAACACGTTCTTGTGCGGGAACAGCGCGTAGCTCTGAAAGACCAGCCCGATGTTGCGCTTGTAGATCGGGACGTCGTCGACACGCCGCCCGTCGATCATGATCTGGCCGCCCGAAATATCGACCAGGCCGGCGATGGAGCGCAGGATCGTGGTCTTGCCGCAGCCCGAGGGCCCGAGCAGGGTGACGAAGCTGCCCTTGCGGATCGAGAGCGAGAAATCGCGCACCGCGACGAACTTGCCATAGGCGATGTCGATGTCGCGGAACTCGACCGCCGGGCTGTTTGCCTCGGCGGCCGCGCTCGCGCCGGCTACTCCGGCCAGGACAGGCCGGGGATGGAGTGTCGTGCCTTGGCTTTCAGGCACCTTTGGAGATCCTGTTCCACTGCTTGGTCCAGGCGTCCTCGTTGGTCGCCCAGTAGGTCGGATCGGCGAAGGTCAGCGACTTCATGGTGCCGGTCTTGTCGAATGCCGGCAGCTTCTCGATCTTCTCGGTCAGCTTGACCTTGTTCGGGTCGAGCGACGGGGGATAGCTCTGGCCCTCGGCCACCGCGATCGAGGTCGCCGGGTCGAGCATGAAGTTGATCAGCTCTTCGCACTCGGCCATGGGCGAGCCCTTCAGGATCAGCATGTCCTCCATCCAGGCATAGGAGCCGGCCGGATCGAGATAGCCGATCGGATGGCCCTGGTCCTGCAGCGCGGCGACGCGGCCCGACCACGCGTCGGTCACCACGATCTCGCCCTTGGAAAGCAGGTCCATCAGTTCCGCGCCGGAGCTCCAGAACTTCTTGGCGAGGTCGCGCGTCTCGCGCACCTTGGCCCAGATGGCGTCCATGTCCTTGAGGTTGTTGGGGTCCTGCCCGGTGGCGAGCGCCGCGTACCAGACGCGCGTCGTCATGTCGGAATAGCCGCCGACCTTGCCGGCATATTTCTTGTCGAGCAGGAGCCCGGCGCCCTTTTCCTTGGCTTCCTCCGGCGAGATCACCTTGGTGTTGTAGGCGATGCCCGTCGTTCCGTAGTCGTAGGGCACGGCCGAAAGCTTTGGCGTCAGCTTGCGGAACGGCTCGATCATCGGCTGCAGCACATTGGCCATATTTGGAATGTTGGCCTCGTTGATCTCCGAGGTCAGGCCGCCATTCACATATTTGATGTAGTAGTTGACGCCGGAAGAATGGATGACCTGGTAGTCGCCGGGCTTGGCGGTCTTGATCTTGGTGATGATCTCGTCCTCGTCGCCGAACGTGCCCTGGACCACCTTGATCTTGGTCTTGGCCGTGTAGGGCTGGAAGGCGAACTTGTCGATCGCGTCCTGCACCGTGCCGCCCCAGCCGTCGAAGCGAACCTCCTGGACCGCGGCGAGCGCCCGGCCCATCCACGGCATGGAAAGGCCCGCCGATGCTGCCGCGGCGGCGGTCAGCGTCAGGAAAGTGCGGCGGCTCAGGTCGCCACTGGCATATCGATCGTGCAGCCGTTCCAGCCGCTTCGTGGTGGTGATTTTCATTGTGTTTCCTCCTTTGGTTCGCCACGTCTTCTCAGTTTTGTCAGGCTTTGCAGGATCAGGCCTCCGATGAGCGGGATGCCGACGGTCACCAGGATCATCACGGTGCCGAGCGCGTTGATTTCCGGGCTGATCGAGATCTTGAGCATGGAAAGGATCTGGGTGGGCATGGTTTCGACGCCGGCCGGCCGCCAGAACAGGCTGGCCGAGGTGTTGTCGAAGGAGATGGTGAAGGCGAGCAGGGCGCCGCCCACCACGGCCGGGATGAGCAGCGGCAGCGTGATCTCGCGGAAGGATGAAAAGCGCGACGCGCCAAGCGATAGTGCCGCCTCCTCATAGACGCGCCGGATGCCGATCATGCGCGCCTGGGCGATCAGCACGACATAGGGCACGGCAAGCAGGATATGGCCGAGCACCAGCAGCAGCATCGTCCTCGGCTGGTCGACGGCCTTGATCAGCACCAGCAGGCCGACGCCGAGGATGGTTTCGGGCACCAGCGCCGGCAGGATCACCAGAGTGCTCAGCGCCTGCTTGCCGCGAAAATCGAAGCGGACCAAGGCAAATGCCGTGGTGACGCCGATGGCGGTAGTGACGATCGCCGTGACCAATGCGATCCACAAGGATGTGTGGAAGGCGGCCAGCACCGCCTCGTTGGCCATCAGCTTGCCGTACCATTGCAGGCTGAAGCCGGTCATCGGGAAGCCGCCGAACATCGAGGCGTTGAACGACAGGATGACCGTCGCCACGATCGGCGCGAACATGAAGATGTAGACGCAGACCGTGACGACGCCGGTCAGCCGCCAGGCCCATCTGCCTTCCTGCTTGCGCCGCGTTCCTCTCATCCTCCAAGCCCCGTCATCCGCCCAGCCCCTTGACGATCTGAGACATGCCCATGTAGCGCGTGTAGACGGCGGCGAAGAAGCCGAGCACGACGAACAGCACGATCGAAAGCGTGGCGCCCATCGGCCAGTTCAGCTCACCCATGATGGTGTCGTAGATCAGGTTGCCGAACAGCGCGTCGCGGCCCGAACCGAGGAGCTGCGGCGTCACATAGCTGCCGGCTGCCAGCACGAAGCAGAGCAGCAGGCCCGCCGCCAGGCCGGGCAGCGACAGGGGCAGCGTGACCTCGCGGAACGCCTGCGCGCTCGTGCAGCCCATTGAGCGAGCCGCCGAAATCAACGTGCGATCAATGCTTTCCAGGCTGACATAGACGTTGAGGATCATGTAGGGCAGCAGGAAGTGCAGCATGCCCAGGATGACCGCGCCTTCATTGTAGAGCATCTGCAAGGGCTCATGGATGATGCCCATTTTGAGCAGCGCGACGTTGATGACGCCCTGTTCGCCCAGGATGTTGATCCAGGAAAAGGTGCGGATGGTGAAGCTGATCCAGAACGGCACGATCAGCAAAAGCAGCAGCAGCCATTTGTGCTTGAAGGTCGTGGCCCAGATGAAATAAGCGGGGAAATAGCCGAGCACTCCGCAGAGCAGCGCCGTCATGGCCCCGACCCTCAACGTCTTCAGGAGGAAGCCGTGATAATAGCTGTCGGTGAGGAATTCGTGCCAGTTCGCCGTCGTCAGCGCGCTGGTTTCGACGCCGGCGGTGACGAAGGTGAAAAAGGTGTAGGCGCCCATCACGGCGATCGGCAGCACCAGGAAGAAAATCAGCAGCAGGAGCACCGGCGCGACGAGCATCCAGGCCAGCCGTGGATCATACAATGTCCATCGTCGTTTCATGAGCACCCGGACGTCCGCGCCTTCTTTGAAGCGCCTGTTTTGTTCCCGGGGCCAAGATTGGGTGATTGGAGGCGCGATGTCTACACCAGGCGATTGAGCCAGTAGACTTCAGCGCGCCGCTGGCTGCGAGAGACGCCGAAATATTGAAGGCGGCGTTCGCTGCGCAGCGCCGCCTTGCGACCGATCGACAAACCTGTCGAGGAGGGCTGGCCGGCGCGCCTCAGCCTTTGGAGATACCCCGCGCGATCAGCCGGGCAAGGCGGTCAGAAAACGCCCTGGCATCCGCGGGCTTGTCGCCATCGAGCACGCGCGCCTCGTCGTAGAGAAGGTGGGCGGCGTCGTCCCTGAAGGCCTTCTCGTCTTCGCCGAGGCCGGCGAGCGCCAGAATGCGCTCGTGGCGGGGGTTGATTTCGAGGATCGGTTTGGCCGTCTTGTCGAGGCGGCCGGCGGCGTTGAGCAGCCGCTCGAACTGGCGGTCGGGACCGTGCTCGGGCGCGACCAGGCAGACCGCGCTTTCGGTCAGGCGGTCGGAAGGCTTCACATCCGACACGGCGTCGCCAAGCGCCGCTTTGACGAAGGCCAGGAAGCCATCGACTTCGGGCGTCGCCGCCGCGTCCGGCTTCTTGGCATCATCGAGCAAGGGAATCTCGGAGAGTTCGGCCACCCCTTGCGTAACCGACTTGAACGGCTTGCCGTCGAATTCCGGCGCCATCGACGTCCAGAAACTGTCGACGGGGTCGGTGAGCAGCAGCACTTCTATGCCGCGTGCCCGAAACCCTTCGAGCTGCGGCGAGGCTTCGAGCCGCGCGCGGTCGTCGCCGGCCATGAAGAAGATCGCCTTCTGGCCTTCCTTCATCGCCGAGACATAGTCGGCAAGGCCGCGCCAATTTTCGCCCGAGGCGGTCGAACGGAAGCGGGCAAGCTTCAGCAACTGCTCGCGGCGTTCATGATCCTCGTAGAGCCCTTCCTTGAGGACGACGCCGAAATTTTCCCAGATTTTGGCATAGGTCTCGGCCTCGTTCTCCGCGAGCTTTGAGAGATCGCCGAGCACGCGGTTGGTCAGGCCCTTGCGGATCGCGGCCAGCAGCGGGCTTTCCTGGATCATCTCGCGCGAGACGTTGAGCGGCAGGTCGGCGGAATCGACCAGCCCGCGCATGAAGCGCAGGTAACGCGGCAACAGATCGGCATCGTCGGTGATGAAGACGCGGCGCACATAGAGCTTGATGCGGCCCTTGCGGTCCTGGTCGAAGAGATCGAAGGGACGCGAGCTTGGCACGAAGGCGAGCACGCTGTATTCCTGCCGGCCCTCGGCGCGGAAATGGATCGTGGCGGCCGGCTCGTCATACTGGCCGGCGACACTGCGGTAGAAATCCGTGTATTCCTCGGGCTTGATCTCGCTCTTCGGCCTGATCCAAAGGGCTGTGCCGTCGGCAATGTCGCGCGCTTCGGCGCCGGGCTTCTCGATGAGCGTGATCGGCACCGGCACATGGCCCGACTGCGACTTGGCCAGTTGCTCGAGCCGGTAGGATCCGGTGTAGGACACGGCGTCGTCCATGAGATGCAGCACGACGCGGGTGCCGCGTTTGGGTGCGGCTTCGAGCGGGGCGGGCGCGATCTCGTAGGAACCCTTGCCATCCGACGACCAGCGCCAGGCTTCGTCGCTTCCCGCCAGGCGGCTGATCACGTCGACGCGGGTTGCCACCATGAAGGCGGAGTAGAAGCCGACGCCGAACTGGCCGATGAGCTGCGTGTCTTCGGTGCCGGAGCCGACGCGCTCGATGAAGGCGCGCGTGCCCGAGCGCGCGATCGTGCCCAGGGCCTCCGTCATGTCGTCGCGGCTCATGCCGATGCCGTTGTCCTCGACGGTGATCAGCTTGCTGTCGGGATCGGCCGATATCGAGATTCGCGGCTTGGGATCGTCGACCAGCAACTCCGGACGACTGACTGCCTCGAAGCGCAGCTTCTCGCAGGCGTCGGCGGCGTTGGAGATCAATTCGCGCAGGAAGACGTCCTTATCGGAATAGACCGAGTGCACCATCATATGCAGCAGCCGCGAAACATCCGCCTCGAATGCCTTGGTTTCCGTCGCTTTTGTGTCTGTCGTCATTGCCGAGTTTCCCACGCTGTTCATCCGCCCGTCGCGCCATGGCGCGTCCGGGACTTCCTTTCAACCATTTTCAACCGTGCTGGCAACCGCGTTCAGCGAGGCCAGCGCGCCGACAATATCGTAATGGGGTGCGCGGGTGACAAGGGGCGGAAACGGCGAAACAGCCAATCTCCCCCCTCGTGGGGGAGATGCCCGGCAGGGCAGAGGGGGGCGCAAGGGATCACGGCTTACCAAAAAACATGGGAGCAGTACGGGCGTCGACTGAGATGTCGGCGGGACAGCGCCCCCCTCTGGCCTGCCGGCCATCTCCCCCACAAGTGGGGAGATTGGCAGCTTTTGCGCCGCGCCCCTACTTACCGGCCATGTGGTCGGCAAGCGTCTGTGCCTGGGCGAGCAGTGCGGGGAAGACGGGGTTGTCGGGCAGGTTCTTGCCCATGCAGGCGCGGAAGTCGCTGTCGCCTTTTGCCCAGGCGGCGTCGGCGGCATCGGATGTATTCTCGTCGCTGTCGCCGGTGGTTTGCTTGATCAATTTCTGGGCGGCGCCATCGGCGGCGGTCCAGACCGCGTCGCAGGCAGCGATTTTCGGGACGGTCGCGGGCGCCTCGGCGATCATGACGCTGTTACCCTTGACGACCGTGACGACGACCTCCTGGTCGTAGTTCGGCCCGACATCCTGTGCCCAGCCGCCGAGGCGGGCGATCGCCATGTCGGCGCCGTCAGGCTTCTTCACGGTGAAGTCGAGCGTGCCGGTGAACGCGGCATCGCTGCCGATGGCCTGGGTGTAGAAAGCATCGAGCTTCAGCGCCGCGTCGAAGTCGGTGGGCAGTTTGAGATCGGCGTCGGTCTCGGCGGCGCGTGACCGCAGCCAGCGCTCGACCAGCCCGCGCGTCGATACCACGATGCTGGGGCCGTCCTCGGTGCCGTGGCGAAGTCCGTCCAGCATGCCGAAGCCGACATCGGAGGAACTGAGGCTTTCGATGTTGATCGTGCCGGCCGCCGGAAAACCCTGGACCGTGAAAGGCCCGAGAAGCGCGGAAAGGCGCTGTTCGAGATCGGCGCGGGCCTTCTCATTGGCCGCATCGAGCGTTTCGACAGGGGCGTTCGCGCTTTCCATCGCGGCGATGGCCGATATCGCCTTGTCGCGCGCGGCGATGTAGTCGTCCTCCGGCGAAGCCGCATAGGCCGCACCGCTCGCCAGCGCGAACACCAAAGTCCAGACCAGACGCATCGCGGAACCTCCGTTTTTACAAGCTCTTCGCGTGGCTTGGTGGCGATTGTGCGGCGGTGAGGCCTGGCGAGGCGTGGCAGATATCGGGGCACCAGGATAGCCTTCGCACGGCCGGAGGCGTCCTATGGCGAAGGACGATGAAACCTTCCGATTTCCACGCCGTTATGGCCCTCGTGACAGACATCAAACCCAAACCGAAGCCGGCCGGCGGCGCCAAGCCAAACGGTGCCAGGAAGCCCCGCCGGGAGAAGGCACCCGATGTCGAGGTCGCATCCGAGGTCGTGGGCGAGGCGCCGCCGCCGCCAGCGGCGGTGGAACCCGATCCGCAACTGACCCCTGAACAGGCCGAGCAGGCGCGCAAGAAATACCTGCTGAAGCGTTTCTGGATCAGCGCGCGCGGCTATTGGAGCCGGCGCGGCGACAAGCTCGCCTGGCCGTGCACGATCGGGCTCCTGATCCTGATCTGCGTTAATGTCGGTTTCCAATACGGCATCAATGTCTGGAACCGCGCGATCTTCGACGCCATCGAACAGCGTAATGCGCCGACCGTCTATTTCCTGAGCGCCGTGTTCGTGCCGCTGGTGCTTGGAAGCGTCAGCCTCGTCGTCGCGCAGGTCTATCTGCGCATGACGATCCAGCGTCGCTGGCGCTCCTGGCTCACCACATCGGTCATCGGCCGCTGGCTCACCAACGGCCGCTACTACCAGCTCAATCTCGTCCGCGGCGATCACCAGAACCCGGAGGCCCGTATATCCGAGGATCTGCGGATCGCCACCGAATCGCCCGTGGATTTCGTCTCCGGCGTTCTCAACGCCTTCCTGGCGGCCTCGACCTTCATCGTCGTGCTGTGGACGATCGGCGGCGCGCTGACGCTGCCGATCGGCGGGGCGAATATCACCATTCCAGGCTTCCTCGTCATCACCGCGGTCATCTATGCGGCCATCACTTCCACCTCGATGGTGGTCATCGGCCGGCATTTCGTCGAACTCTCCGAACAGAAGAACCAGGTGGAAGCGGAATTTCGCTACACGCTCACGCGCGTGCGCGAAAACGGCGAGAGCATTGCCTTGCTCGGCGGCGAGGAGGAGGAGCGCAGCGGCATCGACAGGACCTTCGCCGGCGTGCTGAAGCGGTGGGCGATGCTTGCTGGCCAGCACATGCGCACGGCGCTGGTCTCCCAGGGGTCGAGCCTGTTCGCGCCCGTGGTGCCGGTACTTTTGAGCGCGCCAAAATTCCTCGATGGCTCGATGTCGCTTGGGCAGGTCATGCAGGCGGCATCGGCCTTTGCCATAGTGCAGGGCGCGTTCGGATGGCTGGTCGACAACTACCCGCGTCTCGCCGACTGGAACGCCTCGGCACGGCGCATCGCCTCGCTGATGATGTCGCTCGACGGGCTCGAGCGCGCGGAAGAAAGCGACGCGCTCGGACGCATCAGTCATGGCGAGACCAAGGACGATACGATGCTCAGCCTGAACGATCTCTCCGTGTCACTCGATGACGGCACCGCCGTGGTCAAGGAAACCGAGGTCGTGATCCAACCAGGCGAGCGGCTGCTGGTGGCCGGCGAATCCGGTACGGGCAAGAGCACGCTGGTGCGGGCGATAGCGGGGCTGTGGCCGTGGGGTGGCGGCAGCGTCGATTTCCACCCCGGCAAGCGCTTGTTCATGCTGCCGCAGCGTCCCTACATTCCCTCGGGCACGCTGCGCCGGGCGGCCGCCTATCCCGGCGCCGCCGATGACTGGACGGTTCCACAGATCAGGGCCGCCCTCGACAAGGTGGGGCTCGGTTATCTCGGCGACCGGATCGACGAAGAGGCGCCATGGGACCAGACCCTGTCGGGCGGCGAGAAGCAGCGGCTGGCCTTCGCGCGGCTCCTCCTGCACGCGCCCGACATCGTCGTGCTGGATGAGGCAACGGCGGCGCTCGACGAGAAGAGCCAGGACAGGATGATGGAGACCATCATCCAAGAACTGCCCAATGTGACCATCTTGAGCGTGGCGCACCGGGCCGAACTGGAGGCGTTCCACAGCCGCAAGATCACGCTCGAGCGGCGCAAGGGCGGCGCCAAGCTCGTCAGCGATATCGATCTTGTCCCGCGCAGGCGCAGGGGCTTGCTCGGCCGCGCCTTGTGGGGTTCCGGCGCGCCGGCCGAAAGGCCGCATGAGCACGCCGGCACCGCCCGTAAAAAGACTTGATGCCGTCAGGCGAGTTGGGCTTCCGCTGGGATGGCCGGCGGCTCTTCCGTCAGGCGCGCAATTCCTCCCTATGTGCCTTCGCGAGGTCGGCCATGCTGTCGAAGCGGAAGTCCACCTTCGGCATGTCGCCGGGATGCATCGTGGCGCCAAAACCCTGATCGGCGTGCCGGCGGTGGATCCAGCATGATGCGAGGCCCAGCCGGTTGGCGACGGTGTGATCGTGGAACAGGCTCTCGGCCGTGTGAAGGACTTGCTTGTCGCCAATCCCGAGCGTCGCCAGCTTTTCGAGCATATAGTCGAAGTTCCGGGGCGACGGCTTGTAGGAGCCGATGTCCTCCGCCGTGTAGATCGCATCGAAATCGACGCCGAGTTTCCTGTTGCTGAAGGAGAAGCTCGTATTGTCGACGTTGGAGAGGATGATCAGCCTGTAGTGCTGCTTGAGGTATTGCAGGGCTGCGGGGGTGTCGGCAAAGGCCGGCCAGTCCTTCACGCTTTGGCCATAGGCGATGCATTCCTCCGGCGTGGCCGCGACGCCCCATTCCTCGGCGAGCCGCTTGTAGACGACGGCCAGAAGATCGCAGTAGCGTTTTTGGGGCGTCCAGTTCTGCTGGCTGGATTCATGCCTTGCATGCGCCTGCAGGATGTCGTCGCGGCTCAGACCGCGGCCAACTCGCGCGGTCAGCGGCTTCAGGGCGTCGATCATGCCGGATTCCCAATCTATGAGGGTGCCGTAGCAGTCGAAGGTGAGGGCCTTGAAATCAGTCAGCTTCATGGGGTTCACTCCCTTGGGTTGGATGGTTGGTTTGGTGCGGGATCACGATCAATCGGCCGGTTGCCCGGCGGGCTGCCCGACCGGGCTCGGACCTGCCTTCGATGCGGTGCCGCGCGACGACGTCAGCCAGACGCCGAACAGTGTCACCGCAAGGCCGAGGACCATCGCCGATGAAAGCGGCTCGCCGAACAGCAGCCAGGCCCAGAGCATCGTCACCGGCGGGCTGAGATAGATCACGCTGCTGACCTGCGCGGCGCTATGGAGGCGCAGGCTCACATAATAGACGCCGTAGCAGAAGAAGGTCGAAAACAGCACCAGCCACGCGATGCCGCACTCGAACCGGCCATCGAGGGGCGGCATCAGCCCGCCATTGCAGCCGGCGCAGACGGCAAAAAGCATCGCCGCCGTCAGGCATTGGATGCAAAGGCTCTGGTGGATGGGCATGTCGATTGTCGCCATCCGCTTCTGCAGCACGGTCGCCAGGGCGAAGACCATCATGGAGGCGATGGTCACAATATATGCCCAGGCCGGCGCCGTTCCGAGGCTGAGGCTGTTCAGCGAGACGATCAGCACACCGAGCACACCGAGCGCCGTTCCGGTCCATTGCCTCGATGTTAGGCGGTGACCCAGAACGGGCTGCGAAAGTGCCGCGATGGCGAGGGGGACGAGGTCCGAGATCAGCGCGACGAGGCCGGTCGGCACGCGCTGGCCGATGGCGAGCGCGAAGCCGCCGAGATAGAGGAACATCATCGCCACGCCGAACGCCATCTGCTGTATCAAGGCACGTGCGCCGATGCGCGGCCCGACCATGAGCGCGAAGGGCAGAAGTACCAGTCCCGACATCAGGGTCCGCCAGAACAGGACCAGCATCACATTGGCGCTCTCGCTGGCGTAGCGGATGCCGACGAAGCCGGAACTCCAACTGACGACAAGCGCGGCCGCCATGAGCGGCCAGAGCAGGGGCTGATGTTTCGGGAGCGTCATGCGGTCTCTTCGTCGAAGCGGGTGCCGGGGCGGATTTATGGCGGCACGCACGCGTTTGCACATGACAAATTTCGATGCATCCATGAAATTGCCACGAAATCTGGCATATTCATTTGCTCGAAAACCGGTTCCGCGCCAGGACCTGGAGCGCCGCTTTCGTTTCAAACGAGGATTGTCATGGCTGGAGTGATGAGCCGCCGCCTGGATGTCGATGCCTTGCGGGCGATGGTGGCGATCGAGAAACATGGCGGGGTCACCCGTGCGGCCGAGGTGCTGGGCCTGTCGCAGTCGGCCGTCAGCCACAAGATCAGGCGGCTGGAAGCGAGCCTCGACTGCGAAATCCTCAGCCGCAAGGCCAATGCGCCGATGTTCACCAGTTCAGGGCAGGATCTGCTGGGCTATGCCAGGCGCATCCTGGGCATCCATGACGAGGCGATCCTGAGCCTGTCGAAAAGCACGCTGCAAGGCAAGATCGCGTTGGGGATGACCGAGGACACGACCTGCACGGATCTTTCGCGCATCCTTGGCCGGTTTCGCCGGCTCTACCCAGAGGTGAGCGTGCGCACGCAAGTGCGCATGAGCCTTGCCTTGCAGAAGCTGCTGGGCGAGGGGGCGCTCGACGCGGCCATCATCCAGGTGTTCCAGCACGAGGTCCGGCCCACCGACATCCTGCTCTTCCGCGAGAGCCTGCATTGGGTGAAGTCGCCCGAACTGACCTTGGTGAAAGGCGACCCGGTGCCGTTCCTGTCCTTCGACGACAACTGCTTCTATCGCCGCTGGGGCCTAGATCTCGGCCAGGACGAGGGAACGGTGTTCGAGATCGTGTTCGAATGTTCGAGTGCCGCTGGCATCATCGCCGGCGTGACCTCCGGGCTCGGCGTCGCGCTGCTCAGCCAGCGGCATCTGCAGCCCGGCATGGAGATAGTCGACAAGCAGTTCCCCAAGCCCCCGGACCTCGCCTACGTCATCCGCCGCGCCCGCAACGCCCGCAACCCCGCGCTGGACACGCTGGTGAGGGAGATAGAGGCCGAGGTGCGGCGCCACGGGACGCTGCAGATCGCGGTGTGAGGGGGAGGGGATGGCGTGGGCGTTCTGGATTCAAGAAAGTCTCGCTTCTTCCCTTCTTGAGCCGATCAATGCTGGCTTTGCGCCGCATTCACGCCACGCGCGGTGTCAATCGCTGATCCGAGCAGTCGGCGAAACGGGAGCGTAGCGCCTCAACGCCTTGACAGCGAAGGAGGTCCAGCGCCCTTTCGCCCACTCATCATCTGGCGCGGTTCTTCGCTGACGGCTGCGATCTCTCCCCTTTCGATCCTTGGGCTGCTTTGACCAACCGATCCAGCACTGGGAAATCTTTCAAATCTCGATAGGGCGTCAGGTCGAGGTCGTGAGGGACGGCCTTCACCTTCTCCTCGTCGATGGGCTTCTCGTTGCTCTTCATCAGGGCCTGGTAAGCCTGCCATGAAACACGGGCTGCGAGGACGGCATCTCGCTCCGTCCGCAGCGCTATTTGGTGGGCATGCAGATAGTGAAGTCGCAATTTATCCAAGAGCGATTTCTCGACCACCTCATGCGTGACCAAAAAGGGCGCAAGCCTTACTGCCCGGCCTTTCGACGCCATGGTTCGCGGTAAGTGGCGGTCGATATAGACGGTTCGCCCATCCTCGCTGTAACCGGCAAGATAAGGGATATCGAAGTCGTGGTTCACCTCGACCCGCCGCTGCAAGGCAAGCACGAAGTCCTTGAGGACGGCATTGTCCACATCTTCAGATTTGTGGCGGGCTTCGTCCTCGAGTTTCATCAGCAGCAATCTACAAGCAAACGTGCCACCCCACCAACGAGGCCCTTTCCGCATTGTTCCTTCCGATCGCAATCATGATGATGCCGCACTCTCTCCGGTCTCGGAAGTTTCCTGGAATCCATTGCCTTTGTGCGGCTTGAGTCCAGTACCAGCCGTCGAGTGATTCCTGGTCGTTTCGAAGAGCGGACGTCCCAGCCACCAATCGCGCCATCGCGCCCGGAACGCATTGTCGGTCTTGACGGTTAAGATGGCGGATGGCCCCGATGGCGGGCTATCTTCTCGCGATTCCCGCAAGTCCGCATGCTGCACCAGCGGCGCTTCCCGCCTCGTGAGGTGTCCACGAATAGCCACCCACACCGTGGGCACGCATGCAGCCTCGCGCGAGGCAGCGTAAAAAAAGCCTCGATCGATAGATGTGCAAGGAATGCGGTCACTAGGGCGGGGTCGGCCCATTGATGGGAGGAGAGATCGAGCCGCGTCCCATCGCATCCGACTTGCTCGGTTCCCAGCGCACGTGCGGCGCGTGTGAATAGAAGACCAAGCGGCCGCAATGGCGTTTCCACATCCGAGGCGATCGCCTCAAACAGCGCGTAGGACGATTCCCGTATCTCACGAACGTCGATGAGGAACTGCCGATCCCGTATTTCGGCGACCGCTCCTGCTTCCCCCTCGTCGGCCAGCCCGGCAGCGAGCAACCACGCCCCGACGTCCCAAGGGGACGTGAAGAGTTCATTGTGGGGCGGCGGGTCGCGCCTATCAAACACGGCGTTCGAAAGGTCGAGGGCGGGGTGGCCGCCTATGAAGTGCTCCGGCACCCAGGCCGTATGATGGCTCGACAGGGAACGTAACCTTTAAAAGCGCGTTGGTCGGTTACATGCGTAACCGGATAAGTTGAATTATCAGGTTCATCGCCGATTGGAAACAGCAGAAGGAATACGGCATGCTGGACGTTGAGAAAGCCAAGCATCACAGGGTCGAGGTGGATGGGGTGAAGCTGTTCTATCGTGAAGCTGGGCGGCGTGACGCGCCCGGCGTGCTGCTTCTCCATGGCCAGCCCTGCTCGTCGTACTACTTCCGCCACGTCATCAGCCCGTTGGCACAAGTGGCGCAGGTTGTTGCGCCTGACCTGCCCGGGTTCGGTTTCACGGATGCGCCCGACGACTATCCCTACACGTTCGAAGCTATCGCGCGGACGATCGACGCGTTGACGCGGCAGGTCGGGCTGGAGCGGTTCTTCCTCTATAGCCACGATTTCGGAGCACCGGTCGCCTATTATCTGGCTCTGGCGCGTCGCGAGCGTGTGCTGGGGCTTATCATCCAGAACGGCAATGCTCATCAGGAGGGCCTTGGCCCGGACTGGGAGCCGAACAAGGCCTACTGGGCCGATCCGACCCCTGGGAACCGCGCAAAACTCCCCGAGTGGCTGAACTTCGAGGGCGTGCGGCGCACCTATGTCGGCGACATTCCGGATCGGCTCAAGCCGCAGTTCGCGCCTGAAGGCTGGCATCTCGACTGGGAGCGGATGAGCCGGCCGGGGCTCGTCGAGATACAGTTTCGCATCTTCGCCGACTATGGCCGCTACGTCGCCCGCTTTCCCGAGATCTCGGCCTATCACCGCGACCACCAACCGCCCGCCCTGCTGCTCTGGGGCCGGCACGACCCGTACTTTGAGATTGACGAGGTGCTCGCCTATGCCCGCGAGCTCGACCGGCTAGACATGCATATCTACGACGCGGCGCATCTGCTGCTCGAGACTCACCATCAGGAGTGCGTGGCGCTGATGCGCGCGTTCATTCTGAATGCGCAATCAAGCTGAGGATGGTGCTCTCGATAGAGGCCGCTGCGACTGTGACATCGATTTCGCCTTCTGCTTTGCCGCAGGATACGAGGTGTCGGAAGCGCTGCTTAAAATGACCCGCTTTGGAAATGTGCTATTCTGACCGTTTCCCGCCCGCGCGCCAGCCCTTCACCCCTTCCTCTTCTCCACCTCGGCCTTGCGCAGCAGAAACCGCTGGATCTTGCCGCTTGGTGTCTTCGGCAGCTCCGTCACGAAGTCGATCTCGCGCGGATAGGCGTGGGCTGAGAGGCGTTTTTTGACATGTTGCGCCAGTTCCTCGGCGAGCTCCGGGCTGCCTTGGTAGGCGGGGGCCAGGATGACGAACGCCTTGACGATCTCGGTGCGCTGCGGGTCAGGTACGCCGACCACCGCCGCCTCGGTGACCGCAGGGTGTTCGATCAGCGCGCTTTCGACGTCGAAGGGGCCGATGCGGTAGCCGGATGAGGTGATGACGTCGTCGGCGCGGCCGATGAAGGAGACCGAGCCGTCCGGCTCGTATTCCACGGTGTCGCCGGTGCGATAGTAGCCGCCTGAAATGGCCGGTGTCTCCGCCTGGTGGTAGCCGGCGAACCAGCGCAGCGGCGAATTGGCGATGTCGACGGCGAGGATACCGGGCTGGTTGGGGCCAAGCTCGTTGCCGGCCTCGTCCAGTACCACCATGCGGTAGCCCGGCATGGCGAAGCCGGCGGAGCCCGCGCGCACGGGATGCGCGAGGCCATGGTGGTTGTTGACCATCATGCCGTTCTCGGTCTGGCCGTAGTGGTCATGGATGGGGGCGGCGAGATGGGCGTCGAACCAGCGGATCACTTCCGGGTTGAGCGGCTCGCCGGCGCTGCTCACCACGCGCAGCCGGCCTTTTACACGCGCGGCGGCATCGGGACCTTCGGCGAGCAGCAGGCGGAAGGCTGTGGGCGAGCCGGCTAGGCTGGTGACGCCGAGCCGCTCGATGACGTCATAGGTGCTCCTGGCGGTGAAGGCGCCCTCGTTGAAGGTGGTGGCGATACCGAGCAGCAGGGGCCCCGTGATGGCGTAATAGAGGCCGTAGGCCCAGCCCGGATCGGCGATGTTCCAGAAGACGTCGTCGGCGCGCAGGCCGATCGCGTCGCGCATATAGGTGCCGAAGGCCATGAGCGCGCCGAGCGGCACCGGCACGCCCTTGGGCAGGCCGGTGGTGCCCGAGGTCGACATCATCATGAACAGGTCTTCGCCCTTGCGCATCACCGGATCGCAGTCGGGGGAGGCGGCGGCAAGGGCGGCGCGGAAATCGATGTCGCCCGGGGGCAGGGCCTCGCCCGCACCGAGGATGGTGGCGATTCGCGGAGGGTTTTCGACCTCGTCCAGCTTGCCGCGATTGGCGGGATTGGTCACCACCAGCTTAGCCGCGCTGTAGCCGAGGCGATGCTCGATGGCCTTCGGGCCGAAGGCGGTGAACAGCGGCTGGTAGAAGGCGCCGATGCGCCAGGCGCCGAGGATCAGCGCCACCAGTTCGGGAACGCGCGGCAGCATGCCGGCCACGACATCGCCGGGGCCGACGCCAAACGAGTTCAGCAGATTGCCGACACGGCCGGACATGTCGGCGAGATCCTCGAAGCTGAATTCGCTGAGTTCGCCGCCGGCCGAGATGGCGCGCAGCGCCAGGCGGTTCGCGCCGGTGTGGCGGCCGCAGCATTCGACATAGGCGTTGATGCCGGTCGCCGGGTCGCCCTGCAGTCTGGCAACCTCATCCTCGATACGAAAGCCCGCAACGGCATCGTCATAGCGCGGCAGGCCGGTCTGTGTCGTGGTCATGAAAATCCTCCCTGGCGGTGCGCCATCTCCCCATGGCGCGCTGTCGCGGCGACATTGACACCAGATGGCGCCGATGGGCAACGGCGAGTGCCTGTTCCCCGGTGTTGACGCAATTCCGGGCGGAAAACCGCTACATAGTTTTCCTGGAATGGCTCTTACAGGTTCGCCTCGGCGAAGATGCGTGCCGCCCAGTCGAGAAAGACGCGCAGGCGCGGCGAGAGCTGGCGGTTCTGTGGGTAGAGCGCCGACAGTGGTGTCGGCGAGGGCGGGTACTCGGCCAGCACCTCGACCAGCGTGCCATTCGCCAACATCAAGATGCCGCAGGCGGCCCTCTCCAAGGCGCAGAAGGAAGACCTCATCCATCGCACGACAGCCATGTTCGTCGACTTTTTCGGCGAAGGCGTGCGGCCCTACACGATTGTGCTGGTGGAGGAAGTTGCCGACGGCGGCTATGGCCGCGCCGACGAGGTGTTCGTCGTGCTGGAAGCTTTTCGCGCCAAGGAATAGGCCACAAACGGGATACCCGTCATATGACGACTGGTCGCCGCGCACCCCACGGTTCACTCTGTCCGCGGGGCGACATGTATTAGCGGCGTGGGCCGGGTGGGCAGCTCTTCTGTCCACCTGTCTCGCTTCAGCCTGGCGTTTCAGAACTGGCCGACGAACAGTGGCTACGCGCTTTTGTCACGCCGGCAGGTTCATCTGTTTTCGAAGGCTTTTGTCGAACGCGTTCGCGGGAACAAACCGTCGCAGCAGGTACAGGCGGCGCGCCTGCTTGCTGGCGGGATAACGCAGCCTCGGCGATGTCGCAGTGGCTGCGGTGACGACCGCCTGGCCGACGATCTCGGGAGCATCGCCGGCTTCGATGGCATGGTTCCAGACTGCGGTTGCCGTTGCCCGCGCCTGATCATAGATACTCATCATCCTGTCCGGCTTCGTCGCATTGTGGTCGAGAGCCGTGCGGGTGAACGCGGGTTCGACCAGCAGGACGCGAATGCCGAAGGGGCGGACCTCATGATCCAGTGATTCGGAATAACCCTCGACTGCATGTTTCGTGGATGTATAGAGCGCGCTGAACGGACTGGGGACGAAGCCGACGACCGAGCTGATGTTGATGATGCGGCCGCTGCCCTGGCGCCGCATGATCGGCAGCACCTCGTTTGTGACACGGATGAGGCCGAAGACGTTGACGTCGAAAAGGGCTTTTGCCTGTTCGACGGACGATTCTTCCGCACCCGCGATCAGGGCATTGCCAGCATTGTTGACGAGCAGGTCTATGCGCCCGGCCTGACTTATGACCTCCGACACCATGCGTGCGACGGACTCCGCATCGGTTACATCGCAGCTCAGCATGGTGATCCCGGCTTGCGACCCGGTTGCGGCTTTCCGGCTCGTGCCGAAGACGCGGTAGCCTGCCGACAGAAGGGCCTTGGCGGTCGCAAGGCCGATGCCACCCGCTGCCCCAGTGACGACGACGACGACGCCGCGATTTTTGGTGTTCATTTCAATATCCTTCGAGATGCATGATGATGGCGCCTGTGCTGACGGACTTGTCAGCCGCGTACGCTCAGATGAAGCATGGGGTGATGTTCGTAATGGCCGGCGCCATTCCTCACGATGGGGTCTTGCGAGGTTATCGCCTGGATGTCCTGGTCGTCGGCGATCCGGTAGAGCGACAGGCCATAGCCGCCGCCTGGATCCATCACCGGACCATGGGCGACGATCAGTCCGCGGTCGAGCAACTCGTCTAGAAAGGCGCCGTGCTGCTTCATCCATTCCCGCTCGTCGCCGGTCATGGTCGCGAGAAAGTCAGCACGGGGCGGGATGTACTTGCACAGATAGAATTTCATTTGGGACTCCAGCGGCGCGATGACCGGCCGTCACCTCACTTTTCGGTGGAACGGCTTCGCGGGATCTGATACTATCAAATTAGTAGTAAGTCACTATCAAAATGGTATCGACGTGAAGAATCTTTCCAATCAGCCCTGTTTGATCGCTCGCAGCCTCGGCTCGGTGGGCGACACGTGGAGCATGCTGATCATGCGCGACGCCCATGCGGGGCTCAGCCGTTTCGACGAATTTCGCAAGAACCTCGGCATCGCCCCTACGATGCTGACCAGCCGGCTGGCAGCCCTGACGGAAGAAGGACTGCTGGAGAAACGGCGATATTCAGAGCGGCCGCCACGCGATGAATATGTGTTGACCCAGGCCGGTCAGGATTTGCTTCCCGTGCTGTTTTCGCTCGCCGCTTGGGGGGCAAAGCACCGGGGCGGTGGCAATTTCACCCGGTTCTTCGACGCCGAGACAGGAACCGAAATCGACCCGGTCAGCATCGATCGCGGGACCGGAGCGCCGATCGGCAGCCGTCCCATCCAGATCGTGATGCCCAAGCTGCCTGACGACCCGTCGGGCTGACTGGTTGCGCAGCCTCCGCTCTGGAGCGGACGGCGATATCTCGCCCGACCGGAGGGGGAATTTAGGTGGGCGTTCGCCGCATCACCCGCTCTTCTTCGCGCCGTCCCAGTCGGTCGCGATCTCGGCGAACAGCCAGTCGCGGAACGCCCTGACCTTTTTCTGGCGCAGCGCGCCTTCGGGATAGACGACGTAGTAGCTGGCGGCTGATTTCAACGCGAGGTCGAAGGGCCGGACCAGCCGGCCTGCCGCGAGGTCGGCCGAGACCAGCGCGCTGCGGCCAAGCAGCACGCCTTCGCCGTGTACGGCGGCCTCGACGGCGAAGGTGGCGGAATCGAAGCGCACGCCGCGTTTGGGGTCGATGCCTTCGACGCCGGCCTGTTCAAGCCATGTCGCCCAGTCGATGCGAAAGGCATCGTGGATCAGCTTGTGATGCCTCAAATCCTCGGGTAGGCGCAACGGATGCTCGCCTTGCAGGAGCTCCGGGCTGCAGACAGGGAAGACCTCCTCGTCGGCGAGGAATTCCGCCGTCACTCCGCTATAGCCGCCGCGCCCGTAGCGGATGGATATGTCGATGCCGTCGCTGACGAAATCGGCCAGCACGCCCGAGGTCGCCAGCCGCACGTCGATGTCGGGATTGGCGCCATGAAAGCGATGCAGCCTCGGCACCAGCCAGCGGCCGGCGAAGCCGTCCGACGTGCTGACGTTGAGGATGCGCGTCGAGCGGTCGGGCGTTGCGGCGATGGTGGCGGCGGCGATCTGGTCGAGCGCCTTGCCGACCTCCGCCGCATAGGCCGCGCCGACAGCGGTGAGGCGCACGGAGCGTGTGCCGCGATCGAAGAGCTGGATGCCCAGCCTGTCCTCGATGTTGCGGATGGCCCGGCTGACGGCGCCATGGGTGACGTTGAGCTCCTCCGCGGCCTTGGAGAAACTCAGATGCCTGGCCGCCGCGTCGAAGGCGGGCAAAGCGGTGAGGGGCGGCAATCTGCGCGGCATGGGTTCGATCTGTGAGCGTTGCTCACAAATCCTGCACAAAGAGTCGTTTGTCGTCCAGCCCATAACGGCCCAATATTCAGGCGTACCAAGCATCCATACCGGACTTTCGGTTCATCGATGCGCTGAATTGACCAGACAAGTGTGAGCAATCGTCAGGCTCGCCCCGCTCGGGCGACATCGGCAGGCTTGCGCCCAGTGAGACAAAGGAGACGGATTATGAGCTTGACCCTTCGACCCATCGGCGCCGCGATGAGCGGCCTCGCCCTGCGAAGCGCGGCAGCGTTCGAGCGCCGCCGCACGCTGCGCCAGATCTCCCGGCTTTCCGATCGCCGTTTGCATGACATCGGCCTCGAACGCGACTGGGACGGCTCCATTCTTGCTAAAGGAATTCTGGGCAACGGGAGGACGATATGACCAGCACATTGATCATCGGCGCGACCGGGCTTCTCGGCAGCGAGATGGCGAAGGCCAGCGCCCGCAATGGCGACAGCCTGCACGTCCTCGTCCGGCCGGCCACATCAGTCAATGAAGCGCGGATGCGCCCTCTGATGGAATTGGGCGCCACGGTGCATGTCGGCGATCTCGACGATTATGACAGCCTCGTTCGCGCCGTCGGCAAGGTCGATCGCGTCATCAGCTCGGTGCATGTCGGGTCGGCCAGCGAGATGACGCTGGTGCGCGCCGTCAGGGATGCCGGCGTCTCTCGCTATGTGCCGTCGGCCGGCTTTGGCCTCGACTTTGCCGCAGCGGCACGCGGCTCGATCGAACCGCTCGACATCAAGCGGGCCGTCTTCGACGCGGTCCGGGAGGCCGACCTGCCTTATATCGTGATCTACACCAACGGCTTCTTCTCGACCTGGGTGGCGACACTGGGTGACCTGACGCGCTTCGGCTCGTCGCCGCTGCCGCCCGATGAGGTGACACTCTATGGCGAGGGCAATGTTCCGGCGACGTTTGTCAGCGAGAAGGATATCGCGGCGGTCACCTTGCGCGCGCTGGAGGATCCCAACGCTGTTCGCAGCGAAATTCGCATCGCGCAGAACAAGATAACGCAGAGCGCGATGATCGACCTGTGGCGGCAAGTGAGCGGCCGCTCGCCGCGCGTCAAGCAGATGAGCGCCGATGAGCTTGAGGCTCTGATCGCGGCGGTTCCCGGCCTGGGATTGCTGCGGGCATTCTGGATCCGCGGCGAGACCGCGCTCGAGACCGCCACCCCGGAAGCGGGGACGCTTTATCCGGAGCTGAGGTTTCAAAGCATCGAGAGCGCTTTTGTGGCGATGGCTGGCTAAGGGTGGGCGGAGGTTGTGATTAGGGTTCTTGGCAGAGGCTGGCACTCTACGATGCCCCCCTCTGTCCTGCCGGACATCTCCCCCTCAAGTGGGGAGATTGGCAGCTCGGGCGCCGGCGTTCCCCTTGTAACCTTGAAGATTGTCGAAGGCCGTCGCAACATCCGATCTCCCCCCTTGAGGGGGAGATGTCCGGCAGGACAGAGGGGGGCGCCGTAGGGCGCGGTGGGCGTCGTTGGCTTCCTTGTGGTTGACCCGACAGCCCATCCGGCCGATAGGTCCGCGCGAACAGCCCGAGATCTGCCAATGACCAACCTCAAAGATGCAACCCGCGCCGCCGACACCGCCTGGCAGGACGATGTCCGCGCAGGCGTGCGCCATATGCGCGACCTCGCCTCCTTGCCGCTCTCGCCGGCCGAACGCGAAGCCGCGCAAGCCGCCGCCACGCTGCACAAGGTGCGCGCGCCAAAAAGCTATCTCGGCCTGATCGACTGGAACGATCCCGCCGATCCGATCCGGGCGCAGGTGATCCCGTCGCCTGGGGAACTGGAGGAGGCGGAGGGCGAGCTTGGCGATCCGATCGCCGATCACGAATTCAGCCCGGTGCCGCGATTGACGCATCGCCATGCCGACCGGGTGCTTCTGTTCCCGACCTATCAATGCGCGGTCTATTGCCGGTTCTGCTTCCGCAAGGAATCGCTGACATCGATCGGCCGGGGCTATACGCGCGAGGCGCTGGAGCCGGCGCTGGCCTATATATCAGGCCACCCCGAAATCCGCGAGGTGATCCTGACCGGCGGCGATCCGCTGTCGCTGCCCGACGCAGCGCTCGCCGAAATCCGCGCCCGCATCGAGACTATCCCCCATGTGCGGCTGCTGCGCATCCACACGCGGGTGCCCGTGGCGCTGCCGTCGCGCATCACGCCAGGGCTGGTCGCGGCGCTGCAGGGCCGGCTGATGGTGACGGTGGTCGCCCACTTCAATCACGCGCGCGAGATCACCGATGCCACCGAAGCAGCTTGCCGCGCCTTGCGGCAGGCGGGCTTCGTGCTGCTCAACCAGAGCGTTCTCTTGAAGGGGGTCAACGACAGTGTCGAGGTGCTGGAAGAACTGTGCCGCGAGCTGATGTACCGGCTGGGGATAAAACCCTACTATCTGCACCATGGCGATCTGGCGCGTGGCATGGCGTACCGGCGCACCACGATCGCGCAGGGCCAGGCGCTGGCCGAAGCGCTGCGCGCACGGCTGTCCGGCATCTGCAATCCGGTCTATGTGCTGGACCTGCCGGATGGGGGAGGCAAGGTGCCACTCGGACCTTGCCATGTCGAGCAACAGGACGGGCAGAGCTGGCGGATACGCGGTCTGGACGGGCAGGTGAGGACCTATCGCGAAGTGGTTGGCGAATAGGCGTTATTCCCCCACAAACCCCAGCACGACCACGCGGGGGACGATACAGTATGCGAGGCTGACCTTGCGGCCGGTGCTCGTCGTCGCGTGGCCAGTCTCGAGATCCACGGCGATATCCTCATAGCCCAGCACCTCGCGATCCAGCGGATAGGCAGCCTTGTAAACCGCTTCCTTGGCGGCAAAGAGGATGCGGCCGGCGAGATGCCGGTCGGCGGCACCCATGCGGTCGGCGGGAATGGCTACGAGGGAGAAAATGTCATCGGGCAGGGGCAGCGCTGGCTCGACATCGATGCCCAGCGAGCCGATGCCGGCAACAGTCGCGACCGCCGCCACGGCCATGTCGTCGTCATGCGCGAGCGAGCCCGTCATCCCCTCGGGCCAGGCCGGTGCACCGGACGGCGTGCGCAAGAGGGCGAAACCGTCGAAACCGGCATTCGCGAGCAGCCGGTGCGCGATCCAGCGCGCCGCGCCACTGGCCCGCCGCATGGCCGCCTGGCGGGCGGGGATGGAACTTGCCTCCGCCGGCAACAGATGGGCCTCGTCGCCGTCGCGGATCATCCGGCAACCGGTGCGGACCCCGGCCGGGGCCATGGCCGCCATGGCGCGCGCCAGGGCGATTTCCTCGGACGGATCGGCTGATGGCGTCATCGGTCGCCGGCTGGGAGGAGGAGATCGGCGATCATTTCGCCGTCCTCGTCGAGCCCCTCTTCGACGAAACCGGCGCTGCGATAGACCCGCCGCGCCGCCTCGTTCTCCGGTTCGTAACAGATCGACACGTGCCTGATATGGCCGAGCCCGCCGATTTCCTCCAGCACCTTACGCAGCGCGGCCTTGCCATAGCCTCGGCCCTGCCAGGCACGGTCGATCATGAAGCGGTAGATGCGCGCCTCGTCGTCGTCCCGCGGCGCCTCGTACATCAGGAATCCGACAGGCTGGTCCCCGACTATGACGGCGCGTGGCCGCGCGTCCCGATCGGATCTGGCTTCGCGCAGGGAGTCCGCATTGCTGGCGACGAAGTCCATCTGCTCCGGCGCCAGCTGCAGGGCCGTGACCAAGGCGCGATTGGCCTTGGTCACGGGGGCGATATGGATGCCCACGGTGCTTCCGGATCGCTGTGCCACGTGGCCTCCGATGATATCGGGCTCAAGCGTCAGGACGACGCCCTGGAGCAGTCTTCCATGATCGGCTCGACGAACCGATGCAGCTTGGCCGGGTTGCCGCGCCAGATCGAGTTGGGCTCGAGTTCCTCGCCCTTCATCACGAAGGAATCGGCATCGACCATCGATCCCTTGCCCATCACCACGCCGTAATGGACAAAGGCGGACGGCCCCAGCGTGCAGCCATCGCCGATGCGGATGAAATCGGACTTGAACGCGCCTTCCTCCAGCGAGTGGGCCTGGATGACGCAGCCTTCGTTGAGCGTGGCGTCGTCGCCGATCACCACCAGCGAACGCTCGGTCAGGTTGGCCCCGCCGTCATACACACGCTTGCCCACCTTGACACCCAGCATGCGCAGGATCATCGGCCGGAACGGCGTGCCGGCGAACAGGCGCACGATGGGCGAATCTGCGAGCTTCCAGTGGCGCTCATGGCGCCAGAAGGTGACGTCGTAGATCGTCGTTATCTGCGGCTTCAGCTTGCGGAAACCGAGGCTTGCCCGCTCGACGAAGATGTAGAACGGAATGGTGATCGCCGAGGTCAAAAGCACCGCCGCGAAGAGGGCGATTTCCGCCCATTCTGTATAATAGTTCAGCGCCCGGTCCCAGATCGCCAGCGTGGCGAACAGCATGATCCATTGCGTCGCCAAGAACAGGAGGATCGTTACCAGATTGTGACGGTTCTTGAGCGGGATACGCTGGCGCCGGTCTTCCTCGTCGATGCCGGCGATGAGTTCCTTGTCGCGGTTCACCATGCGCGGGATTTCAAAGGGGGGCGAGCCCAGAAGGCCAACATTCTCGCGCAATGGCCCGTCGATCGGGACCATCACCTTGGTGCCGAGCAGAACGTTGTCGCCCGTGCGTCCATCCGGCGGATAGTAGATGTTGTTGCCGAGATAGTTGCGCTCGCCGATCCGCGTCGGCTCGAGCCGGAACGCGGAAGCGGACTTGTGCATGTTGATCATGAAAAGCCCGTCCGACACCATGGTCTGGGTGCCGATCTCGCACAGCAGCGGGTTTTCGTGCTGCTGGTTGGAGCCGAAATTCGAGCCGGTCTGCACCACCTTGTTGAGGTTCCAGCCGATGGCGCTCATGTAATGGACGATGGCCGAGCTGTCGCCGAACAGCAGCCCGAGCACGCGGGAGTTGCTCGTGAACTCGGCAACCGTCTGCAGCCAGTAGCGGAAGCCGTAAAGCGTGTAGGTGCGGCCGGGTTTCAGGATCAGGCTGAACAGGCGCGGTACCACGGTGGCGGCGAAAAAGGCCACGGCGATGTAGCCGAAAAACGTGACCGTGGTGCCGATCGCCACAAGGCCGATCGTCTCCTGATAGTCGTCGCCGACATTCTCCCAATAGCTGTGGAACAAAAGCGGCAGCGGGGTGACGATCGCAAACAGCCCTATCAGCTGCACGGCCTCGTAGAGGAAGCGCCGGATGCGGGGAGGGTTGACGTTGCGCACCTTGCAATAGTCCGCCGTGGTCGGCACCGCCGGCGATCCATGCCAGTGTTCGCCGTCGGGGATGCTTTGCCCGCGCTGCAGCGAGGAGGAATGGCCGAGTTGGCCGCCGTCGCCGATCGCGGTGTCGATGTCGAGCGTGCAGCCGACGCCGACGAATGCGTCGCGGCCGATGGTCAGCGGCCCGGTGTGGATATAGCCGGCCTGGGCGCGGTAGCCGAGGATCAGCGATTCCTTGCGCAGGATCGTTCGGTCGCCGATCGAAATCAGGTCCGTGCACACGGGCACTGCGCGGGATTCGATGACGACGTTCTTCCCGATCCTGGTTCCAAGGAGCTGCAGGTACAGGCTGTAGAGCGGGCTTCCGCGGAACAGGACGACGGGTGCGGAGCGGATCAGGGTCTTGACGACCCAGAAGCGATAGTAGCGCAGGCCCCAGATCGGGAACGCTTCCGCCTTCCAGCGGCCGACCAGCACCCATTTGGCGACGACGGCAAAGCCCGACATGCCGAAGAACACGCCGGCCGAGAGCACCACGCACCTGACATAAAGCTGAAGCGGATCGTCGAGCGTGTCATAGACCCAGTTGAGGCCGCCGTTGATCGCCCACAGCGCCACGTAGCTGTAAAGCGCGTAAAACAGCAGCTGCGCCGCGCCGCAGGTCCAGTAGACGATATTGGACGCCTGGCGGGTGAGAACGGGCTCGTTGATGGCCGTCATCATCTCTTCAGCCACGCTCAGGTGCTTGGCCAGGCGCGCCACGGTCGGATAGAGATAGATGTCGCGCATGGACGTCGTCGCCCATTCCTTGCGGGTGCGGACGCGGGCGCAGAAATGCGCCATGAGCAGCGAGTTGGCGCCGAGATCGTCGAAGAAATTGTCCTCGACCGACACGTCGTCGAACTTCAGCACGGCGCACAGCGCGTCGGCCAGGAAACGCTCGTCGTCATTGCCGGGAGGCACCAAGGCGCGGTCGGCCGACAGCCTGACGCTGGTCGGTTTGGGAAGCTGGCGAAGGTCGACCTTGTTGGAGACCGTCATCGGGATCGCCGGCAGTTCCTCCAGATAGGCGGGCACCATGTAATCCGGCAGCCGGCGCTTCATCGTCTGCGCGATGTCGGCGCGCGAGAGCGCCGGCTGGCCGGCCTTGGGTGCGTAATAGGCAACGAGCTCGACGCGGCCGGGCTCGATCTCCCAGGTGGTGACGGCGGCCTGCGCGATCTCAGGCTGGTCCAGCAAGACGGCCTCGATCTCGCCGAGTTCAATGCGATAGCCGCGGATCTTAACCTGCGTGTCGATGCGCCCGGCATACTCGATCTCGCCGGCGTCGTTGATCCGGCCAAGGTCGCCGGTGCGGTAGATGCGCTTCGACGGATTGTTCGGCAGGGAGAGGAAATCGGCGATGAACTTCTGTTCGGTCAGGTCCGGTCGGTTGAGATAGCCGACCGCCAGCCCGATGCCGGCAATGCCGATCTCGCCCAGCTCACCAGGCTCGGCAAGCTGCGGCAGCGAAGGGTCGAGGATGACGATTGAATAGGTGGGCAGCGGCGCGCCGATCGTCACCGGCCGGTCCGGCGTCAGCGCACCCATGGTTGCGGTGACGGTCGCCTCTGTCGGGCCATAGGTGTTGAGGATCCGCCGGCCGGGCTTCGACCAGCGCACGACCAGATTGTGGGGGCAGGCCTCGCCGCCCACCAGCAGCGTGCGCAGGCTGGGCACATCAGATGTCATGGACGACAGAAGCGTCGGGCTGCAGGCCATGCAGGTGATGTCGTGATGGCGCAGGAAATCGGCGAGCTCTTCGCCCACGAGAGGCATCTGGCCGGGTGCTGGCACGACGGTCGCGCCGGCGACGAACGGCACCCAGATCTCCTCGGAGGAAAAGTCGAAGGCAATGGTCATGCCCTGGTAGACGCGGTCGCCCGGCTTGTAGCCGTAGGATGCGGCGGCGACGCGGATGAAGTTGACGAAGCTCTGGTGGCGGATGGCCACGCCCTTGGGCCTGCCGGTCGTGCCCGACGTATAGAGGATATAGCAGATGTCTTCGATTGCGGCCGGCGCCTTGTGCGGCTTCAGCGGCGCGTCGGACTGGGCTGAGATCTCGGCGGCGGCACTGTCGATCAACAGGTGCGGAACCGGCAACTGGCCGGCACGCGATGCGTAGGTGGCAATGGTGACGATCAGGCTGACGCTGGCGTCTTCGACGATGAGCGCCATGCGCTCTTCAGGAAAGGCGGTGGCCAGCGGCACGAAGGCGGCGCCCGCTTTCGCCACGGCAAGCAGGGCCACATAGGTTTCCGCGGACCGGTCGAGGATGAGCCCGACCCGGTGACCCGGCCGCACGCCACGCTTGACCAGCAGGCGGGCGAACTGGTTGGCGCGCTTGTCCAGCTCCTGATACGTCCAGGTGCGGCCTTCGGAGATCACCGCCGGCAGCGTGGCGAATGTTTCGGCGAGTTGCTCGAAGACCTTGTCGAGCCGCTCGTCCGGCTGACCTGCCCGGGCAAAGTCGGCACCCACCAGGACCTGGCTGCGCGCTACCGAGGCAAGTTCCGCAAGTGCATCGGCGCTGTCGGGTCTGGTCTCGGGCTCTCCGCCCGATCTTGCCGCTTCCCTGTCCAGTTCGGCGATATCGATACCGTGGTCCATTTCCAAACTTTCTCGTGCTGGCGAAGCCGTCACAGGCACATCTCGATCATGCCGCCGCTCGAGCAGGCATTGTCGGCTGTGCCGGCGCTGCAATTTGATCGTGGTTGATGGAGGTGGAATGACCGAAGCTTCCAAAACGGAAGATTCCGGAATCCCGACCGGCGATCGCTGACCGCTGGATCCTCTTTGGCCGGGCGGTTATCACGGAATCGGCCGCCCTGTCTTCACATATTCGGCAGCATGGGCGCGGGGCGCAGGCGTGCGCATCGCCTGGAGGCTGCCGGCGGCGGGCGACATGCAAGGCAGGGCCCCCATCCGTCCGTTCGAACCTCGTAGCATCGCCCGTGCCCAACCCCGTGCGCTTGTGTCCGTGCGCCCTGTGCGGCGGCCAGATTTCCGGCCGTTGAGGGATGCTTATGCCACCCGATCTTTTCGCCAGTTTTTCTGAACTGTTGAAACTTGTTTCTGGATTGTGTCTGGGCGCGCTTCCGCATGGCCGCTGCCGCCGGTTTTCCGGCCTTTTGAAAAAAAATTTCGGTGCCGGGGAATAAAGCGCGGCGCTTCCGGGTCTTGTCATCAGCGGGGCCAATCGGCCCGCGACGCGAAGAAACGAAACAAGGATTTACCGAAATGACCAAGCTCGCTCTCAGCGTGGCTGCGATGTTGCTCGCCTCGAGTTTCGCCTTTGCCGGTAGCGACCATTTTGGCACGAGCGCCGCCGACCAGACGCTCACCACCGTCGACAACACCTACACCGCCTCGACCGCCAAGCCGGAGATTGTCCGCCACGGCATGCGGGCGACGATGAAATCTGATGCGGATGAACCAGGCCACGGCATCTGGGGCAACTGAGTTCAGGGGTTCGGACCATCCTCTCCAGGTCCTGACCCCGTCCGCAATCAGGACGGAGGGCCATGTGGCGTGGCTCCTCCGTCACCTGCACCGCCACCGCCACCGAAACCCACAGGAGAATACGCCATGTTCAGCATGTCACGCCGCACAGTGCTTCAATCCGCCGCCGCCGCTGCCGCCTTCGGCCTTGCCGGCAAGCTCGAATTCACCCGGCCCGCCTTCGCGCAGATGCCGGTGGAACCCACAGTCGGCTTCTACAAGTACTCGGTCGGCGGCATCGAGGTGACCGCTATCTATGACGGCATCTGGAAGAAGCCGCACGACCCGGCCTTCATCAGGGATGTTTCGGTCGACGACACCAAGGCGGCACTCGCCAAGGCCGGGCTGACCACCGACTTCATGCCCATTCCGCTCACCGTCGCCGTGCTCAAGATGGGCGGCAGGCTGATCATGATGGATGCGGGCTCGGGCGTCGGCCAGTGGCAGGCCAATGCCACGCATCTGCCGGCCAACATGGCCGCCGCCGGCATCGACTACAAGGCGATCGACACCATCATGATCTCGCATTTCCACCCCGACCATGTCTGGGGCCTGATGGAGAAGGGCACCAACACGCCAGTGTTCCCCAATGCCGAGCTGATCGTCAACGCCACCGAATATACCTGGTGGACCGATCCCAGCCGCCTGGCCAAGCTGCCCGAGGGGCGCAAGCCGGCGGGCAAGCGCATCGCCGAAAACTTCCCGAAATGGAAGAACTGGAGGCTGGTCGAGGATGGCGCCGAGGTCGTGCCCGGCATTCAGATCATCGCCGCACCCGGCCACACGCCGGGTCATTCCGTCTATCTCGCCAACTCCGGCAAGGAGCAACTGATGATCTCGGCCGACACCATGTATGTGCCGGCGCTTCTGGCGCCGCACCCGGAATGGCAGGGCGCTTACGACCAGGACGGGCCGACGGCGATCGCCACGCGCCACAAGCTCATCGACCGGGTGATCGCGGACAACATCCGCATTTCCGGCTCGCACTTCCCGTTCCCGGGCACCGGCGTTTTCGTCAAGGACGGCAATGCCTACGGCTTCACTCCCGTCCAGATTTGAGACCGTTTGGAAACTCTACTCTGGCGGCCATCTGAAGGCGTTTTCTGCGCTTCCGTTGCTCACGGACCCAAACGTCCGCTGCGCTACGGTTCTCGAAACCACCATCAAATGACTCGCCGGAGCGAATTTCGAAACGGTCTCTCAATGCCAGCACTCAACCAAGCGAGAAAGACAATGAAACAATCCTACCTGGGCAAGCACGCCCTGTTCGGCCTGCTCGGCGCCATTGCCGTGTTGACCGTCGTTCCCGTCGCCACGGTCATGCCGGCCTATGCGGTCGACAACATCGAGGGCGCCGACGCGCCCGACCTCACTGCCGTCAAGGCCAAGCTCGACGCCAAGGACTATAAGGGCGCGCTGGCGGACCTGCGGGACCTCGCGCAGGACAACCAGCAGGCCGATGTCTACAATCTGCTCGGCTTCACGCTGCGCAAGACCGGCGACACCGCCACCGCGCTGACCTACTACAACAAGGCGCTGGAGCTGAAGCCCGACCACAAGGCCGCCCGTGAGTATCTGGGCGAGCTCTATGTCGAGACCGGCGACATGGCCAAGGCCAATGAGCAGCTGGCCTCGCTGCAGAAACTGTGTCCCGCCGGCTGCGAGGAGCTTTCCGACCTGCAAAAGGCCATCGACACCAAGGTGACGAAGTAGGGCGGCGGCGCAAGTTCCCCCTCACCCGGATTGCCAACCGAATTGCAAGGGCAATTCGGGGCAATCCGACCTCTCCCCAAGGGGAGAGGAGGAGCCGGCACAAGCGCAAGCCTCTTCTCCCCGGCGGGGAGAAGGTGGCCGCGCAGCGGCCGGATGAGGGGGCCTTGGCGTGAACCTCAACGCGAAATGAACCAAAGTTCGGGCGCTCGTGGCTGGCGCCCATTGCCGGAGCCGGCGCCTCTCCCTCGAGCCGGCTCCGGCCCTTTCAAGCATCACATTCGGCAAGCGCCATCCCCGCGCGCGCCCGCATGGTGTAGAAATATCGGAGCCCGACCATGACCCTGAACGAACGCGCCGCGAAGCTGCACACCCTCGCCACCAAACTCTATGTCAGGGATGTGACCCTGCTTGTCGGGCGCATGCTTATGTCCTTCATCTTCCTGCATGAGGGCGTCACGCTGGCCACGCATTTCGAGGGCGCCGCCAAGGCCATGGCAGCCCTTGGCGTCGGCCTGCCGCTGTTCATCGCCACCATCGCACTGCAACTGGGGGCAGGGCTCTCGGTGGCAACGGGCCTGCTGACGCGGCCGGGCGCAGTCGGGCTCGGCCTGTTCTGCCTGGCCACGGCCATGCTGTTCCACACCAACTTCGCCAGCCAGAACGAACTGCTGCATTTCGAGAAGGATCTGGCCATATCAGGCGGCATGTTCGTGCTGGCCGTTGCCGGCGCGGGCCGGTTCTCGCTGGACTGGCTGTTGGCCGGCTATTTGCAGCAGCGGCGGCGCGACAAGGACATGGTGGCGGCGCTGCTGGCGGTCGAGAACCAGTTTTCCCTGAGGCTGCCGGTTTGAGGACGAGCTGAGCCCGCGCGCCCACGCACGCTTGCGCGCGCTGTGCTGGAACCAGCCTTGATGCTCCGCATTCTATGAGCAGTGACTGAAGGAGCGTGACGTGAAAGCGATTCTGGCACTGGTCGGCGGCTTCGTCTTGACCCTTGCGGTCTTCGGCAGCGGGTTGGGCTTTGCCGCCTGGCTGCTTGCCGCCAAGTCCCCGCATGAGGCAAGGCCGACCGTCAGCGTGGCGGAGCTGTGGACCAGGAACGCGCGGCCGGTGAACAAGGCGGCGCAGAACCTCCAGCGCTTGCCGGCCGACCAGCCCGCGCCGCCTGATATCGCGGCCAAGGAGCCGGCACCCGACCCGGCCGCGACCGGCTCGACCGCGCCCGCAGCGGCCGAACTGCCGGCGTCGCATCTCCAGTGGTGCGCCAGCCATTACCGCTCCTACCATCCCGACGACAACAGCTACATGTCCTATAGCGGGCGGCTGCGCCCCTGCGTCTCGCCCTATCTCGACGCCGGCGCCGACCGGGGCGCTTCAGCCGAAGTCAGCTATGCCGAGACGGGCGACGCCGCTTCCACGACGGCGCTTTCCCCCGATCATGTCGATTCCTGCTTCAGCCGCTACCGCTCCTACCGGCCCGAAGACAACAGCTATCAGCCCTATTCCGGCGGACCCAGGCGCCAGTGCGAGTAGCCGCCGGATGGGACCGGGCGCGGCTGAAAGGCGGCGCCTTGCGATGCCCGGCGATCACGCAGATTTTTTGGATCGTTCGGATCGGCGCGGCGTTCATGCCTCACATGAGTGGAGGAATCGAAATGAGCGACGACCGCGACGACAAGATCAGGAACCGCGCCTACGAGATCTGGCAACGCGAAGGCGGCGCGCATGGCGACCATGACCGGCACTGGCGCCAGGCCGAGATGGAGATCGACCGGGAGGCCGCCCTGCCGCTCACGGCCGGCGACGCGCTGCCGCAGACCGGCGAGATCGCCAGCACCGACGTTCTGACGGTGGAGGAACTGGCCGTCCGCACGGGCATATCGGGCGACGAGGCGCAGGAGCTGCTCGACCGCCTGGGCAACGACCGCGCCGCGATCGAGCAGGCCGCGCGCAGCCTCAAGGCGAAGAAGCGCAGCTAGGCCACCCAATTTCCAAGGGAAAACCGTTTCAGGCTTTTCCTGGAATTGCCCTGACCAGCGCACGAAAACGCGGCGCCGCCGGTACCCGGCGCCGGCGGTCTGGTGCGGTCTGTCCGGCGTCACCCCAAAGGCATCGGCGACATGAAATCGGTCGGAACCCTTGGCCGCCTCGGAGGTTCACCCTGTCCAAACCCGAGAGGAGATGCACTGATGGACCACGCAAATCACGTAAGGCTCCGCCCCGCCGAACTGACACCGGACACGCTTGAAGGCGCGTCCATCTACGGCCCCCACGACGAGAAGATCGGCTCTGTCGACCATATGCATGGCAGCGGCCTGGTTGTCATCGATGTCGGCGGCTTCCTCGGCATCGGCGCCAAACCGGTCGCCGTCGCCGCCAACGAACTCGATTTCATGCGTGACGAGGACGGCGACGTCCACGCCGTGACCAACTGGACCAAGGACCAGCTGAAAGCCATGCCCGAACACCGCGACTGACAAAAAGAAGGGCTCGGCGACGGCCGGGCCCTTCGTCTTTTCCAAGGGAGAGACCGATGATCAGGAAGCTGAAAGACGGAAGATACCGGCTTTATTCAAGGAAGAAGGACGAGAAGACGGGGAAACGGCGGAATTTGGGGACGTTCGATACGCGGGAAGCGGCGGAGAAGCATGAAAGGGAGGTGCAGTATTTTAAGCGGGGTTGAGGGGGTGAGCGTCTATCTAGTCTGCGAAACAGACAGACAATTCTCTGCCTAGTTAATGGGGCAAACTTCTCTCCTAGGACGGCGGAGCCCCGTCTGGGGGCGACAGAGGAGTTGCAGGTTTTGCTCCAAGATCTTTCTCAAGTGCTTTGATCTTTTCAGGCAACACGTAGAGATAAGATATCAAATAATCCAGCAATTCGACTATGCCCCGAGCTACGGCTTCTGTAGGTTCACGTTCTTCGTGAAAATGGGCGCCAAGATTGCCTCCCGTTCGAATCACATGTGATAAAGCTGTCAGCGGTTCCGCGAGACTGGAATCAGCTTTCACGATTTCGATAAGCTTCATAAGGGACTCTTTTCGCTTCCCTTCCGGAACTCGGTATTTAAAAATGCCTTCCAACGTCACGCGACCGGCCACCGCCGTAGCCCCGTAAATTTTGGCATTGAACGCATCTATCGTTGCGAAAAGAGAGTTGCGCAGGCGTTCAGGGATTCCGTCCGACAAAGTCGGATAGGGATATTGGGCAACGGCTGGTGGGTACATAAAAACGGCGATGGGATTGCCTACCTCATCTTTCGGCTTTGGGGTGTTACGCACAGACCAAAATCGGACCCCGCGCTGGCACGCGGGGCAGACGGCGTTTGCCGCTATCGTTGTCCGGTTGGGGTCTTCAGTATGGTGACTCAGTGAGAAAATCACCCGCTCGTTACAGTGCGGACATATGCCACTAATCACACTAGGTGCCCGCGCGCCCGCCGCCCCTTGAGGTCCCCACCTTACAACGGAGCTAAAATTAACCTCTTGCATGAATTTCCCCCCTAACTCCAGGATCCCTCAGCAGCTTGCATTGGCACAAGCTTAGCTGCGGTACTTTGCTCGCCATCGGCTGCCTGCCGCCGACCAGCATACGTGACTAGAGCCTGGTTGCAATTACTGGATGGAACTCTGAATGACTTTCTGCGGGCAAGCGAGAATTCTGCTCCGAAGGTGGGGCTCGATAGAGATGAGTAATGATAAGGATGGTAGCAGTAAGGTGGACGCTGTAAGCGGCAGGACCGCCTAGAATTTTCTTACGGCCCTGCTTTCAAGCAAAGGCCTTTGGCAAGTCGCCATGGCCATCGTGGCAGCGAGTTTGGTTCTTGGCTATTTCACTCTCTCTGCTAAGGGCGTGCGCAGCGGATAATTACGATAGCGCGGCTCTCGTGGAAGCTGTCAAGAAACCTCATTCTAGCTCTCTCTGATCCCTCCCCATTAACCATTCGTTAACCATTAACCCCCTAGCGTTTACCTCTCAGTAAGGATTCGCTGGCCGTGACCTTTGCCGCCCCCGTCGAAACAAAATCCATTCGCTTTCGCGCCCGTTCGTTCGTGGCCTTCACGCTCACCCCGGAGGCGCCGATTTCCGCCTGGCTGGAGGGGCTGGATCACTGGATCGGCAATTCGCCGGGGTATTTTGCCGGGCGGCCGGTGGTGCTCGATTTGAATGTGCTGAAGCCTGAGGTCGCCGATATCGCGCTGCTGGTCGCTTCGCTCGGTGCGCGTGGCATCCGGGTCTATGCGATTGAGCTCGAAGGGGCTTCGCTGGGGCTTGACCTGCCGCCGCTCTTAACCGGCGCCAAGGAGGCGACTTCGGACGGCCTGCTTTCCGGCCGCAAGGGCAAGGCGGAGGCGGCTGATGAAGCCGGCAAGCTGGAGACGGTGTTTTCGGAGCGCGGCAAGGATGCCGGCAAGCCCGCAGAGGGCAAGCCGGTCGAGATCAAGGCCGAGGCCGGCAAGGGCAAGGCTGCCAAGGCTGCTGAAGCCGGCGCGGTGGATGCTGTCCAGGCCGGCACACTGATGGTCAAGTCGCCGATCCGGTCGGGCCAGTCGATCTTCCATCCGCATGGCGATGTCATCGTGCTGGGCTCGGTCGCGTCGGGCTCGGAAATCATCGCGGCGGGCTCGATCCATGTCTATGGCACGCTGCGCGGCCGCGCCATCGCCGGCTCGCAGGGCAATCGGTCGGCGCGCATCTTCTGCCGCAAGAACGAGGCGGAACTGATTTCGGTCGATGGCTGGTACACGACGGCCGAAGAGATGGAAGGCGTCTCGCGCGGCAAGGCGGTGCAGGCCTTCCTCGAAGGCGACATGCTCGCCGTCGTGCCGCTGAACTAGGGCGGCGCGATGCGGACGCCCGGCTTCACGGTTCCGGCCCCGACAGGCGCCGGAGCACCATCGCCGGGCGCAAGCCTCGGACCGGTTTGGGATGGCATGATGGCAGGCTCTGACAACAACCGTGCGGCGCACGGCAACGACAACAGGCAACGGAGGCTTTTTCCATGGGCAAGGTAGTGGTCGTCACATCGGGCAAGGGGGGCGTCGGCAAGACTACCTCGACGGCCGCGCTGGGTGCCGCGGTCGCCAAGACCGGCAAGAAGGTGGCGCTGGTCGATTTCGACGTCGGCCTCAGGAATCTCGACCTGATCATGGGCGCCGAGCGGCGCGTGGTTTTCGACCTCGTCAACGTCATCCAGGGGCAAGCCAAGCTGTCGCAGGCGCTGATCCGCGACAAGCGCGTCGACACGCTGTTCCTGCTGCCGGCCTCGCAGACGCGCGACAAGGATGCGCTGACGGAGCAGGGCGTCGGCGAGGTGATCGACAAGCTGCGCTCGGTGTTCGACTATGTCTTCTGCGACAGCCCGGCCGGCATCGAGCGCGGCGCGCAGCTCGCCATGCGCTTTGCCGACGAGGCGGTCATCGTCACCAATCCCGAAGTGTCGTCGGTGCGCGATTCCGACCGCATCATCGGCCTGCTCGACGCCCGCACCATGCGCGCGGAACAGGGCGAGCAGATCGCCAAGCACGTGCTGGTCACCCGCTATGACGCGGCACGCGCCGCGCGGGGCGAAATGCTGTCGATCGACGACGTGCTGGAAATCCTGTCGGTGCCGCTGCTCGGTATCATCCCGGAAAGCCAGGATGTGCTGCGCGCCTCCAACCTCGGTTCGCCGGTGACGCTGTCGGAGCCGCTCAACAACGCCGCCAAGGCCTATCTCGAAGCGGCAAGACGGCTGGAAGGCGAAGATCTGCCGGTGGTGGTGCCCTTCGAACGCAAGGGCTTTCTCGACCGTCTGCTCGGAAGGAGGGCCGCATGAGCATCCTCGACCTCTTCAAGCGGCGCACCAGCGCGCCGGTGGCGCGCGAGCGGCTGCAGGTGCTGCTCGCCTATGAGCGCCGCAGCCGTGGCCAGCCCGATCTCGTCTCCATCCTGCGCGAGGAGATCATGGCTGTGATCGCCAAGCATGTGCAGATCGATCAGGACTACCTTCAGGTCTCGATGGATCGCGGCGAGACCATGTCGACGCTGGAAATCGACATCCAGATCCCCAACAAGAGCGCCGTGCCGCTGGCCATGGCGGGGTAAAACGCCGCGCTGTTTCCTCGCCCCTCTGCAGAGGGGGCGAGGTACCCGGATCTGCCGGCCCGGCACCGCCGGCATTCGTCCAGGTCAGTTCAGCGAAAATCTCGACCTGAAGCCCGCGGCGCTGTTGCGATTGGGATAGTCCTGATCCGGTATCGCAACGCCGAGATGGGTGCACAGCGGTTCCCAGCCATCGCCAAGAGCGTGGACCAGCAGCCGCTCCGGTGGCACCCCGGCGTACACGGCACGGACATTGGCCTCGTAGCAGGCAATGGCATGCGCTCGATCGCCGGGCCGGCCGCCGAACACCTGCCTGGCGATCAGGGCAAGGCCCAGCGATTCCTGATCCACGCTTTGCTCAAGACCCGCCGCGATCGTTTTTTCAAAACTCTCCCACCAGCTTTCGGCCGAACGGTAGGTCAGGATCACCCTGGCATCCGGATAGAACTCGATCAGTTCGCGCCAGTAATACGCCGAGGGCCAGTCCAGACAGGAGACATAGCCCGAGAGCAGCTGGTTCCAGTTCGGCGCGGCACCTTGGGCCAGCGCACGCCACATCCGTTTCTGCTCCTCGTTGCCGATCACTTCATGCATGTGATGACAGGGGCCGAAGCCGAGAATGGCCAGCGCCTCGCGCATCGAATCCGTGCCCGTCCGGCCGAAGCCGGTTCCGATCACCTTGATCGACATCTCCACGCCCTCCCGTTCGACCTGCAGGCCGTTTGCCGGCTGCATATCAGGCTGCACGCGACGTTCACACCGTCGCGAACGCCGGCTGCTTGCGGCATCCAAATCGCCAATGTTGCAAATTTACATTTTCCACCGGGGCCTTCCCTTGCGGAATAAGCGGATGTAAGGATACATATTAGCAGTTTATTAAATATCTGGGTTTGGTTGCGTAAGAGGGAGTTCCGTATGAACTTCAAGAGCCTGATCAAGCGTGCTGAAGACGTAGACAACGCACTCCAGGAGTTACAGGACGATCTGGCCGACGCCCTGGATGCCAGCCTCGATAGCGAATTCGAGGACCCGCCAAAGGGCGACGATGTCCCGGATCCTGCGTCAGGCGCCGACGCCTCGCCAGTCCAAGCCGATGCGCCACAAGCGGATGCCGCGGACGCTCCCGATGCGGCGGGCAACGCCGAGACCGCCGAAACCGCGCCACGACTGACGCCTCATGCCCAGACCCGGCTGGCGGCACTGAATGCCTTCGAAGGGATGTTCCACGACGCCAGGGATTATCTGGACGAGATCAACGGCAAACTGTCGGAGATCTCGACCTCGCACCATCTGACGCGGGAATTCCTCAACATCCTCCACACCGACATTCTTCGCGCCAATGAGCTGGAGCTCGCAAATGCCGGCCTGATCGCGGAGCAGAGAACGCTGTCGGAAAAGCTGCACGACACGGCGGCAAAGCTGCGCGAGCGTGACGGCGCGTGCGAATTGCTGCAGCAGCGCGAGACGACCCTGGTCCAGGACCGGGAGACGCTTCGCGCAACGCTCGCAGCGGTAAGGCTCGAACTCGCGGAGATGGCCAATGCCAACGCCAAACGCGACGCGGAGTTCGGCGACATCGCCAACCGGCTGACGGCCAGGACGGTCGAGGCCAACAGGCGCCTGCGCGAGAGCAAGATGCTGCGGGAGAAACATGTCAGCCTGTCGGCCGAGCTCGACAAGGTGCTGAAGCGGGAGACCCAGACGCGCCACAGGCTGGACGAGCTTTCGGCAATCCACGCCAGCGAAGCGGCGCGGCTTGCCGAACTGATGGCGGCGCTCGGCAAGAGCGAGAAAGAGGAGATCCGGCTGCAGAAGGCGCTCGAGGCCACGCAGGCGAAGCTGGCGGAAAAGACCGAGTCGGCCAGCATGATGGAAGGCGACTGGGAAGCCGAACGGGCTCGCGGCCAGACGGAAATGCGCGGATTGCGTTCCGAGATACAGGACCTGGAATCGCGGCTGGAGCGGGCCTCGAACGAGAACAGCGCGGCCGCCGCCGAGATCGCCAGGCTCAAGACCGAACTGGACGACGCAGTGGCTGAAAAGAAGATCGCCGATGAAAGATTGTCGGCGCTCACGGACGAGAACGAAACCGACAAGATGAGCCTTTCCAAAGCGAACGCCAATCTTTCGCAGATTGCGCTGCAACAGGCATCGGAAGACATACAGCGGGATGTCCAGCGGCAGGAATGCGAGGACCTGCGGGCCGAAATCGCGTCGCTCAACGCCCGGATCAAGGAATTGCTGCCCTACGAGCGGCTCCACAAAGCCACCAACGGCAGATCGCGCGAGGGCGAGGTGGTCGAGATCGCCGCCGTGGTGGCCGAGAAAGCCCGTGCGACGGGCAGGCGGACCATGCGCAGAAATCTGCGCGCCACGTCGTAGCTCGCTGCGCAGGCCTCGCTGCTTGGTTTGGGCTGCCTTTGACGACGCGGCCGGCCGCCGACTGGACGCAATCACACCGCGTCAAACACCACGGTCTGCGCCAGTCCGCCGCCCTGGCGGTTCTCCAGCGTCACGGTGCCGCCGTAGCGCTCGATGATTTCCTTGGCGATGGCGAGGCCGAGGCCGGCGCCGGGAATGGATTGCTGGCGGCCGGGGTCGACGCGGAAGAAGGGCTCGAAGGCCTTGTTGATGAGGTCGGGCGGAATGCCAGGGCCGATGTCCGAAATCGAAAGTATGGCGCGCCCGTCGGCGACATTGAGCGCGATCGTGCAGGCCTTGCCGTGGGTGGCGGCGTTGACGATCAGGTTGCGCAGCGCGCGGCGCAGGCCGAGCGCGCCGGCGCGCACCGAAACCTTGTCGAGATGCCCGATCGAGACGGAATGGCCGAGCGTGGCCATCTCGGCTGATATGTCGCGCACCATCTTTTCCAGGTCCAGCGGCTCGACGGCATCCTGATTGACCTCCTCGCGCACCAGGCGGATGGCGCTGTCGGCGATGCGGTCGAGCTCGTCGAGGTCGTGCAGCCACTTGTCGCGCTCCTCGTCGAGGAATTCGGCGCGCAGCCGCATGCGCGTCATCGGCGTGCGCAGGTCATGGCCGGCGGCGGCCACCAGCCGCATGCGGCTTTCCATCGCCGTCTTCAGCCTGGACGAGAGCTGGTTCAGCGCATGCGCGGTCGCCTTGACCTCGGCCGAGCCCACCTCGGGCACCGGCGCCAGCACGCCATCGCTGCCGATCTTGGAGACGGTGGCCTCCAGCATTTCGAGCGGCCGGATCAGCACCGATGTGAAATAGACCGAGACGGCGGTGGCGCCGGCCACGATCAGCGAGATCCAGCCGGCGAGCACCAGCCATTCGCGCCTGGGCGGATCGATATGGGCAATTTCCAGGATCGCCCAACGGCTGTCGGGCAGGCGCATGGAGGCACGCTGGGCGGGTTCACCCGGTTTGTCGCTGACGACGGCCAGGACGTCGAAACCTCGCCGGCGCAGCAGATCATTGAGCATCGCCGTCTCCTGCCGGTCCACCTTGCCATCGGCCGGTCGGTCGCTGAATTGCACCCGCAGCACATCGGGTATGGGCCCCGGCAGCAGCCGCACCACGAGCTCCATCTGCTGGGCAACCCAGGGCACGACGAGTTCCGGCGGCGGCCCGCCGCCGCGCACGCTGAGCACGGCCACCGTCGCCAGGCCGACGACGCCGACGATCGAAGCTACCAGCAACAGGATAAGGCGGCGGCGCAGCGAGTTCACGCCTGCGCCTCCACCGTCTCGACGCGCGCGGTGAGCTGGTAACCGCCATTGCGCACGGTCTTGAACAGCGGCCCGTCGCCGGTGTCGGTGAACTTGCGGCGCAGCCGGCTCATCAGCACGTCGACCGAGCGTTCGAGCGGGTCGCGCTCGCGGCCTTGCGTGAGATCGAGCAGCTGGTCGCGCGACAGCAGCCGGCCGGGGCGGTCGAGGAAGACTTGCAACAGGTCGAATTCGGCGCCGGTGAGATCGACGGCCGCGCCTTGCGCATCCGTCACCTTGCGGGTGTCCGGCTCCAGCCTGTAGCTGGCGAAGCGGTAGGCGCGGGGCGGGGGCGCCGGCGCCGCCTCTTCCGGGGTCGAGCGCCTGAGCACGGCACGGATGCGGGCGGTCAGCTCGCGCGGGTTGAACGGCTTGCCGAGATAGTCGTCGGCGCCGAGCTCCAGCCCGATGATGCGGTCGACATCTTCCTTCAGCGCCGTCAGCAGGATCACGGGGATATGCGGCTTGCGGTCGCGCAAGGCGCGACAGATATCGAGCCCAGAACCATCCGGCAGCATGACGTCGAGCACGGTGAGGTCGAACTGGCCCGAGGCCAGCTTCTGCTCGCATTCGCGCCGGTCGGCCGCCACCGAGACGCGAAAACCCTGGCCGTCGAGATAGCGCCCGAGCAGCGTCCGGATTTCGCGGTCGTCGTCGACGACGAGGATATGGGGTTGTGACTGCATTGCCGTGCCCTCTGCTTGGCGCCGATTATAGGGAGAGCGCGCGCAAGCGGCATGGAAAATTGCAACGCAATGTTTCCGGCCGGCTCATGGAAACGTTCGGAAACAAATTGCCCTTTTGCGGAAACCTTCGGCAACACGCCGACGCGAAGCAGACAAACACGCTTCCTATCCTCCCGGCGTCCAAGGCATGGATGAAAGGAACCGTCATGCGAAGCAGACTTCTTGCGCTCGGCCTGTTTTCCGCCGCCGCCATTCACCCCGCGCTGGCGGCGCAACCCGATCCTGGCGCGGCACCCGGCGAGCCGCCGGTCATGGCAATGCAGGATGGTCCAGACCATGGCCCGATGCGGCATGGTCCGCAAGGTTGGGGCCTGCAGGGTTTTGGCCCGCACGGTTTCGGGCCGGAAGGTTTTGGCCCCCGCCGCCTGGGGCCGCCGCCGGAATTCATGCTGGCCGCCTGGCTTGCCGCGCTCGAAACCCGCGTCGGCATCCGCAGCGAACAGCTCGACGCCTGGCGCGACTACACCAGCGCGCTGCAGGTGGTGCTGTCGCCGCGGCGGCCTGATCGTGGTCCGCAGGCGAAAGGCCCCGATGCGGGTGCTGGCGGCACGCCCGATCCCTTCGCCTTCCAGGAAAGGCTGGCCGACGACGTCACGGCGCGCGCCGCCTCGGCCGCGAAGCTGAAGGACGCGATCGCCGAGCTGCGCGCCAAGCTCACGCCAGAACAACTCGAAATCCTCGCTTCGGCGGAACGCCCCCACGGACCACCCCCCGGTCCCTGGGGCGGCCCGTCGAATGATGCAGTCGGTCCTGCAGGCCCGCCCAATGAAGGCTCGATGTCGCCTCCCCGGCCCGGGAACGGCTGACAACAGACCGGCTGCGCCGGCCGGCTCCGGTACTCAACCCGTTCCCGGGCCGGCCGGTTTCCCTTCCGGGGTGGTGGATCGCGCCATCCCGGATTCACCCTCATGCAACAAGGCACGACAATGTGGGAAGCCCTGATGCTCTTGCGGCTGATCGCATCGCTCGGCCATGCCGGGCGCGCCAGTCATGCGGCGCTGCCCGGGCGCGCCAACGACGCGGCGCTGCCCGCCGACACGCTGAAGGGCGCGATCCGGCTGGAATTCGCCGCCTGGCGCCTGTCGCTCCCGCTTGCGCACCGGCCCGACGAAAATCATGACCGCAAGATCGCGTGAGACTTGGCAAGGCGCTTGGCATGTCGGCGCTGATCGGCATAATGACGCAGGGGCATCGCAGCCAGCCACTCGATCCTCGAGTGCGCTCCACCCGCGAAGCAGGAGCGCGACATGAGCCGCTTCGAAGCACTGCTCGACACCGCCAGCGTTCGGCCTCGCCCCTCCTTGCACGATCCCATGCCCAGGCAGCCACCGCACCTCAAGCGAAAGATCATTCAGCCCATGTCTATCCAGTCCAGCCAGTCCTTCCCGCCGGTTCGCCGGCTCGCGCCCTGGACGGCGCTTGCCGCAGCCCTTCTCGTGGCGGCCTGCTCACAGGAGCAAGCCAAGGCTCCCGCGGGCATGGGCGGCGTCGGCAAGCCGGAAGTCGGCGTCGTCACGCTGCATCCACAATCGGTGGCGATCACGGCCGAACTGCCGGGGCGCACGGCGGCGTCGTTGATCGCCGAGGTACGCCCGCAGGTCGACGGCATCATCCAGCAGCGCCTGTTCAAGGAAGGCAGCGAGGTGGCGGCGGGACAGCCGCTCTACCTCATCGATCCGGCGAGCTACAAGGCGGCCTATGACAGTGCGGTCGCGGCGCAGCAGAAGGCGGCGGCGGCGGTGCCTACCGCGCAGGCCAAGTTCGACCGTTATGCCGGCCTCTTGAAGCAGAACGTTGTTTCCAAACAGGATTATGACGACGCCGCCGCCACGTTGGCGCAGGCGCAGGCGGATGTGGCTTCCGCCAAGGCCAGCGCCGAAACCGCACGCATCAGCCTCGACCGCACCTCGATCACCGCGCCGATCGCCGGTCGCATCGACAAGTCCACGCTGACGCCGGGCGCGCTGGTCACCGCCAACCAGGAGACGGTGCTGACCACGATCCGTTCGCTCGATCCGATCAATGTCGACGTCACGCAGTCGAGCACCAATTTGCTCAACCTGCGCCAGGCGATCTCGGAAGGGCGGCTGAAGTTCAGCGGACCCAATGTCAGCGTCAAGCTGAAACTCGAGAACGGCACCATCTACGCGCAGACCGGCAAGCTGGAATTCGCCGGCGCCAATGTCGACCCGACCACCGGCACATTCGCGTTGAGAGCCGAGTTTCCCAATCCCGACCGCCTGCTTCTGCCCGGCATGTATGTGCGGGCGCTGGTCGAGGAGGGCGTCGCCCAGAACAGTTTTCTGGTGCCGCAGCGCGGCGTCACCCGCAACACGAAGGGCGAGGCGACGGCCATGGTCATCAATGCGCAGGGCAAGGTCGAGACGCGCGTGCTCGCCGTGCGCAACACCGTCGGCAACAACTGGCTGGTCGACAGCGGTGTCGGCGATGGCGACCGCGTCATCGTCGAGGGGCTGCAGCTCGTGCGCCCCGGCGGCGACGCGACCGGCGTCGAAGTGACGATCGACGAGGCGACCGGGGAGATCAAGGACCGCGGTCAGACATCGGCTTTGCCGGCCCCATCCAAGATGGCCAGCACGAGCCAGCAACCCGCCGCCTCGACCGGGAACTGAGACGATGTCAGCATTTTTCATCAACCGGCCGATCTTCGCCTGGGTGATCGCCATCGTGATCATGCTGGGCGGCCTGCTCGCGCTCACCACGCTGCCGATCTCGCAATATCCGCAGATCGCGCCGACCACGGTCAACATCAGCGCCACCTATCCCGGCGCCGACGCGCAGACGGTCGAGAATTCGGTGACCAAGATCATCGAGCAAGGCATGACCGGCATCGACAATCTCGACTACATGACGGCGACGTCGACCTCGACCGGTTCGGCCTCGATCACGCTGACCTTCACCAGTTCGGCCGATCCCGACACGGCCCAGGTGCAGACGCAGAACAAGCTGCAATTGGTGCAGTCGCAATTGCCGCAGGTGGTGCAGAGCAACGGCATCACGGTTTCAAAATCGTCGACCGGCTTCCTGATGGTCATCGGCTTCGTCTCCGGCGACGGCAAGATGAACTCGACCGATCTCGCGGACTATGTCGACGCCACGGTCAACGACACGCTGAAACGCGTCGAAGGCGTCGGCTCGACGCAGCTGTTCGGCTCGGGCTATGCCATGCGCATCTGGCTCGACCCGGACAAGCTCGCAAAATACGCGCTGATGCCGAACGACGTGGCGAGCGCCATCGAGGCGCAGAACACGCAGGTTTCGGCCGGCCAGCTCGGCGGCCTGCCGGCGCGCAAAGGCCAGCAGCTCAACGCCACGGTGACCGCCAAGAGCCGGCTGCAAACCGCCGAACAGTTCCGCAACATCATCCTGAAGAGCCAGACGGACGGTTCGCTGGTCCGCCTCAACGACGTCGCCACCGTCGAACTCGGCGCCGAAAGCTATACGACGCAGGCCCACTACAACGGCAAGCCGGCGGCCGGCGTCGCCGTCAACCTGGCGACCGGCGCCAACGCCATCAGCACCGCCGAAGCGGTGCGCTCGACGATCAACCGGCTGAGCTCGACCTTCCCGCAAGGGGTCGAGGTCGTCTACCCCTACGACACCTCGCCCTTCGTGCGGCTGTCGATCGAGGAAGTGGTCAAGACGCTGGCCGAGGCGATCGTGCTGGTGTTCCTGGTGATGTTCATCTTCCTGCAGAACCTGCGGGCGACGATCATCCCGACCATCGCGGTGCCGGTGGTGCTGCTCGGCACGTTCGGCGTGTTGTCGCTGTTCGGTTATTCCGTCAACACGCTGACCATGTTCGCCATGGTGCTGGCCATCGGCCTGCTCGTGGACGACGCCATCGTCGTGGTCGAGAATGTCGAGCGCGTCATGGCGGAGGAAGCCTTGTCGCCGAAAGAGGCGACGCGAAAATCGATGAACGAGATCACCGGCGCGCTGGTCGGCATCGCCACCGTGCTGTCGGCCGTGTTCGTGCCGATGGCCTTCTTCGGCGGCTCGACCGGCATCATCTACCGGCAGTTCTCGGTGACCATCGTCTCGGCCATGGTGCTGTCCGTGCTGGTGGCGCTGGTGCTGACGCCGGCCCTGTGCGCCACGATCCTGCGGCGGCCGAAGGACCATGCGACGCAGACGGGTCCGTTCGGCTGGTTCAACCGGATGTTCGATCGCGGCACGACGGCCTATCGCGACGGCTCGCACGGCATCATCAACCGGTCGTGGCGATTTCTTGCCGTCTTCCTCGCCATCGTCATCGCCGTGGGCTGGATGTTCGCTCGCCTGCCGAGTTCGTTCCTGCCGGAAGAAGACCAGGGCATCCTGATCACCAGCGTGCAGCTGCCGGTCGGTGCGACGCAGGACCGAACCGAGCGCGTTCTGGCTGAGGTGACCGATCATTATCTCAAGGACGAAAAGGATGTGGTCGACGGGGTCTTCACCGCCTCCGGCTTCGGTTTCGGCGGCGCCGGGCAGAATGTCGGCATCGGCTTCGTGCGGCTGAAGGATTTCGCCCAGCGCAAGTCGCCGGCGTCAGCAGCACAGGCGATTGCCGGGCGCGCGATGGGCGCCTTCCGCAAGATCACGGATGCGCAGGTCTTCGCGCTGGCGCCCCCCGCCATCCAGGGTTTCGGCAACACCAACGGCTTCGATTTCTACCTGCAGGACGTCAATGGCGCCGGCCACGACGCGCTGATACAGACGCGCAACCAGCTTCTGGGTCTTGCGGCGCAAAGCAAGCTGCTCGCCAACACGCGCCCCAACGGCCAGGAGGACCAGCCGCAATTCTCGGTCGACATCGACCAGGAGAAGGCGAGCGCGCTGGGCGTCAGCCTCGCCGACATCAACAACACGCTGTCCAGCGCCTGGGGCAGCGACTATGTCAACGACTTCATTGATCGCGGGCGGGTGAAGCCGGTCTACATGCAGTCGGACGCGAATTTCCGCATGCAGCCGGAGGATCTCGACAAATGGCAGGTCCGCAATGCCAGCGGCGCCATGGTGCCGTTCTCGGCCTTTGCCTCCAGCCATTGGACATTCGGCTCGCCCCGGCTCGAACGCTACAATGGTTCGGCGGCGGTCGAGATCCAGGGCGCAGCGGCAGCGGGCGTGAGCTCGGGCGCGGCGATGGACGAGATCGACAAACTCGTCGCGCAACTGCCGGCCGGCTATTCACATGAATGGACCGGGCTGTCACATCAGGAGCGGCTTTCGGGCAACCAGGCGATGTCGCTCTACGCGATCTCGGCGTTGGTCGTGTTCCTGTGCCTGGCGGCGCTCTATGAGAGCTGGTCGATCCCGTTCGCGGTCATGCTGTCGGTGCCGATCGGCATCTTCGGCGCGTTGGCGGCGGCAAGCCTGTTCGGCCAGACCAACGACGTCTATTTCAAAGTCGGTCTGCTGACCACGATCGGTCTCGCCGCCAAGAACGCCATCCTGATCGTCGAGTTCGCCATCGAGCGGCAGACGGCCGGCATGGGGCTCGTGGAGGCGACGCTGGAGGCGGCGCGACAACGATTGCGGCCGATCCTGATGACGTCGCTGGCCTTCATCCTCGGCGTCACGCCGCTCGCGATCGCCAGCGGCGCCGGCTCAGGCGCGCAGAACTCCGTCGGCATCGGCGTGATGGGCGGCATGATCGCGGCGACTGTGATCGGCGTGTTCCTGGTGCCGCTGCTGTTCGTCACGGTGCGGCGCATCTTCAAGGGCAGGGTGGCCAAACCAGATCCTGGGCAGGATACGGGCGAAACGCCGGTGACGGCCAACCAGCAATAAGGGTTCTTCACATGACAGGTCTTGAACGTGGCTCGGTGGCCGCGGGGCGGCTCCTTGCGCCTATTCTCGGCGCGGCCTTGCTCGCGGGATGCGTCGTCGGGCCGGACTACCGGACGGCCATCCTGCCGATGCCGGCAAACTGGAGCGGCCAGAAGCCGACGAAATCCGTCCATCCGGCGCAGCTTTCGCAATGGTGGCAGCGCCTGCGCGACCCGCAGCTCAACACGCTTGTCGAGGAAGCGGTCGCCGGCAATCTCGATGTCGCCACGACGAAGGCCAAGATCCGCGAGGCGCGCGCCAGCTATCGCCAGTCCGCCGGCACATTGCTGCCGTCGGTGGATGGATCCGGCTCGGTCACGCGCAACAAGTCAGCCGAGACGACATCTGGCACCAATTCCGTCTACGCGGAATACCAGGCCGGCTTCGACGCCAGCTGGGAACTCGACCTGTTCGGCGCCAACCGCAGAGGTGTCGAGGCGGCACGCTATGGGGTGGACGCGTCCGAGCAGGAATTGCGCTCGACCCTTTTGACCCTGGTCGGCGATGTCGCGTCCGACTACACCCAGGCACGCGGCTATCAGGCGCGCATCGCGCTCGCCCGGCGTTCGGCCGCGTCGCAGCGGCAGACCGCCGAACTCACCCGCACCATGGCGCAGGCGGGCACTGCGACCGCCGCCGATGTTGCCAAGGCGATGGGCCAAGCGGCCAGCACCGAGGCCGCGGTGCCGACGCTGGAGGCAAGCTATGCCGAAGCGCTGCATCGCTTGTCGGTGCTCACCGGCCGGCCGCCGGCGGCACTCAACGAGCGCCTGAAGCGCAGCAAGCCGATCCCGGCGCCACGCCTGCCGATGCCGACCGGGATTCCCGCCGATATCCTGCTGTCGCGTCCCGACGTGCGCATGGCCGAGCGGCAATACGCGCAATACAACGCCAAGGTCGGCCAGGCGGAGGCCGCGCGCTATCCCACGGTCAGCCTGACGGGAAACATCAGTACGGCGGCCCTCAATCTCGGCGACCTCGGCAAGAATTCGTCCATCGGCTGGTCCTTCGGGCCGACGCTCAGCGTGCCGCTGTTCAATGCCGGGCAGCTGAAAGCGGCCGTCGAGGTCGCCCAGGCACAGCGCGACCAGTATTTCATCGCCTACCGGTCTTCGGTGCTGACCGCGCTCGAGGATGTCGAGAACGCACTCGTTGCGCTGGCGCAGGAGCGTATCCGCTTCGGCAAGCTTGCCGCGTCGGCGAAATCCTATGGCGATGCGGCACGTCTCGAAGGCACGCTCTACAAGGCCGGCGAGACCAGTCTTCTCGACATGCTCGACGCCCAGCGCTCGCTCTACTCGGCCGAGGATTCATTGTTGCAGAGCCGCGTCTTGCTGGCGACCAACTACATCGCCCTCAACAAGGCGCTCGGCGGCGGCTGGAACGGCGCGGTCGATAGCACCAGGCCTGAGATCGTCGATGTCGGGACCGGGCCACGGATAGTATCGACGCTCACGACGCAATGAACAAAATGTGCAACCCGAACCATCGGCGGCCCGTTTATGGTGTCCTCGAGGCAATGAGATGTCGCGCATCTACGATCTTGCATCCAATGGGGTCCGGCGTGTCTATGAAAAGCGCATAGACGCGCCGGCTATCCTCGATGCCGCCAGCGATTTTCCGAACGCGGCGAAATTCATCGCCGCCTGGCGCGGCATACGCGACGAAGCGCTTGCCGTGCGGCTGGGCGGGGCGCCGCGCTTCCACGACATCATGCCGGAACAGGCCGACATCTCGGCCAATGACGGTCTCGACTGGCGCATGTTCGTGCTCAAGGCCTACGACATCGGCATACCCGAAAACCTGGCGCGGATGCCGGTTCTGAGCCAGTTACTGGCCGAGTGCCCCGAAGTCAAATCGGCGGCCGTCTCGTTCCTGGCGCCGCGCAAGCACATTCCCAGCCATCGCGGACCGTTTCGCGCCATCATGCGCTTTCACCTCGGCCTGGTCATACCGCGGCAGGCCGATGGCCGCCCGGCGACCATCATGATGATCAATCATCAGGAGAAGCGGATCACGGATGGCGAAGGCCTGCTCTGGGACGACACTTTCCCGCACGAGGTGTTGAACAACGCCGACGAGCCCCGCATTGCGCTGCTGCTCGACGTCTGGCGTCCAGGAATGCCGCTGGACATGGAAGTCCTGTCCCGGTTGATCGTGCGCGGCGTGCAGGCGGGAATGCGCCACAGGGGCGTGTCCTTCTCCGGCTGAACCTGGGAGCGCGAGCACCCTATCTCTGAGTGAGGCGAGGGCCTTTCCTGCTTTGCGGCGAGCGACTTATCCGCAGCAAGGTTGCGAGCCGGCGGAAGGCTCGCAACAGGCCTTGGCTTTCCGCTCTTCCTCCAGCCAACGGTCGCGCGGCTTGCAGCTTGCAGGCCGGGGCGAAAGCTCGACATGTACCGCGCCGTCGGCCAGCCGGGGAAGGGCGGCCCGATAAAGCGCGATCGGGCGTACACCGTCGCTGACCTCGAAAGTGAGCCGGGCGGACGGATCGAGGTCGACATGCTCGGTCACCTTGCGGATGATCGCGGAGAATTTCCCGGCCGGCATATGCGTGCGGTCGCCCTCGTCGACGTCCCAGAGCTGGATGAAGATCTCGACCCAGGCTTCCGGATTGGCGCCGCAATCCAGCGCGGCGAACGTGCCCGCCTTCACCTCGGTGACGTGGTAGCCGGGCTTTACCGGTCGGCCATCATGGAAAAACACCAACGGCCTGTCCTTGTGACCGGCCAGAAAGCCCAGGAGGCCAGCGATGGCGATGTCCTCGGGATCACTGACGATGGTGGGTTCAAATTCCCGATTGTCAGAGACGAGCATGTGCGGTAATCCTTGTTTCAACATTTCTAGGATTGTTGAAATATGGATGAACGTCAAGCCCTGTCTGCCTTCGCGGCCCTTTCGCAGGAGACGCGTCTGCGCATCCTGCGGCATCTGGTGATTGCGGGTCCGGATGGAATTGCCGCAGGCGCTATCGCAGAGAGGGTCGAGGTCTCGGCCTCCAATGTGAGCTTCCACCTGAAGGAGCTCGGGCGGGCAGGGCTGGTGAGCGTGCGCCGCGATTCCCGATCCATGGTCTACAGCGCCGAATATGACGCGCTGAGCGGGCTGATCCGCTTTTTGATGGAGGATTGCTGCTCCGGAAGGCCCGAAATCTGCGCTCCGGCGCTGGCGCCGAGCTGCTGCGCGGCCGATGCGCAGGAGACGGTTCGATGACAGTCGAGCGTCAATTCGACCTGCCGCGACGCCTGGTCGCCGAAGGCCTCGGCACGGCGCTGCTGGTGGCTACGGTCGTCGGTTCAGGCATTATGGCGCAGTCGCTGACGAGCGACGGCGCGCTGGCACTTCTCTGCAACACGCTGCCAACCGGTGCGAGCCTGGTCGTGCTGATCACAATCCTCGGCCCAATATCCGGTGCCCATTTCAATCCGGCAGTGTCGCTCGCCCTGACGCTTTCGCGCCGCCTGTCGGCCAGCGATTGCATCTTGTACATGTTGGCTCAACTTGCCGGCGGCATTGCCGGAACAATGATCGCTCATCTGATGTTCGGCCTAGCGCCGCTGGCGCTGTCGACGCATGGCCGCACCGGCGCCGCGCAATGGCTTTCGGAGGGCGTTGCCACCTTCGGCCTGCTCGCGGTCATTCTGGCCGGCCTGCGCTTCGAACGTGCGGCCGTGCCCTGGCTTGTCGGCCTCTATATAACCGCTGCCTACTGGTTCACCGCCTCGACGTCCTTCGCCAATCCCGCGGTCGCGGTGGCGAGGGCGTTCACCGACACATATTCCGGAATCAGCTGGGCAAGCCTTCCCGGCTTCATCGCCGCCGAGCTCGCCGGCGCCGGCTTAGCGTTGGCGTTGATGACGTGGCTGCTGCAACCGCAATCCGAAATCCAACCTCTTGTCGTCGAGGCCAGGCCATGACCGTCACCATCTATCACAATCCCGACTGCGGCACCTCGCGCAACACGCTTGCCATGATCAGGGCGAGTGGCGAGGAGCCGGTCGTCGTCGAATATCTGAAACATCCGCCCAGCCGGGACCGCCTGCGCCAGCTTATCGCCGCGATGGGAATTTCGGTGCGCGCCTTGCTGCGCGAAAAGGGCACGCCCTATGCCGAGCTTGACCTGACTGATGCCAAATGGACCGACGAGCAACTGCTCGATGCCATGCTGGAGCATCCGATCCTGATCAACCGGCCGATCGTCGAGACGCCGAGGGGGACGCGGCTGTGCCGGCCGTCCGAGCTTGTGCTCGACCTGCTCGACCATCCGGTGAACCATTTCACCAAGGAAGGCGGCGAGGTGGTCACCGGTGACCGTGGCACGATACCAGACTGACTGTAGAGGGCGCCGTCGAATGCGATCAAGCCATCACATTCCAGCCATGGCTTCGGCTGCCGGAAAAGTCGGCAGTAACCGTGGAACGACCAGCACCGCCGCGCCGTAGAGCAGCAAGGCGGCGCCCGCCAGCCTTGCTACCCTCTCTCCCATCGGGAAGGTCTTTTCCGCAAAGACCAGCAGCGTGACCACGGCCATGACCGCGATGTTCATGATCCCGAGCGGGAAGAGAGTGAGAAACAGGAGCCAGCAGCAGCCCAGGCAAAGGAGCCCATGCTCCAAGCCCATGCGCACCGCGCCCCAGTGCCCGTCGCGCCATGAGGTCAGGATGAAGCTCATTGGAGTACGGCATTTGGCCAGGCACAAATCCTTCAGCGGCGAGAGCTGGTAGGCACCCGCAACCATCAGCAGCGCGCCGCCGATGCGAGCGGCCGTCGCTGTGGACATTCCCTCTCGCCCGGCAATATTCTCCGCGCCCGCCGCGCCGGCAAAAGCGAGTACGCCCGACAGGCCCCAGACCAGCATATACCCCCCCACGAATACCCAGGTCGAGACAAAGGTTGCGCCGGGCCCCCGCCGCCCGGCCTGGACCTGGTGAAACGTCAGGATCATGGGGGCGGCCGTCGGGAACATCATGGCGACCATCATGATGATCCAGACGACGAGGAACAGTAGCGCATTCATGCCCATCGTGGGCGTGTTCATGGCCATCGGCATGTCCATGCCGATCTGCCACCGGATGAGCATGGCCCAGGCCGCGGCGGCAACGGCGATCAGCAGCGCAGCGATGATGTTTCGCTGCAGCGCCAGTGGCGGGGTCCCAGCATCGAGCATGGCCCAAGTCCGTTCCGATCGAGCATTTCGCAGCCGAACTCAGTCCGCCGGCATTGCAGAAACACCCCTGAAACAAAGAGACGGAGCGGGACCCATTGACCGAATGGAGCGTCCCGCTCTGGCGGCCGGACCTATTGTTGGCCCGACCAGTTGATCGAAGCGTAGTGCCCGTTGCGGCGGGAATTGTCCCAGCGCATGCCGTGGTCGCTGAACGTGCTGTCCTGCACGCCCATCGCCATGAACAGCTTGTCGGGGTTGATGGGATGGCCGGTGGCCGCCCACATCTCTCCGTCCTCGCGCATCGTCGGCAGCGGTTCGACCGCAACATGCATGACCCCCGGGATCTCCACCGACCGCTTCTTGCCATCGATCTGGTACCTGATCGGCGCCTTTTTGGCTCCCAGGTTCGTGCCGATCATCGGCGCGAGCATAGCCATCGGGCCACCAGCGGCGCCGGTGAAGATCGCGCCCAGCGCCTCCATTTGCGTGTCATCGGCCCGTTCGTCGATATAGGCAGCGGCCGTCCAGTTGCCCTCCGCCATCGGACCGGGCGTGCGCGCGACCATCGCGACGTTGAGGCCGTCCAACCGCGCATCACCGAAATTGCCGGTGTCGATGTGAAAGGCCAGGGCAACGTCGCAGACGCCCTGCGTCGGCTTTGACGTCAGTTGCGCTTTGGGTGACATCAGGCAGGGACAGACGACGTCGCAGTTACAATTTTCGAAATAATTTCCGGACAACTGCCAACTGGTTGCCATTGGCTCCTCCCGAGTGCGAGGCGGGCCGGAATATCGCCGCTTTCTTGGCCAGGTGGCGCCGCTTTTCCTTGCATTTTCGAGCGGCAGACAGTCCAACCCCGCGAACGATCGGCGCGCCAGACCAGTAGGCATACGCTACGCCGTTGCCCGGCACTGTCAAGCACCAGCGGAGAAGGTGCCGCGCTTCGAATTTCTCACGATTGTCGGCAACGACAACCCTGGGATTCGCGCCCCGGGGCAAAACCTCGGCTGCAATCCCTGCACTGGGAATGCCGCGCACTGATCCCGTTCGGGAGCGAGGCGACCGCAAAGGGTGCAGGGAACCCTAGCTACGCCCGGCCGAGCCTGCCGCCGAGCAGCTCTTGAAGGCCACGTGAAGCATAATTACATCAATGGGTAAGCGTGCGTCGCACGCGAATTGCTTTGGTCAAGCTTCATCTATGGAGGTTGTCATGGCTAATATGCTCATGGAAGGAAAGAAGGGCCAGGACTGGCTCAATCTGGTCCTTGCCATCTGCCTGTTCATCTCACCTTGGGTAATCGGCTTCGCTGCTGAGACCGCACCTGCATGGAACGCCTGGGTTGTTGGCGTCGTGCTGGGTGTCATGGCTCTGGCAGCGCTTACCGCATTCGCCGAGTGGGAAGAATGGGTGAGTGTCGTTCTCGGGCTCTGGCTGATCGTTTCGCCCTGGCTACTCGGTTTCATGGCGAACACACATGCGATGGCCACCGACGTCGTTCTCGGCGTGCTGGTAGTTGCCGTATCCGGCTGGGCCGTCTGGGACTTCCGTCACCCGCACGCGCACGCGTGATCTGGGACGGACCAAGGGTGGGGGCTCGGCGCGCGAGTGACGGGCTCCTCCCGCAGATCTGGAATGGGCGCCCAAGGTACGCGAAATTTGGGCTGGCGCTCCGGTGCCGGCATCCTTTTGCCGGTCCGCCCGTGCCGATCTGGCCACCCGCTTGCGAACGGGAGGCCTGCTCATGGATTTCGATGAGATCGAACCCATATCTTGGGTAGGAGTTTGAGCGTGACCTTCGCGCGGGTGGCCCTTTTCGCCGCGGCCTTCGTCGCCGCGGCTGTCGTTTCTCTCTTCCCTTCGGCCGGGAGCGAGAAGGTTGCGCTGAGCGTGGCGATCGATGGCGCCATCGGGCCGGCAAGCGCAAGGCAGCTCGAGGAAGCGCTTGGCGTCGCCGCCAAGCGGGACGCCGCGGTCCTCATCCTTCAACTCGACACGCCCGGCGGGCTGGTCACCTCGATGCGCCAGATGATCTCCGATATCCTGGCTTCGCCGGTGCCCGTCATCGGCTATGTCGCGCCGGCCGGTGGCCATGCGGCGAGTGCCGGCACCTACATCCTCTATGCCACCCATGTCGCGGCCATGGCGCCCGGCACCAATCTGGGTGCTGCGACACCGGTGGAGATGGGCGGGCTGCCGGCGCTTCCGGGCGACCAGAAGGACAACCAGAAGGATACCACCGGACGGCCGGCGGGCGACGCGATGATGACCAAGGTGACCAATGACGCGGTCGCCCTGATCCGCTCGCTCGCCGAACTGCGCAATCGCAATGGCGACTGGGGCGAGAAGGCCGTGCGCGAAGCGGCGAGCCTGTCGGCCAATGCGGCATTGCAGGAACATGTGATCGATTTCGTCGCCCGCGACACCACCGAGCTCCTGCAACTGGCCGATGGGCGCACCGTCGATGTGGCCGGCAAGAAAGTGGTGCTGGCGACGAAGGGGCTGCCGGTCGAGACGCTGGAGCCGGGCTGGTTCATCCAGCTGCTTTCCGTCATCACCGATCCGAACACCGCCGTCATCCTGATGCTGGTCGGCGTCTATGGCATCGTCTTCGAGTTCACCAGCCCGGGCGCGGTCGCGCCCGGCGTCATCGGCACCACCTGTCTCGTGCTCGGCCTTTATGCGCTCGATCTCCTGCCGATCAACTATACCGGCCTTGCCCTAATGCTGCTCGGCATCGTTTTCCTTATCATCGAGGCCTTCAATCCCACCGTCGTGCTCGGGCTTGGCGGCGTGGCCGCGTTTCTGTTCGGTGCCGCCATGCTGCTGCGGGTCGAGGGGCCGGGCTTTGCCATGTCATGGGCCGTCATCGGTCCGGCCGCCGCGCTGACGCTTGGATTGGCGCTGCTGAGCGGTACCTATCTCTGGGCGGCGCGCCGGAACCCGCCGCGCGTCGGCGGCGAAGCGATGCGCGGCCAGCCGGCCGAGATCCTCGACTGGCAGGGCGGCGAGGGCCATGTGCTGGCCCTGGGCGAGCGCTGGCGAGCGAAGGCCGATGAACCCGTCGCGGCCGGCGACAGCGTCGAGGTGACGGACATCAGCGACCTCGTGCTGACCGTGCGGCGGCGCGACGCGGGAAGGAATGGAGCAAGGCAATGAACATCGGCTATGTGGCCTATCTGGTACTAGCGCTAATTGTGGTCATATTCCTGTCCGCGGCCATCCGCATCCTCCGGGAATATCAGCGCGGCGTGGTCTTCACGCTCGGCCGCTTCACCGGGGTCAAGGGGCCCGGGCTCATCATCCTCGTTCCCTTCGTCCAGCAGATGGTGAAGGTCGACCTGCGCGTGGTGGTGCAGGACGTGCCGCCGCAGGACGTGATTTCGCGCGACAACGTCTCGGTGAAGGTCAATGCCGTGCTATATTTCCGCATCGTCGACGCCGAACGGGCGGTCATCCAGGTCGAGGACTACATGGCCGCCACCAACCAGCTGGCGCAGACCACGCTGCGATCGGTGCTCGGCAAGCACGAACTCGACGAGATGCTGGCCGAGCGCGACAGGCTCAACAGCGACATCCAGGAAATCCTCGACCAGCGCACCGATGCGTGGGGCATCAAGGTGTCCAATGTCGAGATCAAGCATGTCGACCTCAACGAGAACATGGTCCGCGCCATCGCCAAGCAGGCCGAGGCCGAGCGGCTGCGGCGCGCCAAGGTGATCAATGCCGAAGGCGAGCAGCAGGCGGCGGCGAAACTGGTCGAGGCAGGCCGCATGCTGGCGGCCGAGCCGCAGGCCATGCAACTGCGCTATTTCGAGGCCTTGCACGACATCGCCGGCGAGCGCTCCTCCACCGTGGTGTTCCCGCTGCCGGTGGACCTGCTCGGTCAATTCCTGAAGGGGCAGGGGAAGTAAGCAACCCCCTTTCCGCCTCCCAACTGGGTGAGTTCAGCCAGCCTGCAGGTTCCTGCGCTTCCGGTCCCACGGACGTCAAATACGCTCGCTTCCGGGCTCTCGATATCGTCCACCCTCGGCTCGGCCTGGTCTGGCTCAACGCTACAACAACAAGTCCAGGAAAAATGTGGAACAGTTTCCGTCAAGAAGGCGTTCTTACGCACTGCAAGGCACACTCAAAATAAGTGAGAAATAAACCATAAGTCTTTGTCCTAGATCAAAGTCGAGAGTGGTTTCTTCGGGTAACAGGGCGTCCGCTGCGATATTTTGGAGAGGATGGCGGATGTCGACCCTTCATTTGAGTTCAGAATACCGGAATAAACAGGATAGCCTGTCCGAGCAGTCAAAATCGGTACATCATGGGGCAATGGAGCTTCAGACAGCCATTCTCCTTACATTGCGGGGCTATCGTCGCCGCTCAGTAATTTCCACTAATTATGTGATGAAAAGGGTGCGACAGCTGTGTCCTGATTGCGTGCTCGCCGACCATGCATTGGCCGGATTGATCCAGGAAGCCGCGGTGCTGTTGGCATTGATCCCGGTGTTCGATCCGTGCCTTGGCAAGGCCAGATAGGTTAGAGCGGCTACCAAGCCTTTTAGCATCGCTGAACCTCGCGGTCCGCAGGGCCGCGAGGTCTCTTTTGTCCATCCCTGGGCGGTCGCCCGGCAGGAACGGCGCTGTCCCGCCAGATATTTGCGTCCTTGCTGGGTCCGCCTGATCTTTTCTCACTGTCAGAACCTGACGCTGAGATCTGCCTTGGCGCCGTTGTCGGTGTTGTGGCCGGATGCTTCGCTTGGCGCGCGCGGCATAGGGCTGCCGGTTTCGGCCCAGGGCCAGCCGCCCGCCGTTGCCTATGTGTTGCCGCTGAATGAAGGAACGGCGCGCGCGGTTTTCCGGCCGGCATGCGCGGCTGTGTTCATATCGACGACGACATCGGCTTCTCCCCTCCCGGAAGCCGTTCTGATCACGCTGTTCGACCTTACACCCGCGGAGGCGCGGGTGCTGCTGCGGATCGGCGGCGGATTGTCAGCCTCCAAGAGCGCGTCGTCGCTCGGCATTGGTGAAAACACCTTGAAGACCCACCTCAATCGAATTTTCGCCAAAACCGGCACGAGACGCCAAGCCGACCTCGTCAAACTCGTGTCGGACATCGGCACGCCGCTGGCGGCTCATGGACCCTGAGGGCGGAGCGCGTGGTCTCTACCGCCAGCGGGTCAGAGGCTTTACCGCCGCCAGGGCGGCTCCGGCGCGAAGCGCTTGCCGATCCAGTCGGCGAAGGCGCGGGTCTTGGCGGCCTTTCCCTTGGCCGAGGGCGTGACGACATAGACCGCGCCTTCGTCCGCCAGCGTCCACTCCTCCAGCACGGGCACCAGCCGTCCATCGGCAAGCTCGCGGCCGACCAGCCAGTCGGTGCTCATCATCAGGCCGACGCCTTGCACGGCGGCGTCGACCAGCACCTCGGCGTCGTCGCTGACCAATGGCCCGGAAACCTCAACGCGCGCGCGCCGGCCCTCGCGGTCGGTCATCTCCCAGGCCGGAAAGGTCTGGAAGCCCGAGAAGCCCAGGCAGGAATGGTCGAGCAGTGCCTGCGGTGTCTCCGGCCTGCCCCTGCGGGCAAGATAGGAGGGAGCGGCGCAGAGCAGCCGGCGTCGCGTCGCCACCTTGCGTGCCACCAGGCGCGAATCCTCCAGGCTGCCCAGCCGCACGGCGACATCGAAATTCTCGGCGACCAGATCGGTGAAGCGGTTGGAGAATTCGGCCTCGATGCGCACATCGGGAAATTCGGCAAGGAATTGAGGCAGCAGCGGCCCGATCCACATGCGCCCGAACGTGCCGGGCAGGGCCAGCCTGAGCACGCCGCGCGGGCCGCCCCCGGCATGCGCGGACGCGACGGCCTCGGCCTCGTCGACGGCAGCGAGGATGGCGCGCACGCGTACCAGGAATTCGGCGCCTGCTTCGGTCAGCGACACGCTGCGCGTCGTGCGCGAGAGCAATCTCACCCCCAGCCGCGCTTCCAGCGATTGCAGGCGCCGCGACAGGATGGTCGCATCGCGCCCGACACGCGCCGCCGCGCGGGTAAAGGAGCGCGCCTCCGCGATAGCGGCGAAGGCGGCCATCTCGGCAAGGGCCGCGGGTTCGTGAGATTGCTGCATCATTCACAGTTCTCAATTGCAAAAAACAAGGATTATCCAGAGATAGCGCAGCAAATAGGTTCACTCAATCCATCAAATCGTCGGAGTGAAACCATGAAAGCCATCGAACTCAGCCAGCCCAGGCTGGACGCCTTCCGCGCCGTCACCGTTGCAACCCCCGAACCGCAGCGTGGGGAGGTGCTGATCCGTCAGCGCGCGGCGAGCCTCAATTTCGTCGATGTGGCGGTGGCGAGCGGCAATTATCCCGGACCGAGCTTTCCGCTCATCCCCGTCGCCGACGCCGCCGGCGAGATCGTAGCGCTGGGCGAGGGCGTTACCAGATTCGCCATCGGCGACCGCGTCGTCGCGCATGCCAAGCCGCGCTGGATCGGTGGGCCGCCGCGGCCTTACGAGATGACGCAGATGCGCGGCATCTCGCTGCCGGGATCGCTGGCCGAATATGTGGCGCTGCCGGCCAATTCGCTGGTGCCGGTCCCGGCGCATCTTTCCTTCGAGGCGGCCTCGACGCTGCCGATCGCCGGCACCACCGCCTGGAACGCCATCCGCGCCGCCAATGTCGGGCCAGGCTCGGTCGTCGTGCTGCTTGGCACGGGTGGCGTCTCGATCTTCACCCTGCAACTCGCGAAGGCCGCCGGCGCCACGGTCATCATCACCTCGTCGTCGGACGAAAAGCTGGAGCGGGCGAAGGCACTCGGCGCCGATCATCTCATCAACTACCGCGCGACGCCCGACTGGGACGGCAAGGTGCTGGAGCTGACCGGCGGTCTCGGCGCCGACCTCATCGTCGAGACCGGCGGAACCGCAACCTTCGCCCGCGCCGTCAACGCCACCGCGCCCGGCGGCACGCTGTTCACCATCGGCTTCGTCACTGGCGCCGAGGCCACGGTCAATCTGCTGCCGATCATTATCAAGGCGCTGAAGGTGGTCGGCAACAACACCGGATCCGTGTCCGATCTCTTCGACGCCGCCCGTGCCATCGGCGCGGCCCGGATCGAGCCGGTGGTCGACAAGATGTTTTCACCCGATCAAGCGACCGAAGCCTACACCCACATGGCCGCCGGCGGCCTGCATTTCGGCAAGCTGGTGTTCGGTCTGGAGTGGTGAAGCAGCCGATCTCCCCCCTCGTGCGGGAGATGCCCGGCAGGGCAGAGGGGGCGCGAAGGATCGCGGCCTTTCGGTCAATCTGAGAGCGCTGAGGAGCTGCATAAACTTGTGCTCGCAAACTGCTGACATGCCGGCGGGACAGCGCCCCCCTCTGGCCTGCCGGCCATCTCCCCACTTGGGACCCACTTTGGGGGGAGATTGGCAGTTCCACCCTCAGATCAGCTTCTCCAACGTGATCGGCAGATCCCTGATTCGCTTGCCCGTTGCGTGGAATACAGCGTTGGCAATGGCCGGCGCCATGCCGACGATCGCCAGTTCACCGACGCCTTTGCCGCCAAGCACCGAGGAGTGCAGGTCGGGGATGCCGACCGAAATCACCTCGATGTCGGGGATGTCGGCATTGGTGGGGACGAGATAGTCGGCGAGGTTGTTGTTGACGATGCGGCCGTGGCGGCGGTCGACGATGCCTTCCTCGAGCAGCGCCTGGCCGATACCCATGATGATGCCGCCCTTCCATTGGCTTTCGGCCAGCTTCGGATTGTAGAGCCGGCCCGAATCCAGCGCCGACACCACGCGCGACACGCGCACCGTGCCGAAATCCTCGTCGACACGCACCTCGACGAAATGCGCGCACCAGGAATGGCGGGAATAGTCGCCCTCGGTGTGCGGCAGAGCCATGGCGATGGTGGTGTAGTTCTTGTAGCGATCCTCGGCGCTCGAATTTGCCGGCATGGTGTCGCCGGTCGCCTCGATGCGGTCGCGGCCGACGCTTTTGAGCAGTTCGGCGATCGAGACATCGGGGCCTTCGCCGCGTGGTGCGGTGATGCGGCCATTGGCGACGACCAAAGTGTTGGCCTGCAGCGCGTGGAAGGGCGAGCGCGGATCGCTGATCGCCAGACCGATCAGATGGTCGAGTGCCGAGGTCGCCGCCTTGTGGACAGCGCCCGTCATCACGCCGGCCAGCCGTGAGCCGCCGGCGACGCCGGCACGGGGAAAGCGGGAGTCGCCGAGCTTCACCACGACGTCGTCGGCGCTCACGCCGACCGTCTCGGCGGCGGTCTGCGCCAGGATGGTGTAGGTGCCCTGGCCCATGTCGATCGAGGAGCTCTCGACCTCGACCGAGCCGTCGGCCAGGATCCGCACGATCGCCTTGCCATAGGCGCGCCGCACCGGATAGGTGCCGGCGGCCACGCCCCAGCCGACCAGATGGTTGCCGTCGCGCATCGAGCGTGGCTCAGGCGTGCGCCTGGCCCAGCCGAAGCGATCGGCACCCACTGCAAAAGCTTCACGCAACTGCCTGGTCGACCAGGCTTTTTTCGCATGCGGATCCTGTTCGGCATAGTTGCGCAGCCGGATTTCCAGCGGATCGATGCCGACCTCGTAGGCGAGCTCGTCGATGGCGCTTTCGGTGCCGAAGGCCGACGGGTTTTCGCCCGGCGCGCGCATGGCGCCCGGTACCACCGAGTTCACCCGCACGACATTCTGTTTCGAGGAGAAATTCGGCGTCGCGTACATGATCGAGGTGACCGAGCCCAGCGGCTCGACCCATATGCCGTCGATCGAGGTTTCGTTGACGCCGCGATGCACGATCGACTGGATCATGCCGTCATGGTCGGCGCCGATTGTCACCGTCTGGCGGGTCGCGGCGCGGCCGCCATAACCGGTGAAGGTCTGCGGCCGCGTCATCACCAGCCGCACCGGCCGGCCGAGCATTTTCGCGGCACTTGCGGCAATCGCCCCATGGCTGAGCGCCAACGCCTTGGAACCGAAGCCGCCGCCGATATAGGGCGACACCAGCCGCACATTCTCGAACGGCACGCCGAACCATTCGGCATAGGTGCGCGCCATGCCGTCCAGCCACTGGCTCGGCTCCCACACGGTGAGGTGGTCGCCCTCCCAGCGGGCGATAAGGCCATGCGGTTCCATCGGCGCCTGGTATTCGCGCGGCGTGTTGTAGGCGGCACAGATGCGCACCGGGGCGGAGGCGAAGGCGGCCTGCGCGTCGCCCCATTCCTTGGTCATGGCGTCGATCGGAATGCCGTCGCCGGCCTTGCCATCGCTGAGGTCGACGATTGCCGGCGTCTCGTCATAGCTGACCTTGACCATCGCTGCGGCGGCCACGGCCTGCTCGAAGGTCTCGGCGACGACGGCGGCGACATGCTGGCCCGAGAAGGTGACGTCGCGCGCCAGCGGGCAGTAGGGTTTGTCGGGCGGCGGGGTGCCGAACCAGTCCGAGGCGGTTTTCAGGCTGATGGTCGTGTCCGGTGTCAGCACCTTGAGTACGCCCGGTGCTGCCTCGGCCGCCTCGCTGTCCATGGCGCGCACCTTGCCGGATGCAATCGTGCTTTCGACCAGCACGGCGTAGGCGAGGCCTTCGAGCTGCTGCTCGACGGCGTATTTGGCCGCACCCGTGATCTTGGCTGGGCCGTCGACGCGCGACAGCCGGCCGCCGACGGCTTCGGCGCCGCCGTCGGAGGCGTCGCCCCGTTTCGGTTCACCAACTCTGATGCTGTGAACGGTCATGCCGTTTCTCCCATCTTGAGAATAGCCCGTGCGACGACGCGCGGCGCGAGCTCGATCTTGTAGTGGTTGGCGCCATGGTCGACGGCGCCTTCGACGGCGAGCAGGCTTGCGGCGCGAACAGCTTCCGGCTCCAGCACCTTGTCTTTCAGCGCGTCTTCGACGGCGCGCGCCCGCCACGGTTTGGTGGCGACGCCACCGAGCGCCACGCGCAGGTCGCGGATGGTGCGTCCGTCGGATTCCAGTTCGAGCCCGACGGCGGCGCTGGCCGCGGCGAACTCATAGGATTGCCGGTCGCGGATCTTGAGGTAGGTCGAACGGCGGGCGGCGGCGGAGGAGGGGATTTCGATGGCGGTGATCATCTCGCCCGGCTCGATCGCGTGTTCCTTGTCCGGCGTCGTGCCAGGCGACAGGAAAAAGTCGTCGACCAGGATGCGCCGTTCGCTGAGATGGACTATTGCGTCGAAGGCGACGAGCGCGGTGGCGAGGTCGCCGGGATACATGGCGATGCAGGCTTCGCTGGTGCCGAGCACGGCATGGCCCCTGGTGACGCCGCCGATCGCCGAACAGCCGCTGCCTGATACACGCTTGTTGCAGGCGGCAAAATTCGACGGATCGCGGAAATAGGGGCAACGCGTGCGCTGCATGAGATTGCCGCCAATGGTTGCCATGTTGCGGATCTGCGCCGAGGCTGCTTGCCAAAGCGCCTCCGAGATGGCGGGAAAGCGGTTCTTGATGTCCGCGTGGTCGGCGACATGGCCCATCCTGGCGAGCGCGCCGATGATGGCGCCGCGCTCGTCGATCTCGATCCGGTCCAGCCCCTCGAGATGGGTGATGTCGACCAGCGTGTCGGGGTTGGCGACGCCGCATTTGGCGAGGTCGATCAACGTGGTGCCGCCGGCAAGCAGCATGGCGCCGGGGAGAGCGGCCGCCTGGCGGGCGGCGTCGGCCGAGGTGGCGCGAAGATAGGAAAAGTCCCTCATGACGCGGCCTCCAGCGCTGCCTGGCGCACGGCGGCGACAATGTGCGGGTAGGCGCCGCAGCGGCAGAGATTGCCGGCCATGTATTCGCGGATCTCTTCGTCCGATCCGGCATGGCCCTCGCGGATGCAGGCGACCGCCGACATGATCTGGCCTGGCGTGCAATAGCCGCACTGGAAGGCGTCCTGTTCGAGGAAGGCAGCCTGCATGGGATGCAGTTCGCCCTCCCGTGCAAGCCCCTCTATGGTGGTGATGGTGCGGCCCTCGGCTTGCGCGGCCAGTGTCAGGCAGGCCAGCATGCGCTCGCCGTCGACATGGACGGTGCAGGCACCGCATTGGCCATGGTCGCAACCCTTCTTGGTGCCGGTCAGGCCGAGCCGGTCACGCAGGGCGTCGAGCAGCGTGACACGCGGTTCGAGTTCCAGCGTGTGATGCTGGCCGTTGATATCGAGATGGACGGGAATTGTGGTCTTGCTGGTCATGGGCGTCTGGCTCCAGTTGCTTGACGCTTGGGGGCTGGATTGGAGTTAGGGGTAGGGAGGGTCCAACCGTTGCTTCGGACGGACCGCTCCTCACCCCAGCAGGTCCTCGATCCGGATCGGAAAGCGCCGCGGGCGCACGCCGGTCGCATGCCACACCGCATTGGCGACGGCGCCGGCCGTGCCGGTGATGCCGATTTCACCGACGCCCTTGATGCCGAGGGCGTTCACGTGAGGGTCGTCCTCGTGAACCAGCAGCGCCTCGACCGACGGCACGTCGGCATTCACCGGGACATGGTATTCGGCGAGGTTGGCATTCTGGATCCGGCCGGAGCGCCGGTCGGTGACGGCTTCCTCATGCAGCGCGAAGGAAACGCCCCAGATCATCCCGCCATAATACTGACTGCGCACCAGCCGCGGATTGATGACCCGTCCGGCAGCGAATGCGCCGACCAGCCGGGTGACGCGGATCTGGCCCAAATCCGGGTCGACCTTGACCTCGGCAAAGACGGCACCATGCGCGTGCTTGGCGTAGGCCTCCTGCGACGCCGGATCCGGTGCACCCTTGCCATGGCCTTCGATCTCGGCAAGGCCCGCGCGGGCAAGGATCTCGCTATAGCTTTCGCTGCGGCTTTCGTCGTCGCGCCGGTAGAGGCGTCCGCCGCGCGCCAGGACACCTTCATTGCCGGCGCCGAACAGCGGCGAGGCTTCGTTACCGGTGGCAAGATCGGCAAGCCTGGCGATGACCGCCGCACCCGCATTGTGGATGGCCATGCCGGCCGTCGCCGTGTGACCCGACCCGCCGGCGATGCCCGCATTGGGCAGGTCGGAACTGCCGGCCCTGAAATCGACCTGGTCGATGTCGAGCCCGAGCCCGTCGGCTGCAATCTGGGCAAAGGCGGTCCAGGCGCCTTGGCCCATGTCCTGAGCGCCGGTCTCCATCAAGCCGCTGCCGTCGGCCCTCAGCACGGCTCGGGCCTCGGCCTGGAACATGAGGGCCGGGAACGTCGCCGTGCCCATGCCCCAGCCGGTGAGGAAACCATCCGCGTCGCGCATCCGCCGCGGCTGCAGCGGGCGGCTCGCCCAGCCAAACGCCTCGGCCGCCTGTTCGTAGCATTCGCGCAGCGCCTTGGAGGAGAACGGCTTGCCGGTCATGGGCTCGACTTCGGCATAATTCCTGAGCCGGAATTCCAGCGGGTCCATGCCGCAGGCATACGCCGCCTCATCGATGGCGCTTTCCAGCGCGATCGAGCCGGTGGCCTCGCCCGGCGCGCGCATGAACAGCGGCGTGCCGGTGTCCAGCCGCACGGCATCGTGCGAGGTGGCGATGGCCGGACTGGCATAGAGCGTGTGCGAGGCGTCGGCCGCCGGTTCGAAGAAATCGTCGAACGTGCTCGATGTGGTCCTGGCGTGATGGGAGATCGCGGTCAGTCGCCCTTCGCCATCCATGCCCATGCGCAATGTCTGGCGCGTCGGGGCGCGATGGCCGACCGGGCCGTACATCTGCTCTCGCCGCAGCACCAGCTTGACCGGGCGGCCGACGAGCTTCGCCGCCAGTATGCCCAGCACTTGCGGACCGGAAATCATGCCCTTGGAGCCGAAACCGCCACCCAGGAACGGGCTGCGGATATGAACGTTTTGCGGTGCGATGCCGAACAGGCCGGCGATGCGGCCCTGCGCCATCGCAAGGCCCTGGCTCGGCGTGTCGATCGACAGCCGGTCGCCATCCCAGGCGGCGACGATTGCGTGGGGCTCCATGGCGTTGTGGTACTGGGCCGGCGTCTCGTAAGTCGCCTCGATCCGCGTCCTTGCCGATTCGAGGCCGGCTTCGACATCGCCCTTCCGCTGCACCGCCGGGTTGCCGACGCCAACACCGCGGGGCACGAAGCTTTTGGCGCCGTCGAGACCGACGCGCGCCGGCTCCGCTTCATAGCGCGGCGAAAGCAGCGCCGCGCCTTCGGTCGCCGCTTCCAGGGTCTCCGCGATCACCACGGCAATACTCTGGTTGGCGTAGCGAACCGCATCGTTCTGCAGCAGGTCGAGCCGGAACATGAAGGGATGGTCCTTGGCATCCGGATCGACGGCGAGCGCCGGCCGGTTCAGTGGCGTCATAACCTCGACCACGCCCGGATGCGCCTTGGCCGCCTCGATATCCAGCGACACGACCCGGCCGCGCGCGATGTTCGAGACGGCGAGCACCGCATAGAGCATGCCGGGCGGGTGGTTGTCGGCGGCGTAGCGCGCCGTGCCGGTGACTTTCAAGAATCCGTCGCGGCGGGTCAGCGGCTGGCCGATGCTGGAGCCCTGCCGCGTATGGGCGGGTTGCTGGTTGAGGCTGAGTTCAAGCGTCATGGCGCACTCCGGGAATGGAGGAAAAGGGTGAGGCAGGAAGGGCCGGCATCCGCTCGGGCGTTCCGGCCTTTGCTGATATCAGCGCCCTGACGACGATGCGGCGGGCAAGCTCGATCTTGAAGGCATTGTCGCCGGAGGGGCTGGCGTCGGCCAACGCGGCGTCCGCGGCGCGAACGAAGCTCGCCTCGTCGGCATCGGCGCCCAGCAGAGCGGCTTCCGCCGAGCGCGCGCGCCATGGCTTGGCCGCGACACCGCCCAGCGCCAACCTTGCGCCGCGGATCTTGCCGCCATCGACGACAAGTGCCGCGGCCGCCGAAACGACGGCGAAGGCATAGGAGGTGCATTCGCGCACTTTCAGATACCGGGCGTGAGCGGCGAAGGAGGCTGCTTCCGCCGGCAGGCGCACTGCAACGATCAACTCGCCCGGCTCCAGCACAGTCTCGCGCTGCGGGGTGTCGCCAGGAAGCCGGTGGAATTCCTCCAGTGTCACATGGCGCCGGCCTTGCTTGCCCTCGATCTCGACCACGGCATCCAGCGCCACCAGCGGCACGCAGAAATCGGAGGGATGGGTGGCGATGCAGGCATCGCTCCAACCCAGGATGGCGTGCAGGCGGTTCTCGCCGCCCAGTGCCGAGCAGCCGGAACCGGGTTCGCGCCTGTTGCAGGCGCTGGCGGTGTCGTAGAAGTAACTGCACCGCGTGCGCTGCAGCAGATTGCCGCCGACGGTGGCGGCATTGCGAAGCTGCGCCGAGGCGCCCGAAAGCAGCGCTTCGGCCACCGCAGGATAGGCCTTGGCGAAGGCCGGATCGTGTGCGAGATCGGCATTGCGGACCAGCGCGCCGATGCGCAAGCCGCCATCATCGAGCGTTTCGATGCGATTGAGTTCCGGCAGGCGGGTAATGTCGACGATCCGTTCGGGGCTGGTAATGCCGCCCTTCATCAGATCGAGCAGATTGGTGCCGCCGGCGAGATAGGCCGAGCCCGGTCCGGCCGCCGCCGCTATGGCTTCGGAGATGGTGGCCGGCCTGACGAAATCGAAGTCTCTCATGCCGCGGTCCTCCGGTCGGTTCTGGCAAGTTGTTGCTGGGCCTCCAGAACGGCCTCCACGATGCCGCCATACGCCGCGCAGCGGCATATGTTGCCGCTCAGCCCCTCGCGGATGCGCTCGGGATCGGCGCCAGCCTGTCCTTCGGCGATCAGGCCGAGCGTGCTCATGATCTGGCCGGGCGTGCAGAAGCCGCACTGGAAGCCGTCATGGGCGATGAAGGCGGCCTGCACCGGATGCAGTTCTTCACCGTGAGCGACACCTTCGATGGTCAGCACCTCGGCGCCGTCATGGCTGACCGCCAGCGCTAGGCAGGAGTTTATGCGTTTGCCGTCGACCAGGACCGTGCAGGCGCCGCACTGGCCGCGGTCGCAGCCCTTCTTGGTGCCGGTGAGCTCAAGCCGCTCGCGCAGCAGGTCGAGCAAGGTGACGCGGGTGTCGACCTCGAGTTCATGGTGGTGTCCGTTGACGGTAAGCGAGAGGGGAAGGGTGGTCATGGGCGTCTGGCTCCAGTTGCTTGACGCTGAGGGGGATGATCTGGCGCTTTGGGAGGGAAGGACAAGGTCAGGCGACAGCCAATCCGCCGCGGGCGGGGAAGGTGACAGCTTGCGGCTTCGAAAGACGTGACATACCGGGCTCCCTGATTATATGATAAAGGTTCTCCACTAAAAGCGGAGGTGCCTCCGTTTATTTACGTGGGGGCTGGCCACGCATGGTTCAAGCCCCCATATCCCTGGTGGAGAAAAAAATTGGCTTTTGAGCCTGTCACGACTGTCGAACAAAACCCCGCCGCCGCAGACAAGCCGTTGCGCGCCGACGCGCGGCGCAACCGCGACAAGCTGGTCGAGGTGGCGGCCATCATGTTTGCCGAACGCGGCATCGACGCCTCGCTGGAGGAGATCGCGCGGCGCGCCGGCGTCGGCATCGGCACGCTCTACCGGCATTTCCCGACGCGCGAGCATCTGGTCGAGGTGGTCTACCGCCGCGAGGCGGAGGCGCTGTGCGCCGCCGGCGGCGAGCTTGCGGCAAAACATCCCTCCGATGTCGCTCTGGAAGAGTGGATGCACCGCTTCGTCGACTATATCGCCACCAAGCGCGGCCTGGCGACCAGCCTGCGCATCCTGTTCACCACCAATTCGACGCTGTTTTCCGACACGTCGGGACGCGTGTCGCAGGCCTTGCGGCAACTGGTCGAGGCGGCGGTGGCCGACGGCACGATCCGCGGCGACGTCGATGCCTCCGACGTGTTGCATGCGCTCGGCGGCATCTACTCGGCGCCCGACACGCCTGAATGGCGCGACCGCTCGCGCCGGCTGGTGAAGCTGTTGATGGACGGGTTGCGGTTTGGGGCCGGGAAGCGGCCGGAATGAGAACAGTTCGGACGATCGGCATCGGCGCTGCGCAATCGGGCTTGCACGCCGGATTCGCTCTAGCCATGGGCTGGCCGCAAGCAGCGGCATCCAGCATCTGAACTCCGGCCCGGCATAATTCGATCACGCTTCCTGGCGAGGGGTCCGACGCGCCAGCTTTCCCCGCCGAACTTTCCGACCCCTCAGCGCATCCTGTCCATTTGTGATATGATCGCGGCAGGGAATGCAGACATGGGGCAGCCCAATTTTCACCGTGACGGTAGCAAGCCCGACGCGGAGCTGGTGATGGCGGCACGCGGTGGCGAGGCGCCCAGTCTCGGCCTGCTGTTCGAACGCTACCGGCCGCAGCTCTATGCCATCGCCTTGTCGATGCTAGGCTACACCAGCGATGCCGAGGACGCGGTCCACGAAACTTTCGTCACCGCGCTCACACGGCTGGATGGCCTACGCGATCCCGCCGCGGTCGGCGGCTGGCTGCATTCCATCCTCAGGAACCACTGCCTGATGGCGCTGCGCCGGCGCCGGCCCTGCGCCAAGCCGGCCGAAACCGACCGTGTTTTCCGCGAGCTCGCGGACGAGGAGCGCATCGAAAGCCGGATCGAAAGCCGCGACCTGCGGGACTGGGTGTGGGCAGCGCTTGGCCGGCTGCCGGAGATGCAACGCGCCACCGTCATGTTGCGCTATTTCGGCAGCTCGCCGAGCTATGAGGAGATTGCAGCCATCCTGGGCGTGCCGGTCGGCACGGTGCGCAGCCGGCTGTCCGACGCCAAAGTCAGGCTTTCGGAGCTCTTGCTGGCATCGGCCGGCCTGTCCGACAAGGATCACCAGAAGCTGGTGGCAGAGCGTCTTGCTTTCTATGTCGCGGAATTCCGCTCGCTCTATCGCGGTGGCAGGGACCGCTTCCTGGCCCACTACGCCGACGACCTCGAAATCGGCTTGGCGGGGGGGCCGCGGCGCCTCGGGCGTCATCTGTTTGCCGAGATCGTCGACGGGGACACCGGCGATGGCGTGCGCGCCGAGCCGGTGCGGGCGCTGGCCAGCGGCAATGTCACCGTGCTCGAAGGCAATTTCCTCAATCCGCCGGAAGATCCGTTCCACTGCCCGCCGGGCTTTGCCTTCGTTCTGTTCCATGGCGAGCACCAGGTGCGCGGCATGCGCATCTACAATTCCGCACGGCCGGCCCACTCGGGGGAATAACGTCTTCGTGAAAATCCGGCAGCGGCGAACTTTCCGGTTGGCCGCTTCATCCTTTCTGGGTCACGCGGCCGGCTTCCGGCGCGCCAACCCACAGCAAAGGAGGAATATCATGTCTGCCGTCAGCCGTATTCGCAACACTCTCGCCCGCGCCATGGTTCTCGGCTCGGTCCTCGCCATTCCGGCCCTGGCTCCCGCCCATGCCGACGATTACGACGCCACCCTCAAGGACATCCAGTCGACCATGGGCGGCGTGCCGAGCTTTGTGAAGCAGTTCCCGAAGGCCGGCCTGCCCGGCGCCTGGGCCGAGGTCAAGGCCATCGAGTTCAGCGATAACACAGCGCTGTCGCCGAAGGTGAAGTCGCTGATCTCACTGGCGGTCGCCGCGCAAATCCCGTGCAGCTACTGCATCTGGTCGGACACGCAGGCCGCCAGGAAGGCCGGCGCCACCGACCAGGAGATCCAGGAGGCGGTCGCCATGTCGGCATTGACGCGCCACTGGAGCACCATCTTCAATGGCATGCAGGTCGATTTCGACACGTTCAAGAAGGAGATGGCCGGGGAGTAAGGGAATAGGGGAATAGGGGAATGGGGGAAAAGGGAAATAGGGAATGTGGTCGATCCGCGCTCCCTATTCCCCAGTTCCCTCCTCAGTGAGGATAAGGACATGAACGACGCCCTCGCCAACGACTCCACCTTCATGACCGCCACCCGTCTGGCGGCGGCGATCCGCGAACGGCGGATCAGCGCCGGCGAGGCCATGGAGGCGCAGCTGGCCCGTATCGCCCTGGTCAATCCGCTCATCAACGCCATCGTCACTCTCGACGAGGCGGCGGCCCGCGCCGGGGCGAAGGCCGCCGATATGGCGATCGCGCGCGGCGATGCCGTCGGCCCGCTGCATGGCGTGCCGATTACCCTGAAGGACGGCCACGCCACCGCGGGCATGCGCACCACGGTCGGCCTGACGGCCTGGGCCGATCACATTCCGACAACGGACAGCACCATTGCCGCCAGGTTGCGCAAGGCCGGCGCCATCATCATCGGCAAGACCAATGTTCCGCCCAGGCTCCGCGACCTGCAGACCTGGAACCCGATCTTCGGCCGCACACTCAATCCCTGGGATGTCGCACGCACGCCGGGCGGCTCCAGCGGCGGCGCCGCGGCCGCGGTCGCCGTCGGGTTGGTGCCGCTGGAGATCGGCAGCGACGCCGGCGGTTCGATCCGGATACCGGCTCATTTCTGCGGCATCTATGGCTTCAAGCCGACGGAGGCGACGGTGCCGATCACCGGCAGCTATGGCGATCCGCCCGACATGCCGCGCAGCTTCCGCCTGCTGTTAGGCATCGGGCCGATGGCCCGCGATGTCGACGATCTCATCCTCGCTCACCGCATCATCGCCGGCGCCGACGGCCTCGATACGGAGGTTCCGCCGGTCGCGCTGGAAGAAGCGCCGGAGCCGCCGCTGGACCGGCTGAGGGTCGCCTGGGCGCCGACTTTTCCCCGGGTGCCGGTCGCGCTCGACATCGCCGATGCGATCGCCGGCTTCGCCGCCGTCATCGAGGCCGGCGGCGCGCGCGTGGGGCAGGCCTTGCCGTCGCATGATTTCGCTGCCGAGCGGGCGCTGTTCTCGGACCTGATCACCTGGTACTCGCAGGTCTTCCAGCTGCCGCGCGACGCTTCGCCGTCGCTGGCGGCCTATATCGAGGCGCTCAACCAGCGCGATGAATTCATCTTCGCCTGGGAGCGCTTCTTCGACGACTGGGACGTGCTCGTCTGCCCGGTGACGATGTGCACGGCCTTCCTCCACCAAGAGACGGGCGTGCCGATCCCGGTCGACGGCGTCGAAACGCCGTACTGGGCCGCGCTGAGCCACGCTTGCCGCTTCAACCTGACCGGCCATCCGGTCGCAGTCATCCCGATCGGCCTCGACCCTGAGGGCCTGCCGATCGGCGTCCAGCTCGTCGGCCGCCGCCACGCGGACCTGAGACTGCTTGCCATTGCTCGGGCACTGGCCAGGCTCACCGACGGCTTTGTCAGGCCGCCTGGACTGTGAACGGTCGCGGCGTGCGGCGGTCCGCGCCGCCGCGGTCACGGTGTCGTGTCCGCGTGCTTGAAGGTCAAGCCGAACCGCAACGACGCCAAGACTTCCTCTCGACGCTGTAGCGAAGCGATTATTTCCTCGCTTCGACCAGGACCACGAGGGATTCCGGCACCACGCCGTCATGGGCCATCGCATCGGCGGCAGCCTTGCTCTGCATCATTCCCGCCAACTTAGCCATATCGGGAACGTCCATCATCACCGCCACCCGGGTCGGGTTCTGGGGATCGATGAATGTGCGGATGTTGGTTACCCCGAGCGCACCGAAAAGCTCCGCCCGCTTGGGTGAATTGAGCCAGTGCTTGGCATCTTTGGTGATGTTGTGGTGGGCAATGACTGTCGGCATGGCATCCTCCCGAGGTGACGCCGACGGTCGAGATCCCGCCTTTCGCAGCGATCCACCTTCGCGAGCGAGTGAGCGCCGTTTCCTTCGACCTGTCAATTAGCAATTGCTGGGGCCAGTGAGCGGCGAGGCGCCCTCGCGAATGCCGGCTGGAAGGGCTGTCGTCGATCGCCGCGGTCGATCCCGGCCCGCAGTCGGCGATCGAGATCGCCAAGGACGGTCCGCTCAAGGCCACCGGGCCGGAGCCCGAGGACCCGGACGGCGCGCGACCACATGCGCCGGCCTTGTGCGGCTCTCTACCAAGAACGGCCATTCATCCCGGACATGCGGCATGCTAGAGCGGCGGAGCGTGTCCTGGAATTGCGCCAGGCGTCACGGCAGGATAGCTCGATTTGTCCGCTATCCACGTTTTCGAGGGCATTCAATGTATGTAGGCCGTTCCTACAAGGTGGTCGATTTCGCGCTCTGGTCGCGGCGCAGCGTCCTCTACATGGTGGTGGTGAGCGGGCTGGCCGTGGCGGCCTACCGCCTGCCAGGCATTGCCGGGTTCTCCGTGCCATGGTCGGTGGTGCTGGTGCTCGGCACCACGGTGTCGCTGGTCGCAGGCTTCAAGAATTCGCAGGTGTTCACCCGCAGCGGTGAGGCGCTGCAGGCTTTCACGCAGATCACGGCCAGCAGCCGGATGTGGTCCAATTTCTGCCGGGACTTCCTCGATGCGCCGACGGCTCGGCAGCTCATCTACCGCCACATCGCCTGGATGACGGCGCTGCGATACGCGCTGCGGCGGCCGATGCCGTGGGAATCGATGGGGAAGGCCGCCAATATCGAATACCGGCGGCGTTACCACATCCAGGAGGACAAGGGCTCGATCGCCGACGACTTGCGCCCGCTGCTGGGTGACCAGACCGCGGCTGTCCTGAAATCGCCTCGTCCGGCGATAGCCTTGCTCGAATTGCAGTCGGTCCAGGTCAACGGGCTGCTCAAGGACGCCAAGGTCCCGCCGCAGGTCTATGTCGAACTGACGAAGCTGATCCGCGACTTCCACGACCAGCAGGCGCGCTGCGACCGCATCAAGAACAATCCCTATCCCCGGCAATACGCCATCGTCAGTTCCATGTTCGTGATGATCTTCTGCACGCTTCTGCCGTTCGGCGTGGTTCCGGTGTTCGCCGGCATGGGCAAACTGGACGGCATGCTCGGCTCCATCGCCATCTGGCTGACGATCCCGTTCAGCACGTTGCTGGGCTGGGCCTACATGTCCCTCGACCAGGTCGGCGAGAGCAGCGCCAACCCCTTCGAGGGCAACGCCAACGATGTGCCGATCTCGCAGATCTGCCGCGACATCGAGATCGAGATGCGCGCCGGGCTCGGCGAGAGCGACCTTCCCAAGCCCTTGCTGCCGGTCAACGACATCGCCATGTGAGGTGGGCAGGCGCCTACCGGCGGGAGATCACCCGCAGCCAGGGCGCCAGATGGAAAGCGCTCATCAGCAGATACATGGCAGGCATTCCGGTCAGGATTGGGCCGGCCAGCGGCGAGGGATTAGCGCCCATGCATAGCATGGCGGCATCGCCACCCTGAAGACAGGAGACCAGCGCCATCACCGCGAAGGTGGGCGCCGCGGCGAGACACAGCCAGTCGGCGATGCCACGAGGGGCGGCATTTTCGGCGCTGCCGATGCCGGAATGGATATCGCTCATGGTCTTATTCCCTTGGTGGTTGCGACCCGTCGGGACCTGGGTTCCTCGGCCCTGCCGGAGGGGGGAGGGGAACCCAGGCTGGACAGTCTTGCGCCGGCTACTGGTTGGCCTTGTCGCGGAAGGCGGCCTCGCCGGCGGCGGACACTTCGGCCCATTTCTTGTCGGCCCCGGCTTCGTAATTATCGTGCCAGTTCCACCAGCTGTAGAGCGGGGTCTGCGGGTAGCCTTCGGGCGAGTCCTCCCAGGTCTCCTGGCGGCCGAGCGGCGTGACGTCGAGATAGCTCCAGACAGTACCCAACGCCTCGTCGCCGCGGTTGTTGATGAAATAGGTGCGGAAGATGCGGTCGCCATCATGGATGAACACGTTGTGGCCGTGCCATTCGTCGACGCCGAAATCCTTGTCGAAGCTGTCGGTGATCGTGTACCAGGGCATCTCCCAACCCATCCGTTGCTTCAGCCGCGCAATGTCGGCCTGCGGGGCGCGCGAGGCATAGGCAAGCGTGGTGTTGCGGGCGTTGAGATGGGCGAGGTGGCCGACCTGGTCGGCGCCGAGCGAGCAACCGCGGCAGGCGTGCTCCGGCCAGCCATAGACGCCGGGCTCGAAGAAGGCGCGGTAGACGATCAGCTGGCGGCGGCCTTCGAACAGGTCGAGCAGGCTCACCTTGCCGTCGGGACCCACGAAGACGTAAGCCTTGTCCACTTCCGTCCATGGCATGCGCCGGCGTTCGGCCGACAGCGCGTCCCTGGCCCGCATCGTCGCCTTTTCCTTCACCAGCATCTTTTGGTGCGCGGCTTCCCAGTCTTGCCGTGAAACGATCGGCGGGGTCTTCATCGTCATGGTCATTGGTCTTCTCCTTGGCCAGTCGTGGCGTCGTTGCGGTGTGGTGTTGCCTGGGTATGCCGGGGTGCCGCAGGCGCGGTGGGATCCGAGAGATCCGGTCCGGCGCAACAGGGGTGGCGTGCGGCGTGCTTGGCCGTATCATTCGACGCGTCGGCGTCGAGATCGAGGTCGGTGGAAGCAGGCATCTTCTTGTTCTCCTATGCGTGCCGTCATTGCCGACTTGCTGGTTGACGGTACTGACTTAAGTTAGGGCGGCGCGGCGCCGAGGTGGGAGTTACAAGTATGACGGGATTTGAATGGACTCGCTGATCACCTCGGCGGCGCTGGCGCTGGCGGCCGGCGATCCGCTCGGCGCGCTCGATCGCGTCGCCCTGCGCGAGGACGCGCCGGCGCTGGCGCTGCGCGGCATCGCGATGGCGCAGCTCGGCGACTTCGATCGCGCCAAGCTCTTGTTGCGGCGGGCCGTGCGCGCCTTCTCCCCGAAAGAGGCCGTCGCGCGGGCCAGATGCGTCGTCGCCGAGGCCGAGATCGCGCTGGTCTCGCGTGATCTCGGTTGGCCGGCCAAGGCGCTCGACGCGGCCCGCACGACGCTGGAAAAGCATGGCGACCGGTTGAACGCGGCGCATGCCGGCCATCTCAAGGTGCGGCGGTTGCTGCTGATCGGCCGCCTCGACGAGGCCGAACATGTGCTGGCCGGGCTCGACCCGGCGCCGCTTCCGCCGGCGGCCAGAGCCGCGCACGAGCTCGCCGTCGCCGGCATCGCCATGCGGCGCCTGCGGACCAGGCCGGCGCGCGCGGCGCTGGAGTGGGCACGCCATGCCGCCCGCAAGGCCGGCATTCCCGGCCTCATCGCGGAGGTCGACAGCGCATGGCTGGCGCTGGAGACACCCGCTGCGCGGCTGATCGTGCAGGGCAGGGAGCAGCCGCTGCTGCTCGAAGAGGTCGAGGCATTGCAGGGATCGCCGGCGCTGGTCGTCGATGCTTTCCGCTACGCCGTGCGCAGCAGCGGGGTCACGATCTCGCTGGCGAGCCGGCCGGTGCTGTTTTCGCTGGCACGGTCGCTCGCCGAAGCCTGGCCCGGGGACGTGTCGCGGGGGGAACTCGTGGCGCGGGCCTTCGGCGGCAGGCATGCCGATGAATCGCACCGCGCGCGCCTGCGCGTCGAGATCGGGCGGCTGCGCGCCGAGCTTCGCGCACTGGCCGGCATCAGCGCCACCAAGCATGGCTTCACGCTGGGGCCGCGCCAGGCGCGCGCGGTGATGGTGCTGGCGCGGCCGATCGAAGAGCGGCACGCGGCCGTGCTGGCCTTGCTGGCCGACGGCGAGGCCTGGTCGAGCTCGGCCCTGGCGCTGGCGCTTGGAACCGGCCAGCGCAGCGTGCAGCGGGCGCTCGAGCCACTTGCCGAGGCCGGCAAGGTGCAGTCCTTCGGCCATGGCCGGGCGCGCCGCTGGATGACGCCGCCGGTGGCGGGTTTCACGACCACCTTGTTACTCCCGGCGCCGCTACCGAACGACTAGGAAGCGATGAGGACCACCATCGAGGATCAAGACATGAAACATTCAGCGGCCGAAATTTTGAGGGAATACGGACCCTTTCCCGGTGCCAATACGGTGGCCGGGGTGAGCTTTGACGGCAAGAACGTCTGGTTTGCCTCGGGCGACAGGCTGAACGCCTTCGATCCGGAGAGCGGTCAGGCGTTGCGCTCGATCGATGTCGCGGCACATGCCGGCACCGCCTATGACGGCCGGCATTTCTTCCAGCTCGCCAAGGACCGCATCCAGAAGATCGATCCCGACACGGGGGAGGTGCTTTCCACCATTCCGGCACCCGGCAATGGCGGCGATTCCGGGCTCACCTGGGCAGAGGGCGCGCTCTGGGTCGGACAGCACCGGGAGCGCAAGATCCACCAGATCGATCCCGAGACCGGGGCGATCCTGCGCACCATCGAATCCAACCGTTTCGTCACCGGGGTGACCTGGGTCGACGGCGAGTTGTGGCATGCCACCTGGGAGGGCGACGAAAGCGATCTGCGCCGCATCGACCCACGGACAGGCAAGGTTCTGGAGAAGCTCGACATGCCTGCCGGCATGGGCGTCTCGGGGCTGGAATCCGATGGCCGCGACCGCCTCTTCTGCGGCAGCGGAAACGCCGGCGTGGTGCGGGCGGTGCGCCGACCAAAGTGAGGGACACGAATTTTCCCCCACCGACTGGCCGCTGCGCGATGTCGAGCCTAGATAGGCTGGACCATCCCCGCAAAAGGACCAGACCATGCCCGAACAGATCACGTTGAACGACGGCGCCGCCATTCCCCAGCTTGGCCTTGGCGTGTGGCAGGTCGATCACGACATCACCGCGCAAGTGGTGGGCTGGGCGATCGAGGCCGGTTACCGGCTGATCGATACCGCCGAGGGCTATCAGAACGAGGAAGGGGTCGGCGCGGCGATCCGTGCCGCCGGCGTGCCGCGAAGCGCGCTGTTCATCACCTCGAAGCTGCGCAACGGCGCCCACCAGCGCGATGCGGCGCTTCGTGCCTTCGACGACACGATGCAAAAGCTCGGCGTCGAGCAGCTCGACCTGTTCCTGATCCACTGGCCGGTGCCCAGCCAGGACAAATATGTCGAGGCGTGGAAGACGCTCGTCGAGCTGAAGCAGGCCGGCCGCATCAAGTCGATCGGCGTCTCGAATTTCAATCCTGATCATCTGGAACGCATCATCGGCGAGACGGGCGTGACACCCGTCGTCAACCAGATCGAGCTACATCCGCGCTTCCAGCAGCGCGCGCTCAGGGAGTTTCACGCCCGGCACGACATCCATACGGAAAGCTGGAGCCCGCTGGGCAGCGGCCGCTTGCTGAGCGACCCGACCATATCAGGCATTGCCCGCAAACACGGCAAGTCCGCCGCGCAGACGATGATCCGCTGGCATCTCCAGCAAGGGCTGATCGTCATCCCGAAGTCTGTGCGCCAGGACCGTATCGCGGCCAATTTCGACGTCTTCGATTTCGAACTGGATGCGCGGGACCTGGAGACGATCGGCGGCATGGATTCGGCCGACGGCCGTAACGGGCCGAACCCGGCGACGGCAGCGTTTTTGTTTTAAAGGAGCTGGCGTTGAAGCTTGCCAATCTCCCCCCTCGTGGGGGAGATGCCCGGCAGGGCAGAGGGGGGCACTGTCCCGCCGGCCACTCAGTCAGTACCACCCAAACCCGCCACAATGACAATATGCTGGCAGACATTGTCGATGTCGCGGATGACATCGTCATTCCAAAACCGGAGCACGGTCCAGCCGTCCTGTTCCAGCCGCTTCGTTCTGAAGGTGTCGACCGCTGCAAGCTCTGCGTCGCCGTGCTGCGATCCATCGAGTTCGACGACGAGCTTCTTCTGCGGGCACGCAAAGTCGGCGATATAGCCGGCAATCGGAAATTGTCTTCGAAAGCCAAGTCCCATCAGCCGATGCGCGCGAAGTTCATTCCAGAGCTTCAACTCCGCGTCGGTCATGACCTTGCGCATCGATCGAGCGTTTGCGCGGTTTTGTGGGGGCAATGGCGTATGAGGCATGGCAGTTTCGATTGTGATTGAGGTTGGCGCTCTACGGCGCCCCCCTCTGTCCTGCCGGACATCTCCCCCACGAGGGGGGAGATCGGCGCCATAGCCCTCGGCGCCCTAAATCCCCGACCCGTCCAGCTGTTGCGCGTCGTCGCCTTCCCATGGCGCCGGCATCGAGGCGCCCCGGCTGAGATTGGCCGAGGGCATCGGCATCCAGCATTTCAGCTCCGGCTCGACATATTCGACGACGCGGCCGGGCGAGGAATCGGAGGCACGCCAGCCTTCGTCACCGAACTGATCGGCGCGTGACCAGTAGGCGAGGTCGACTTCCGCTGGCCCCTGTTCGGACGGGCGGACCGTAACGAGTATCCGGCTGCCGTCTTTCGGCGCGCTGGACATGTGGCGCCAGCGGTCGGGCTCATCCATCGTTTTTCCTCCTGCCTTGCTGTGGGATGAAGTGTCGCCTCGCCATCGGAGGCGGTCAACCCAAACTTTGCACGCCCATCCTGTTTCGATGGGGCTGCTTGTTCCGCCCGGTCCGCGGGGCATGTATGATTGTCGGATTGCACCAGCCGCACCGCAGTTGCCGCCGGTATCACGGCAGGATGCGATGACGTGACGTGCTGACGACCGGCGCATACACAGAAGAACTTGAAGACGCCGGTCGCCATTTGGGGGCGTTGGGTGCATCACATTGGGGCGCGATGCAGGGTCAGGTTAGGCGGATGCCTGGTGTCCGCAATTGGAACACCGGCCCATGGTGAACAGGTGGTTACTATCCACAGGGCCGCGGCTGTAAACGGCAGGCGGCCCGCCGGTTTCCGGTCGTCCATCGTGGCCACGTCATCGTTCTATCGGCTGTGCGCAACGCGAATCGCAGGCTCCGCGCCGCTCGACGGGCCGCGATCGGGTTGGTAAGCCCGTCTGCGAAGGAGTTGATGAGTCTGGCATGACCGTTGCGATCGAGATGGGAAACACGACGGCGGGCACCCCGGCGAACCTCGATCTCGAGGAGTTGCTGGCGACCCGCCTTCTGGTGCAGGGCAATTCGGGCTCCGGCAAGTCACATCTCTTGCGACGGCTGCTCGAACAGAGCGCGCCCTGGGTGCAGCAGACCATCATCGACCCGGAAGGCGACTTCGTTTCGCTGGGCGAACGCTACGGCCATCTGGTGATCGATGCCGAGGAGCATACCGAGCGCGGCCTGCAGGCGGCCGGCGAGCGGGCGCGCATCCATCGTGTTTCGACCGTGCTCAACCTCGAAGGGCTCGATGCCGAGAACCAGATGCGGCGTGCCGCCGCCTTCCTCGGCGGGCTGTTCGAGGTCGCGCGCGACCACTGGTACCCGATGCTGGTGGTCGTCGACGAGGCGCAGCTGTTCGCGCCGGCGGTGGCCGGCGAGGTGTCGGACGAGGCGCGCAAGCTCTCGCTCGGCGCCATGACCAATCTGATGTGCCGTGGCCGCAAGCGGGGGCTCGCCGGCATCATCGCCACGCAGCGGCTGGCCAAGCTCGCCAAGAACGTCGCGGCGGAAGCCTCCAACTTCCTCATGGGCCGCACCTTTCTCGATATCGACATGGCGCGCGCCGCCGATCTCCTGGGCATGGAGCGGCGGCAGGCGGAGGCCTTTCGCGATCTGGAGCGCGGGCAGTTCATGGCGCTGGGGCCGGCACTGTCGCGCCGCCCGCTCGGCCTTCGCATCGGCCCGACCGACACCAGCCCGCGCAACGGCACGCCCAGGCTGATGCCGCTGCCGCAGGCGGCGCTCGAGGATGCCCGCGCCATCATCCTGGCCGCCCCGCCGCCGGAGACGATGCGCGCGCCGCGCCGGGTGGCGTCGCCGGACCTGCTGGAGCAACTGATGGCGGCGAAATCGGCGCCGCGCGACATCCGCCCCGAACCGGTCGAGCCGCCGATCAGCGCCGAGGATCTGGCCGAACGGCGCGAGCGGATGGACCGCATCCTGCGCGCCATCCTGGTCGAGCCCGATGCGGGATTTCGCGTCATCGGCGTTCTCTACCAGGAGTTCGTCGTGCGCTGCCGCATCGAGGGGCTGGCTTCGGTGGTGCCAGATCTCCAGGAATTCCGGCGCATGCTGACACGCGCCCGCGCCGGGGTGGGGTCCGAGATGGCCGAGGATGATGCGTGGCGGGATGTTTCGGTGCGCGCCTCGCTGCTGCCGGAGGACATGCAGGGCGTGTTCATGATGATCGCGCGCGCGGCGAAGGAGGGCTGGCCGTGCCCGAGCGACGCCGCGATCGCCCGCGCCTATGGCTCGCACTCCATGCGCCGCGCCCGGCGGCTGCTGACCTATATCGAGGAGCAGGGCCTCATCGTCTGCCAGCTCGACGGCGCCGGCCGGCGCACGGTGACGCTGGTCGAACTCGCCTGGGCAACCGCGCCCGGCGACCCCAACGCCGAAGGGGCGGAGCGGGGAAGTCTGGCGCTGTGAGGGCGCCATGAAACGTTCAACCTCGGGCTGATCAGGCGGGCACCCTGCAAGACCGGCCGGGTGCGGTCGCTTATCGGATTTCGGTGAAGGCCAGCCGTGCGAGAACGCCACCCTTACTGGATGACACCGTCGACCGCCCGCCATTCCGATGGGATGATGAGCCGGTCCGTCTGGTGTGCGGCGATCGGTTCCCGGCTTCGCGGGCGCTGAGCCTGCGGGGAACCAAGCGACGGCCACGCAGGTTAAGTCAGCATTGGGTTCCCCGAGACGAGGCGACGTCATGAGCATCCTGCAAAGCATCAAGAACGCAGCCGAACAGGTGACCGGTGCCGCAAGATCCGACAGGCAACAGGCGGCCGATCTTGTCAGGCGACGAAAATCGAACGAGTTCAGGTTTGGGGACGATGGGCTGGTGCCCAACCATCCGTCCTGGCCGCTGGTGGTTTATCGCGGCGCCGTCACGCTGCCGGTGGACTTCGATCCCGCGACCGTCATGGAGGAGCTTTTCTCGGCCAACGGATGGGGGGACAGTTGGCGCAACGGCATCTACGACTATGTCCACTACCATTCGCGCATCCACGAAGTGCTGGGCGTGGCGCGCGGTATCGCGAAAGTCCGGTTCGGCGGCAAGAAGGGACGAACGCTGGCGCTGAAGGCCGGCGATGTCGCGGTTCTTCCGGCCGGAACCGGGCACCAGCGCATCTTCGCCTCCGACGACTTTCTCGTGGTTGGCGCCTATCCGCCGTCCGGCACCTATGACGAATGCACGACCGCCGCCGATCACGCCAAGGCGGTGGTGACGATCCCCAGGGTAGGTCGTCCGGGCAAGGACCCCGTCTATGGAAGCAAAGGCCCGCTGCTGGCGGCGTGGAAGAAAGACTGAGTTCGCCGAACTCCAGAGTGCAAAGCTTGCCCGGCACAAGCCCTGCCTCGGCACGAGCGCCCCGAGCAGATCGACGCAATAGCATCGCCTCAGTGGAACGCACTCGGCCGTTGGAGATCGGTAGCCGAAGAGCGCCCGTCTTCGGTTAACGCCGGGGCGGGTTCTTTTTTCAGTTGGAGTTTCTCCGGATTGACAATGGCGTGCGGTTCGCACGGCAAATACAATCTTCACGTGAGAACGATAGCCCGCTTTCCGCCGGGCGCGCTGGCAACGCGAGGCGTTATGCCTTGCTTTTGGTCAGGCGCTCGAGTGCATCGACGATCAGGTCGCAGAATTTCGAATGGTCGAGCTTCATCGCCACGGTATGGCGGAAGTCGACTTGCTCGCTTGCCGTGCCACCGAAATGGTGCATGCCGCCCATTTTCTCGAAATTGCAGACCGTCATGCCTTTGGTCCACCGGCCGGCGATTTCGACGCGGATATCCGCCTTCTCGGTGGTGAAGACGGTCGGGTCGATCATGGCCGCGACGCAGCATGCATCATGGATGGCGGGATATTCGATCTGCAGGAGGCCACCATGCGTGGTGGCTATGAACTCCCAGATATCGAGGATGAACCTGGCGATCGGGCCGCCGATGGCGCGCACCCTGTTTTGCAGGTCCGGAGTGGCCAGCGCCTGATGCGTGAGGTCGAGGCCGACCATGGTGACGTCCCAATCGGCGCGGAACACGACGTCGGCGGCCTCGGCGTCGGCATAGATGTTGAACTCCGCCGTAGGCGTGATGTTGCCGCGCGTGAAGGCTCCACCCATCGCGACGACCCGCTTCACCCGCCCGATGATGCTTGGATCCTTGCGGATGGCGAGCGCGATGTTGGTGTAGGGACCGACCGGCACGAGTGTGATGGTTTTCGGCTCATGCGCCATGACCGTGTCGATGATGAAGTCGACGGCATGCCGCTTGTCGAGCTCGAACGAGGCGGGTGGCAGGACGGGGCCGTCGAGCCCGGTATCGCCGTGGATTTCGACGGCCAGCACCTGGTCGCCAATGAGCGGGCCGGGAGAGCCCTTCGCCACCGGCACCTTGATGCCGTATGCGGTGCATACGGCCAGCGCATTGTGTGTGGTGTTCTCGACATTGTGGTTTCCCGAAACCGAGGTGATGCCGAGAAGGTCGATCTGTGGATTGCCTGCCGCCAGCAGAATGGCGATAGCGTCATCATGCCCAGGGTCGCAGTCCAGGATGATCTTTTCCATGAAGTCACCTCCCTTGTCGCCTGGGGCGACCACACTCAATGTCGAACGGCCCGGACGTATCGCTCGGCCTACCGCTCCTCGACGATCCGCAAATACGCCGCCGTCACGAACAGCACGATCAGCCCGAACAAGATCCTTCTCGCGCCCTCAGGCATCTGCAGGATGGTCAACAGCGTCGTCAGCACGGTGAGGATCAGGGCGCCGATGATGGTGCCGGTGTAGCCGCCGCGGCCGCCGAAGATGGAGGTGCCGCCGATGACGGCGGCCGCCACCGAGGGCAGCACCAGCGGTTCGGCGAGCGAGAGCGAAGGCGCCTTGATCAGGCCGATATAGAGCAGCCCGGTGATGCCGGCGAGCACGCTGGAGGTGATGTAGAGCGCGGTGATGACCTGCCAGTACTGGACGCCGGAGAGGCGCGCCGCGCGCTCATTGTCGCCGACGGCGTAGAGCAGCCGGCCGAAGCCGGTGCGGGCGAGCGTGAAGACGATGAGCGCCGCCAGCGGCACGAACAGCAGCAAGGCGTTGGGGAAACCATAGGTGACGCCGGTGCCGAGCCAGGCGAGGAAGTCGGGGATTTTGGCGCCCGAGGCGATCACCGTGCGCTGGTAGACCTGCAGGCAGCCGGTGCCGATCAGGCTGGTGCCCAGCGTCATGATCAGCGGGTGGACGCGGAAGACGCCGACGCCGATGCCGTTGACGAGGCCGATCAGCACCGCCGGCATCATCGCCAGCAGGAACGCCACCGCCGGGTCCTGGTTCAGCACTTGCGTCGCCATGATGAAGGCGCTCATCGTCGCCACCGTGCCGACCGACAGGTCGATGCCGCCGGTCAGCATGGTCATGGTCTGGCAGCCGGCGAGGATCGCCAGCGGAATGGCGAATTTGATGGTGTTGGCGATCCAGCGCTCGTTGACGATGCCAGGCCGCAGGATCTGCAGGATCAACACCAGGATGACGAGCAGGATGACCAGCGGGATGAGCGGCCGGTCGGCCATGAAGCGTTTTAGGCGGCGGCCGAAGGGGACGGGCGTGATCGCGGTGCTGCTCATGGGGCGGCTCCTGCTCGCGACGGGGTGGGTTTGGTGGCATTGCAGGGGAAGGGTGGCGCTCTACGGCGCCCCCCTCTGGCCTGCCGGCCATCTCCCCCTCTAGTGGGGAGATTGGATGTCGTGACGGCTTTCGCCAATTGTCCGCGTTGCAAGAATGAGCGAGGCGCCAAAGCTGCCAATCTCCCCCCTTGAGGGGGAGATGTCCGGCAGGACAGAGGGGGGCGCCGTAGAGCGCTGCGCGTCAATTCATGTCCACTCATCATTGCCGCCCCCGCATCGTAATAAACGCACCGAACATCACCACGGCGACCATGATCAGGCCTTCGATGATGGCGGTGACGTTGGGGTCTATGGCGAGCAGGGTAAGGTCCGTGCGCACCAGGCGCAGCACGAAGACGGCGACGATGGGGCCGAGTAGGCCACCCTTGCCACCGCCGAGCGCCACGCCGCCCAGCACGACCGCCGCGACGCTGGCGAGCAGATAGGGGCCGGGGATGGGGGCGCCAATGCCGGTGCTCATGGTCAGCGCCAGCCCGCCCATGGCCGCGAACAGCCCGGACAGCGCGTAGGCGATGACCCTTGTGCGGGCGACGGGTACGCCACTGCGGAACGCCGCCAGTTCGCTCGAACCGATGGCGTAGATGGAGAGGCCAAGGCGCGAGCGCCGCAGCGGAATCCAGATTGCGCAGAGGCAGACGATCAGCACCAGCAGCGCCTTGGGCAGCCAGGCGTCGATCGTATCAGGCAGGCCGGGTATCGGCACGGTGTCCGAGATCATCGCTTTCAGCCATTCGGCCGCCGCCCCGCCCGGCGCTCCGAGCACCAGTAGGGCCGCCCCTTGCAGCACGAACAGCATGGCCAGCGTGACGACGATGTCGGGCACGCGGGTGACGACGATGAGCAGGCCGTTGAGCGCGCCCAGCACAAGAGCCATGGCCAGCACGAAAGGCACCACGATCAGCGCGTATTCCTCGCTGGCGCCGGCCATCATCGAGGCCGCGGTGACGCTGGTCAGCGCCATCATGGCGGCGACCGAGAGGTCGATGCCGCCGGCAATGACGACGACGGTCTGGGCAGCGACGGCGAAGGCGTAAGGCAGCACCGCGCGCGCCAGCGAGCCGAAATCGCCGCTGCCATAGCCGGGCTGGATTAACTTGGTGGCGATGAACAGAACGATGAGCAGGGCGAACAGGCCTGTTACCCAGCCCTGGCGGCGCAGGAAATGGCTCATGGTATCGTCCCCGAAGACGGGGACTGGGGATCGGCCAGGATGCCGATGTCGGCCTTGGCGCCGCGCGGCAGGCCGTAGGCGGCGCGCATCAGCGCTGGTTCGTCGGCTTCCTCGACCGGGAAGATGTCGACCAGCCGGCCGCCGAAGATGACGATGACGCGGTCGCAGACGCGCTGCACTTCTTCGAGTTCAGAGGTGTAGAACAGCACCGACTTGCCATGTCCGGCAAGTTCGCGCAGCAGACGATAGATCTCCTGCTTGGTGCCGACATCGATGCCGCGTGTCGGGTCGAAGCACAGGATGGTGCGGGCGTCCGCGGCGATCCAGCGGGCGATGGTTACCTTCTGCTGGTTGCCGCCGGATAGGCGCTGCACCTCGCCCTGGGCGCGGGTGTCGATCTGCAGGCGCTGGATGGCGCTCTGCACCGTCGCGCGTTCCTTGCGCATGGCAATCGGACCCCAGTTGCGCAGTGCCGCGCTGAAGGGGAGCGCAATGTTCTCGCGCACCGAGCGCTTCATGGCGAGCGCCTCGGACCGGTCGCCGGGCACATAGGCGATGCCGGCGCGGATGGCGTCGATCGGGTGGGCGAATTTCACCTGATAGCCGTCGACCTCGACGGTGCCGCCCGATGGCCTGATCGAGCCGGCAAGGGCAGCGAACAGCTCGTCCTGGCCCTGGCCTTCCAGTGCCACGACGCCGGCGACCTCGCCATCGCCGAGATCGAAGGAGACGTCGCCGAGCTTGGTGCCGACGCTCAGGTTTCGCACTGCGATGCGCGGGCTGGCAGGGGCGGGCGCCGCCTTCTGGGCAGCGCCGCGGGCGGCGACCTTGGCCTTTTCGATGCGGTCGCCGAGCATCAGCTCGACGATCTTTTCCTCGACTCCCGGTTCAATGTCGACGACGCCGACGGTCGCGCCGTCGCGCAACACCGTGGCGCGGTCGCAAAGGGCGGCAATTTCGACGAAGCGGTGGGAGATGAAGATCACGGCGCGGCCGGCGTCGCCCTGGCGGCGCACCACCTCCAGCACTTTTTCGGCAAGGTTGGCGGGCAGTGCCGCCGTCATCTCGTCGAGCAGCAGCACGTCGGGCTCGACGGCAAGTGCGCGCGCAAGGTCCAGTACGCGCAGCACCGCCAGCGGAATGTCACGAGCGGTGTCGCGCAAATCGAGGTCGGGAATGCCGAGTTCGCGCACCCAGGCGCGGAACGGCTCGACCGGCGTGCCGGTCAGCCGCAGATTGGACAGCACGTCGAGGTCCGGGATCAGCGACGGCTCTTGGTAGACCGGTAGCAGCCCGGCGCGGCGCGCGGCCGCGGGCGAGCGTATGTCGCGCGCCTCGCCACGGATCAGGATGCGGCCGGCATTGGCATGGATGGCGCCGGTCAGGATCTTCACGAGCGTCGACTTACCGGCGCCATTGGCGCCCATCAGCGCATGCACCTCGCCAGGCAGGACGGAGAGCGACGCGTTGCGCAAGGCGGCAACCGCGCCATAGTTCTTGGCGACGCCCGACGCGTCGAGGATAGGGTTGGTGGTCAAATTGTTTGGTTCTCGGGGTTGTGTGTTCAAGTAAACTGCGAATGTCGGCGCCGCCCCTCACCTGCCTGCCGGCATCCTCTCCCCGTATAGAGACGGGGAGAGGAGGCTTGTCGCCGGCGTTGCGGCCAGCTTCTCTCTCCCCGTTCACGGGGAGAGATGTCCGGCAGGACAGTGAGGGGCAGCGCCGACGGTGGTCAGCGAAACCGCTGCTTACTCGCCCGGGCCCTTGCAAGCCACGATCTGGTCCTTGGTATACGTCGTCCACCCCGGGATCATGATCGAGACAGGCCATTCGGGGCTGAGCGACGGATCGGCGGCGGCTTTCAGCTTGGCCTTGCCTTCGTCGGTGGCGTTGTCCCACAGCTGCGGGTCGACCAGCACGGTCTGCTGCGCCGGCTTTTTGCCGTCGAGGATCTGCAGGGCGAGCGTCACGCCCGCACCGCCGATCGAGCCGGGGTTGGTGACCGCCGCGCCGACGAGACCCTTGACCGAGCTCAGCTGGCCGACGAAGCCGGCATTGTCGGCGCCGACCACGGGCACCAGCGGCGCCTGCGATTCGACCAGCGCGTCGACGATGACGTTGTCGATGCCCGACGTCCACACGCCGTTGAACGGCGTGCCGGTGGCCAGGAACGACAGCATCTGCTGCTTGGCCTGGTCCTGCTGCCAGCCGGTGAAGACTTCCTGCGCGACCTTCACGTCGGGGAATTCGGCCAGCGCCTTCTTGAAGCCTTTGTCGCGATCGCTATCGGCCGATGCGCCGGCGGCGCCGCGCATGTAAAACACCTCGCCCTTGCCGCCCATCTGCTGGAACAGCCATTTGGCGCCGAGATAGGCATACTGCTCCTGGTCGTTGGAAATGATGTAGGCCGACGGTTCGGTGACCGCCTGGTCGACGGCGACGACGACGATGCCGGCCTTGGTGGCTTCCTCGAGGCCCGCCTTGATGCCGGCCGGATCGGCCGGGTTGACGACGATGGCGTCGACCTTGGCGCTGATCAGGTTGCGGATGTCCTCGAGCTGGCCGGCGGCATCGGTGTTGCGATGGGCAATATTGAGCTTGGTCACTTCGCCGGAGGCGAGCGCCTGCGCCTTCATGGCGCAGACCATCTCCTCGCGCCAGCCATTGCCCTGCACGGTGTTGGAAATGCCGATCGTGTATTTGCCGGCAGCGGACGAGATGCCCACCGAGGCCAGCAGCGCCGCGCTGGCAAGCAGCGGAACCATGGTCATATATGTCTTCATTTCAGTCTTCCTCCACATTTGTTTTTCAGTTCAGTTCTAATCCGTTAAGCCGTGCCACTCACAAACAGAGTCAAGTGGTGCGTCTTGCCGTTATTTGACGAAGGGACGCAGCACGTCGCGGGCGAGCAGAAACCCTCGCTTGACCTGCTCGTCGCTGCCTTCAAATCGCCTGTCCTCGTGCTCGATGATGACCGATCCATCATATCCGGCGCGGTAGAGGCCGGAGAAGAAGCCGCTCCAGTCGACATCGCCCAGCCCCGGCATGCGCGGCACCTGCCAGCCTATCCCGGCCGAAAGGATTCCGCGCTCGTACAAACCATCATGATCAATCATCAGGTCCTTGGCGTGGACATGCAGCATGTAGGGACCGAATTCCCGGATGAAGCGCGCCTGGTCGATCATCTGCCAGACCAGATGCGAGGGGTCGAAATTCATGCCGACCTCGCCGCCCCAGGCTTCGAGAATGCGACGCCAGACCTGCGGCGAATAGGCGATGTTGTGGCCGCCTGGCCACTCGTCATAGCTGAAGATCATCGGGCAGTTCTCGAAGGCGAGTTTTATCCCATGGCCGCGCGCGAACGCGACGATCTCGGGCCAGATTTTCAGCGCATCCTGCCAGTTGACGTCGACGGCTTTCGAGGCATCGCCGCCGCAGAAGGTGTTAACCAAGGGAACGCCCATATTGGCGGCCAGCACGATGACCCTCTTCAGGTGGCCGATGACCGCCTCGCGGTGAGCGGCATCGGGATGCAGCGGGTTGGGGTAGTAGCCGAGGCCGGAGATGGAAATGTTCTTTTCCGCCAGCGCGGCGGCAATCTCTTTTGCCTGCGAGGCCGACGTGCCGTCGGCATCGATATGGCTGGTGCCGGCATAGCGGCGGGTGGCGCCGGAGGTTTTCGGCCAGCAGGCGATTTCCAGCGCCTCGAAGCCGACGGAGCTTGCCCAGCCGGCGACCTCGCCAAGCGGCGTCTCCGCCAACGGTGCGGTGAGCAGTCCAAGTTTCATCATGCCTCCCTGACCGCGAGCCCGCGATCGATGCCTATAATGCCGATTGTTTGGATCGCTTCAACCTCGCGACCCCGTCTTGTCCGAGACCGTGACGGACGGCCGCCATCGGATCGTCCGACAGCAGTTCGCCAACCGCCGAAGTGATCGCCCTGCGGAAGGTTTCGTTAGCGGCAAGGCCAGGATCGAAAATCCCTTCGATAGCCAGGATGGCGGAAGCCAGCGCCGGCGCATCGCGTCCGATTTCGTCGGCAATCGCGGCGACCTTGCCGGCATAGGGATCGGACACCGGCCAGCGTTTGCCGAAGCGGGACGAGGCCAGGATCAGATAGGCCATCCAGCCGGCGACCGGAACCGACAGCAGGCCGATGCTGGCGCCGCGGCTCAACCGGTCGCGGATGGGGTTGAGCAGGCGCTGCACGATCTTCTGCGAGCCATCGGTGGCGATCTGGTGGTTGCGATGGCGGATGGCGGTGTTGTGCAAGCGGCCGAGGCTCTGGTCGACATAAGCCAGTGGCTCCATGCCAGGCACCGGCATCAGCGTCGGCAGCGTTTGCTCGACCAGCATGCGCCTGACGAAGACCGAAAGGAGCGGGTCGGCGATGGCATCGAATGTGTGTTCGAGCCCCGCCAGCACACCGAGCGTGGCGAGCGTCGTTTGCGCCCCGTTCAGCACCCGCATCTTGAGATGCTCGAAGGGCGTAACGTCATCGACGAAGGTTGCTCCGACGAGGTCCCAGCTTGGCATGCGGCCGGCGAATTTCTGCTCGATCACCCATTGCCGGAACGGTTCGCCAACGGCAACGGCAGCATCGCGGTAGCCGAACCATTGCTCGACGCTGTCGAGATCGTCCTGTGTCACCGCCGGAGCGATGCGGTCGACCATGGCGCAGGGGAAGGCGGCATTGATCGCGATCCAGTCGGCGAGCCCGTTGCCGCGCCGTTCGGCAAAGCTCCGCACGACATTTTCCAGGATGAGGCCGTTGGTTGGAATGTTGTCGCAGGAGAGCAGAGTCAGCCTCTGGCCATGTGTGGTCCTACGCTGCTCCAGCGCTCGCGTCAGGATACCGGGCACGCTGCGCGGTGCGTCCGGATTGGCGAGGTCATGCACGATGTCGGGATGGCCGAGGTCGAGCGCACCGGTCGAGGGGATGTGGCAATAGCCTTTTTCCGTCACCGTCATCGTCACCAGTTCGATCTCGGGTGAGGAGAGCGCGGCGAGTGCCGGGCCAGGAGTGGCTTGGCTGTCGACCACTTTCACAATGCTGCCGATGACGCGCGCCTCGACATGGTCGTTCTCGCGGATCAGCCTTGTATAGAGGCCGCCTTGCCGGCCAAGCGTGTCGGCGAGGGTGGGCGGGCGGATGTTGATGCCGACGATGCCCCAGCGCGCGAGCTTAAGCGAGAGCAGGTCGTCGGTGAATTCGGCCTGGTGGCAGCGGTGGAAGGCGCCGACGCCCAGATGGGCCATGCCCGGAGCCAGCGACGCCCGGTCATAGGACGGTCTTTGCACGGCGGCGGGAAGCCGCTCCAGCAGCCTGGGTCCGAGCGTTTCGATGCTGCTCACCGGTTCGCCCCGATCACCGCCTGCTCCTGGTCGATCACCGCGCCGGTCATCGGCCCGGCCGCGTCGGAAAGCAGGAAGACGGCGAGGTTGGCGATATCGTCCGGCTCGAGCAGCCGGCCAAAGGGCTGCGCGGCATTGGCGGCGTCGAGCCAGCCCGGGCCGTTGCCCAGCGTCTCGGCCTGCATCACCCGCTCGGCCGGCGTGTCGGTCCAGCCGACATTGATGCCGTTGACGCGGATGCGGTCGAAGCGGTGGGCGTTGGCGGCGTTCTTGGTCAGCGTCGCCAGCGCGCCCTTGGTGGCGGAATAGACGGCCAACTCCGGCGAGCCGCAATGAGCGTTGATCGACAGGATGTTGACGATCGCGCCGGGCTGGCCGCGTTTCTTCATGTCGGTGATCGCGGCCTGCATCAGGAAGAACGGCGCGCGCGCGTTGACCGCGAACAGCGCCGCCCAGTCGTCCAGCGTCGCGTCGAGAAAGGAAGCGCGGTCGGTCAGGCCGGCGGCGTTGACCAGGCCGTCGATGCGGCCGAAGTGGGAAACGCAAAAATCCACCAATCGTGCCGGGGCGGAAGGGTCGGAGAGATCGGCCGGAACGATCACGGTAGGAACGCCCAACCTTGAAATCGCTCCCGCTGCTTCGGCGCCGCGCAGTTTGTCGCGGCCGGTAATCACCAGGCCTTCAGCGCCGGAGCGCGCAGCCGTTTCGGCGATCGCCCGGCCTATGCCTTGCGTCGACCCGGTGACCAGTATCACCTTGCCGTCGAGCCTGGTCTCCATTCCTCCTCCCGGAACAAAGTTTCTATTTTTTGGAATATGGAACGATAATTCCCGCTAGTCAATTGTGCCAGCGACGCCTCATGTGCCGCGGCGCGCGGCGACGCCTTGGACCAGCGCCATGCCGACCGCCAGCGAGGCGGCCAGCGAGCGGAACCCGGCGAAGTCGAATTCCACCACTTCCAGCCAGCTGTCCGAGAGCCGGATCAGCGGCGAGAACGTGCTGTCGGTGATGGTGACGATACGGGCGCCGCGCTCATGCGCCACCGCGACGAGGTCCGGCGTGATCGAATTGTAGGGGCTGAAGGACACCGCCAGCACGGCATCGCGGGCGCCAATGCAGCCGACCTGGTCGAGCGCGGAGGAGCCGACATTGTCGACCAGCACATTGCGCACGCCTTGCTGCGAAAGCGTCAGCGACAGATAGGTGGTGACGGGGAAGGCGCGCTTGGAGCCGATGACGTAGATCAGGTCCGCCTCGGCCAGCAGCGTCACCATCTTCTCGAAGCTTTCGACATCGAAGCCGCTTTCGATGCGGCCGAGCGAGGCCTGCGAGGCACCGACCATGCCGTGCAGGAAATGCAGGGCGGTGTTGGGCTCGGCCTCGGCGCGCTGCTCGCCGCGGCCTTCCGGCCAGGATCCCTTGATGTGGTCCTTGAACAGGCCCTGAAAATCGGAAAAGCCGGAATAGCCGAAGATCTGGGCAAAGCGCACCAGCGTCGAGGGCTGCACGCCGGCCTGTGCCGCCACCTGGGCGATGGTGCCGAGCGCCACCTCGCTCGGATGCTGCCACAGGAAAATCGCCACCTGGCGCAGGCGCTTGGGAAAATGCACCGTGCCGGAGGACAGCACCGCGCGTAGCTCCTCATAGTTTCGCGGCTGCATATAGCCAAGCGCCGCCAGCGAACGCCCGCGCTTGCGCGTCGCCGCCTCGCCGGATCGTCCGGACGGTTTTCTCGCCCCGCTCATGAATTCAGGCTAGCGCGATACGATCGTTTTACAATATGGAAATTGGAAATTGTGTTCGCTTGGATGTCTTAGCGAGGGATGTAAACGGTTCAAAGTTGGCGCTCTACGAGGGCGCCGTAGAACTCGACATCGGGATTCAGCCCCTTAAAACAGTCAGGCCCTGAGGAGAAAACATGGTCTACGCAACATCGGATGGATCGACGCGCCAGCGTCTGCGGGTCGGCATGGTCGGCGGCGGCCGCAATGCCTTCATCGGCGCCGTGCATCGGCTGGCCATGCGCCTCGATGACCAGATCGCGCTGGTCGCCGGCGCGCTATCGTCCGATCCGGACAACGCCGCCGCCTCGGCCGCCGAGATCGGCATCGCGCCGGAGCGCAGCTATGCCGACTACCGCGCCATGGCAAAGGCCGAAGCCGCGCGGCCGGATGGCATCGAGGCGGTCGTCATCGTCACGCCCAACCATCTGCACGCGCCGATCGCCACCGCCTTTCTCGAAGCCGGCATCGACGTGATCTGCGACAAGCCGCTGTCGACGACGCTCGGTGACGCCGAAGCGCTGGTGACGCTCGCGAAGGCGAAAAAGCGCCGCTTCGTCGTCACGCTCAACAACACCGGCTACGCCATGGTGCGCCAGGCGCGCGAAATGGTGATGACGGGCGAGCTCGGCCGGATCGTGTCGGTGCATGGGGCCTACATCCAGGACTGGCTGACCAAGCCGATCGACGCCGACGGCCAGAAGCAGGCGGAGTGGCGCACCGATCCGGCGAGGGCAGGGCAGTCGGCGGTGCTGGCCGACATTGGCGTGCACGCCTTCAACCTGGCAAGCTTCATTTCCGGCCGCGAGGCCGAGGCTGTGTCGGCCGACCTGTTCACCGCCGTGCCCGGACGCCGGCTCGATGACAATGCGCATGTGCTGGTGCGCTGGACCGATGGCGCGCGCGGTACGATCCTGGCCAGCCAGACATCGCCCGGCCACTACAACGATCTCTCCGTGCGCATCTATGGCGACAGAGCCGGGCTCGAATGGTCGGGCGCGCGGCCGGAGGAACTGCGCTTTTCCGTCCATGGCGAGGAAACCCGCACGCTGGTGCGCGGCGGCCATGGCTCGACGGCTGAAGCCCGCCGCGTGTCGCGCATGCCGGCGGCACATCCGGAAGGCTATATCGAGGCCTTCGCCAATTTCTATCGCGACGCCGCCGACATCATCCGCGCCCACCGCTCGGGAGGCGCGGTCGATCCAGCCCGCGCGGCGCAGGTGCCCGACGTGGTCGACGGCGCGCGCGGCGTGAAGTTCGTCGCCGCGGCGGTGGCGTCGAACGCGGCGGGTGGAGCGTGGACGGCTGCCCTGTTCAGGTGAGGTCACGCCAAGCCTACAGCATGTCGCGGCGAATAGGATTCGCCCGACCTGCTGTAAGCTTCTGATTTTATGCATGTCGTTATCCCGGAACCGAGGACACTTCCGGGCGACATGCATTGGGAATTCGAACGGAATCAGCCGGCGACGGACAACCGACGAGATCGAACGAATCTGCTCAGCCCGTCGGAATCCAAGGGCTGCGCGAAGGCGTAGCCTTGCAGAATGTCGCAGCCAAGCGCTTTAAGCAGACGGGCGTGCTCCATCGTCTCGACACCCTCTGCTACGATCTCGATGCCGAGGGATTTGCCGATTTCGATGATCGAAGACACGACTTGCCTCTGCTGGGGTGAATTCACGATTGGATCGACCAACTGGCGGTCTATCTTCAGGCGGCGAGGCTGCAATTTGAGCAGACTGACGATTGAGGCGTAGCCGGTGCCGAAATCGTCGATCTCGATGTCGATACCGAGTTGCTTGATCTGCTCGAGGTTCCACGTGACCAGGTCATCGTTGTCGTCGAGGAAGATGGATTCGACGAGCTCAAAGGAAAACGTTCCCTTCCTGATGTCGAGATCTCGCAAACTCGCTATGAGTTGCTCATCGTGAAGGCGCCGTGCCGAAACGTTGACTGACACGCGCGGAACGCCAATCTTCTGCGCGGACCATGCTTCGAAATCCAAAAGCGATTGCTGGAGGATTTTCTGGTCTATTATCGAGACGACGTTCAGTTCTTCGGCGGTCTTCAGGAAAACGTCGGGTGTCAGAATACCCTTCTCAGGGTGGTTCCACCGAGCCAGCGCTTCAACTCCCACGATCTCCTGCGTCCTGGCGCTAAATTGAGGCTGGTAGAACGCGATGAATTGATTTTGTTCGAGGCCGGCGAGAATTTCGTCGGCAATTCTCTTCGTGTTGACGATTTCGCTTTGCAACTCGCCAGTGAAGAATTCAAACCGGTTGCGGCCACGTCTCTTTGCCCGGTAAAGGGCGATATCGGCATTTACCAGCAACTGTCTGGTTTCGGCGCCCGTACCATCGTCGATTGCAATTCCGACGCTGACGCCAAAACGGCACTGGTGACCGTGGTAATAAACGGGCCTGCGCATCTCTTCGATAATGCGGTCCGCAAGCGCGGCCGCCTGGGCATCTTCACCGCCTACCGTGCAGAGCACTACGAATTCGTCTCCTCCAACCCGAGCGACGAAACCTCGATCGCCGACGTTGGACTTGAGAACGGATGCGGCATGCACCAGCATCGCGTCGCCCGCCGCGTGGCCGAGCGTATCGTTGATGTGCTTGAAGCGGTCCAAATCGACGTGAAGCAGTGCGGCATGGCCGCCGTTCAGCCTGGCCTTTGCCGCGTAATCATTCAGCACCTGGTCCAGGTAGCGCCGATTGGGCAAATCCGTCAGCGAATCGTGCATGGCGACATGTTCTGTGCGCGCCTTGGCAGCTTCGAGTTCCGCATTTTTCGACTCGGCCAGCTGTTTTGCGCGAACCAGATCGGTGTTCAGCATTACATCTGACGTCACGTCCCATTCGGCCCCCACCATTCGCGGTGAATTGTTCGCGGTCTCGTAAAAGATCGCCCTGGACCGGACATGGCGAATTTCGCCGTCTGGACGAACAACCCGGTATTCCGATGAATATGTGCCTCGCCCGGTCACGGCATTGTCGAAGTCTGTAAGCGCCTGAGGCAGATCGTCGGGATGAATGGCCCCGGCCCAGTCGGTATATCCGCGCGGTCCGCCATCAGCCTCCCTGCCATATATTTCGTTGACGCGGTCGTCCCAGGCAAGATGGTTGGTTTCGAGGTCGTGTTCCCAAACGCCAATGGCCGAGGCCTCCAGGGCAAGTTCCAGCCGTCGCGACAGCCGATTTAGTTCCCAGTAGTTTCGCTGCCTTTCATTGATCAGGCGGCCGGCCGCCAGGAAGGGAAACAAAATCAGTGCCGCTGCCGCCGCCATGATCGCCCGGAGCCGCCAGGCGTTGGCGGGCGTGGCGGGCCAACCGCCCTTGGGAATCGCCGCGATCCGCCAGGAGCCTGACGGGACAAGAATGTCGACCGTCACCGGATCGCCTTTGACGACACGTTCGTCACCGAAGAACCGGACTCCCTTCGCGCCGGGGGCGTCATTGCCGATGAGCGCGACCTCAATCCCGAGATTCTTGTCGAGCAGTCCGCTCGCCTGGTAGAGGCGTTGCACGTCGACGACCGCGGAAACGATTCCCCAGAACCGGTCGGTATTTCCCGCACTCTTTACGAATACCGGAAACCGGCCGATGAAGCCCTGTCCTCCCTGCTGCAGATCGACCGGGCCCGCGAGAACAAGCTTGCGCTCGTCACGCGCACGCAAGGCAGCCGCACGCTGCTGGTCGTTCTTGCGGTAATCGAGACCAATGGCTTTCTCGTTGCCGGCCATCGGGTACATCAAGGAAATGACCAGGTCGGGCGCGCCGGCAATATTGCGAAGTTGAGACTCTTCGTTGAACAATCTGCTGGCAAGCTCAGCGAAACGTTGCTGCCCCATGTAGGGTTCGGTCGTGACTGCCGCGACCAGTCCTCGCGCCAGCTGGAGGTTGCCGTTGATGTTCCCTTCGAGCCTGGCGCGAACGACATTGACTTCGGCGAGGACATCCGCGCGGGCGGCCTGGTCCGCAACGACTTTGTTTTGATGGTCAGCGAACGCCGCGCAAACGGCAATGACCACAACCGCGATCGCCACCGGAATCCTCGCCGGGGAAAAGACGGCCCCCTTCATGCGGCCGGACATGTCGGCGAAAACAGCCAATAAAACAAGATTCCCTGTGTTAGTCAGGCTCTTTGAAGCCTCATCAAGGGAATATTAGTTCGCTATAACTTAATTTTAGCCTTCACAGTCCTTAAAATTTTTGCGCCTTCGGACACCGCGCGCGGACCGCACCAGATTTCGCCACATGGCGAAACTAGTGGCTATCGACTTTCTTCTGGGCGATCCGATACGTTCCGACGCCGCGCTTGGTTGCCCCGATTGAATAGGCCATTGGAATCTTGGGGGCGTTTTCCGGCAGGCCGTACATATCCTTGCCGGCCCTTACCGCGAATGAAAAGTGCTGCCAGGAAACTGTGTCGTGCTCATTGAGGAAATCAAGCGTCAGGCCCGCAGCGATCAAGGCGTTCACCACGTCGCTGATCGGATGAATCCATTCATAGTAGCGAGGATGCTTCAAGGTGCGCTCATCGCCGGTGTAGGTCAGCTCTTCGTTCCAGACGAGAGGTCGCGCTACCGGCGTTCGCCAATCGTCCTTCAATTCGAGCGCAGCAGCCTTGCGATTGCACTGGAACATCAAGGGATGGCCCTCGGCCATATAGAGCCGGCCGCCGGGCCGCAGAAGATCGGCAACCACCCGGGCCCAACGGAAGACATCGTCAAGCCAGTTCACCGATCCCCAGGTAACGTAGACGATGTCATAGGTCCGGTCGAGCGCTTCGACAGCCTCGTACAGCGGCGCTTCGACGAAGCGAACGTCGCTGCCCGCCTTGGAGGCGAAAACTCGCGCCGCGGTGATCGCCCTTGGTGAAAAGTCCAGGCCGGTCACACTGCCGGCGCCAAGATTCCTGAGGCTGATCGTGTCGAGCCCGATGTGGCACTGCAGATGGACGATGTCCTTGCCGAATAAGTCACCGATCTCGCGCGTTTCCAGCTCATAGAGATTGGATCCACCAGCCAGCACGTTCTCGATACGATAGCTGCCGGTTCTGTCGGTCGCGTGCAGTTCGGCCCGATCGTCCCAATTCAGGAGGTTCGTGTCCAAGAACGGTTCCAACTGTCCCCCAATCTCAGCCGCGGCATGGTAAACAGCTGGTTAACGTAGATTGCAGTGAGCGGGCGTGCACGTCAATCCCAGGGCCTTGCGATGTGTCGCAACTGGCAGGGGTAACTGGCGCGGTCATCGCAGATGCGGTGCCCGGCGCCACTTACGCCGGTACGTATCGCGCATGCCGATGGCGCACTGGGATGCGGCGTGGACGACGACGACGTTTGAGGAACGACAGCCAATCTCCCCGCTCCTAATGCATGTCGCCCGGAAGTGTCCTCGGTTTCGGGACAACGACATGCATAAAATCAGAAGCTTACAGCAGGTCGGGCGAATCCTATTCGCCGCGACATGCTGTAGGGGTGGTTGGCAGCTTATCGCGACCGCATCATGCCGCCCCCAGCCGTTCCGCCAAGTCCACCACCATCGGGCGTTGCCCCGCAAGCATCTTCACCTCGGCTTCAGCCAATGTGAACCAGCCGGCTCTGTCGACCTCCGGGAATTCCTTCATCCTTCCGGATCGCGGCGGCCATTCCATGGTGAAAATGTTGCTCCTGATGGCGGCCACATCGATGTCGGCCTCGACGGACCAGGCGGTGACAGTCTTTCCGCCCGGTTGCCGGTAGTCGCCAAGGCGCGAGAAGGGGCCTTCGACCTTCACGCCGAGCTCTTCCTCGGTCTCGCGTCGTGCCGCCGCCAGTTGGTCCTCACCCTCGTCGACAAGGCCCTTCGGGATCGACCAGGCGCCATCGTCCTTCTTCGCCCAGAACGGGCCGCCGGGATGCACCAGCAGCACCTGGATGTCACCCCCGCTACGGCGATGGATCAGCAGGCCCGCGCTGCGTTTTGCCATGTTTGCATGTCCGTTTGCGGCAGAGGTGCGAAGCCGGCCGATCCCGCGTCGATCATTTCCGCCCTTGCACCGGGAAATTGCGACGCTATGTCAGTCGCATCTGCATTGCACCTCATGCGCGAGTCCGGCAATCTGATAGCATCGTTTTTGGGGCGGCGTCGAAAGTCAGGTGAGGCGTCCGAATGCAGCTGGGTCTGATCGGCTACTACAGCGACTTCGTGGTCTATCCCCTGGTGATTGCCATATTGGGCGTGGCCGGGTTGATCGAGGTCGGAGAGGAAAGCGCGCCGGACTGGATCGGCACGGCGCTGATGTGCCTTGGCCTGTGGACGCTGATCGAATACGTCCTGCACCGGTTCGTGCTGCACCACGTCCCCTGGATCCGGGACCTGCATGACCGTCACCATGTCGAGGAGCGCAGTCCGGTGGGCACGCCCACCTGGCTCAGCCTGGGCGTGCATGCTCTGGTGGCGTTCCTGCCTGTCTGGATGGTGTCGGATTTCGCGACCGCCAGCGCGGTGAGCTGCGGGTTGATGCTGGGCTATCTCTGGTACGTCAGCGTCCACCACATGATCCATCACTGGCATCCGACCCATCCGAGCTATCTCTATACGCTCAAGCGCCGCCACGCGGTGCACCACCATCTCGACGACAACGCCAATTTCGGCGTGACGTCGATATTCTGGGATCGGGTTTTCGGCACCGCGCGGCTTTGAGGTGGGTCTTTCGACAGGTCACCAACATCGTTTGTGGTCCGCGGGCGGTCGAGCGATAAAATCTAGGCCGAGCGCCCTGGCCAGAATAACCAGATGAGCGCGGCGGCCGTCAGAACCCAAATTCCGACGATGAATGCGAGACCGCCGCGGCTGGTCGGTTTGGATCGGCGAATGGCCTCCGCGCGAAACTCCGCCATCAGATCGGCGGGGATCAACTTCACCGCAAGCAGGATGCCGAGTGGTACGATGATCAGATCGTCCAAATATCCAAGTATGGGAATGAAATCGGGTATCAGATCGATAGGACTGAGCGCGTAGGCGGCGACTGCCCCGGCGGCAACTTTGGCGTACCAGGGAACGCGAGGGTCGCGGGCGGCCAGCCACAAGGCCACCACATCGCGCTTGATGGCCCTCGCCCACTGCTTTGCCTTGTCAAGGACAGTCACGCGGCAGCTCTCCTTATAAGACCCGCTAACGATCAGCGTCTCCGCTCCTTACAGCATGTCGCGGCGGATAGGATTCGCCCGATCTGCTGTAAGCTTCTGATTTTATGCATGTCGTTGTCCCGGAACCGAAAACACTTCCGGGCGACATACATAGCTTCGATCATTGCAACGATGTCCGCGATCTGCAAACTGACCTGCTACCCAATTTCGCGTTCTTGACAAGCCATGCCTGCTGGATGTTACTGCACCAGCCGCTCGGGCTTGGGGAATTGCCGTGAAGAAAATCTATCAAAAGCCGGTGCTGGTGAAGCGCGAATTGCTGTCCGCCGTGACCGCCGCGCCGGTTAGCTCCGGACGTTGAACCGGAAAGTAGCGGCGAGGGGCTGAGGCTCCTCCGCTCACAGTTCCTTTTCCGCCAACTCCCTGAATTCATCGGGCACCGAGCGCGCCGCCTCCAGCGCCACCGTGCCGTAGCCGACCGCCTGCTTGCCGAAGCGCTCGCGGATCTTGTCGATGGCGCGGTCGGCGCCGAAACGGGCGAGCCCTTTTTGGCTGCCCGGGCGGCGCTTCTCGTCGGCGAGGCCGAGCGGCAGGTCAAGCTGCAGCTCGACGCTCTCCTCCAGATGCGAGACCGAGATCGCCAGTAGCGAGATCGTCTTCTCCCGTGGATGATCGACGAGCACGCCGCGCACCAAATCCCCCGCGATCTCGGCCAGCATGATGGTCGCCGAGATCGGCTGCTCCAGCGTGATCGAGCGCGTAACGGCGCTGAGATCGGCAAAGCGCACGCGCACCGTCACCGTGCGGCCGGGGCGGTTCCTGGCGCGCAGCCGGCTGGCGACGCGGTCGGCCAGATGCAGCAGTGTCGGCACGATCACCCGCGCAACGGCCGGTTTTTGCCCGAGCGCCGACTGCGCGCCGGCCGAGTGCGCCCGGCGCTTCGTCTCCAGCTTGCGCGGATCGCGGTTCCACGACAGGGCCGCGAGCTTTTCGCCGGCTGCGGGGCCAAGCAGCCGCGTCAGCGCGCCGCTGTGCGTTCGGGCCAGTTCGCCGATGGTCTCGACGCCGATCTCGGCCAGCCGCGCCCTGGTTGCCGGTCCGACGCCCCACATCAGCGAGACCGGCAAGTCGTGCAGGAAGGCAAGCTCGGTACCGGGGTCGACCACCACCAGCCCGTCGGGCTTGGCGACCTGCGAGGCGATCTTGGCCAGATGCTTGGTGCGCGCCACGCCGATCGAGATCGGCAGACCGAGTTCTGCCCGCACACGGCGGCGGATCGCCGTCGCGATCTCCCGGGGGGAGCCGAACAGATGAGTGCAGCCGGCGACATCGGCAAAGGCCTCGTCGATGGAGATGCGCTCGACCACCGGCGTGAAATCGTCGAGCACCTTGATCGCCGCATCGCCCAGCCGCTGGTAGTGGCTGAAATTACCGCCGACGAAGGTCAATTGCGGGCAAAGCTCGCGCGCCTTGCGCCCCGGCATGCCGCCGCGCACGCCGAAGGCACGGGCCTCATAGGAGGCAGCGAGCACCACGCCGCCGCCAACCGCGATCGGCTTGCCGCGCAATGCCGGGTCCAGCAACTGCTCGACCGAGGCATAGAAGGCGTCGAGATCGGCATGCAGGATGGTGGCCGTCGTTTCCATCCTGTTCCGCTCATCCGCGATTGCTGATAGATAAGAACATATAGAGAACAAATGCGGATCTTTGTCAATGCGAAGCGCCGAGGGCTCGTCCCTTGCCCACAGGCGAGGCGGAGCCTAGACAATATGCTCCGCCCGCAGCGTTGCCTTCATTCGCTCCAGCGCCGGCTCACCGCCGGCCGCCAGTTCGTCGGCGATGCGGGCCCGCTTGTCATCGGCCTTGCGGTGCTTGCTGCCCCAGGCGCCGAGCGTGGCCAGCACCGGCAAGAGGTCGATGCCGGCCTCGGTCAGCCGGTAGATTGCCTTCAACCCGTGGCTCGGGTCGCCGCTGCGGGTGATGATGCCTTCATCCTGCAGTGTCTGCAGCCGCTCCGCCAATGTGCGCGAGGAGATGCCTTCATCGGATTGCAGGAACTCGCGAAAATGCCTTTTGCCGGCGAAGATCAGGTCGCGGATGATGAGCAGCGTCCAGCGGTCGCCGAGCAGTTCCAGCGACAGGTTGATCGGGCAACCGGATCTTTCGCGCGTCGACATTCCCTATGGTTCCATTTTTAAATCACTTTACTATTGACATCATTTTTCGCGCGGGTCAAATGGTTCCGAAAGTAAATCGTTTCCGGCCAAACCTGACGAGGACAACCTGATGAAGAAGCTCATCCTGCAGATGCAGATGTCGGTCGACGGTTTCGTCGGCGCCGATGCTGACCACCCATGGCAACTCTGGGAATGGGGCGACGACAATGGCTGGGACGCCGAACTGAAGCGCGATTTCAACGCCGTGTTCGCCGGCATCGACACCATCCTGCTCAGCCGCAAGATGGCCGAGGAGGGCTATCTCACCCATTGGGGCAATGCGGCGAGGAAATATCCGGCCGATCCGTTCTATGCCTTCGCCCGGCGTGTCGTCGAGGCGCGCAAGGTGGTGCCGAGCGACAGGCTCGAGGCCTCGCGATGGGAGCGTACGACGGTGGTAAGCGGCGACCTGTCGCGCGAGGTCAACGCATTGAAGGCGGGCGAGGGCGGCGACATGGCCGTCTTCGGCGGCGCCAGCTTCGCCTCGGCGCTGATCGCGGCAGGGCTGGTCGACGAGTTGCAGCTGTTCGTCAATCCTGCCGTGCTGGGCGCGGGCCGCCGCATCTTTGACCAGGGCGGGTTCCGAAACCTGCGGCTGCTCGGTTCGAAGGCCTATGCCTGCGGCATGGTGGTCAGCCGCTACGCGCCGGCAGGCTGATCGGCGCATAGCCTCGCGCCGATAAAAAGCCGTTTGGCCGGAATCCTTTGCCCGCTTCTCTTCGTCTTCAAGGTGCGGTCGTCTGAAGGGCGGCCGCATCAACGCTGAATGGAGAGACAGACCATGATCCTGGTGACAGGCGCCACCGGCCTGAACGGCAAGGCAATCGTGCGCGAGTTCGCGCGGCAGAAGCATCAAGTGAGGGCGCTGGTTCGCGATCTGGACCGGGCATCGGCGGCAGGGCTCGGCGGACTGGCCGGCGTCGAACTGGTCGAGGGCGATATGAACCAGGCGGAGACGCTTGGCGCGGCACTCGACGGCATCGATCGCGTGCTGATGATTTCGACCGCGGCGCAAGACATGGTCGAGACGCAGTGCCGTTTCATCGACGCCTGCAGGCAGGCCGGCGTCGCGCATGTGGTGAAGTTTTCCGGTGCCGAATCCAACATCGGCTATGACGCGACGAAGTTCCGCTTCACGCGCATGCATGAGGACATCGAGCGCTATCTCGAAGCCGCCGGAATGGCGTGGACCCACCTTCGCCCCAGCCAGTTCATGCAGGTCTATTTGCGCGACGCGCCGACCATTGCCGCCGAAGGCGCCTTCCATCTGGCGCTTGGTGACACCGAGCTGTCGCCGGTCGATGTCGAGGACATCGCCAAGGTCGCCGTCCGTCTGCTGCGCGACAGTGGCCACGAAGGCGAGAGCCTTGACATGACCGGACCTGAGGCGCTGACCATGAGCGACATCGCGGCGCGGATTTCGCAGGCGATCGGCAAGCCGGTCCGCTATGTCGATATCAGCCCGCAGGAGCGCCGGCGCAATCTGCTGGCCAGCGGCATTTCTCTCACCTTCGCCGATGCGCTGGACGAGCAACTGGCCGAGCGGCTGCGGCGGCCGAAATCGCGCGTGCATCTGGCGACGCATGAGATGTTCGGCGTGCGGCCGACGCCGTTCGTTGAATTCGCCCGGCGGCATGCTGCCATATTTGGCGGAGGCTAAAGCGCGTCCGCAAAAAAGCGCCCACCGCCACGTATCCTTTTTGCCTGCCCGTACGTCTCTGCCTTCCGAAGGTCGCGCCTTCCGCGACCCGCAACCCCGGGAGAATATCATGGCGAGCATCGAGAGCGAGGCAAACAGGAACCATTACGCCGCGATCGCGGCCAATGCGGGCAAGCTGACCAGCCCGCAGGCGATCATCGACCACAACGATATCCACTGGACGGCGCTGACCGGCGAGCCGCGCGGCGTCGACTATATCGAGGTCGATGCCGGCGGCGTGGCGGCGATGTGGGTCGTGCCCAAAGGCGCCGACGAGCAGCGGGTGCTGCTTTATGCGCATGGCGGCGGCTTCATCGGCGGCTCGATCTACACCCACCGCAAGATGGTCGGCCATCTCGCCAAGGCCGTGGGCTGCCGGGCGCTGCTCTACGACTATCCGCTGGCGCATCAGGCCAAGCACCCGGCCCAGCTCAAGGCGGCGATGTCGGCCTGGAACTGGCTCGCCGACCAGGGCTTCGACCCCGGACGTGTCGTGATCGCCGGCGACTCCTGCGGCGCGGTGCTGACCTATGGCGTCCTGCAGCGGCTGCGTGCGCAGGGACGGCCGCTGCCGGTCGCCGCGCTGATCATCTCCGGCTGGTTCGACATGGCGATGACCGCTGCCAGCTACGAGACCAACCGTGAAAAGGATCCGGCCTTTGCCAAGGAAGCCGTCGACTGGCTGGCGGCCAAATTCATCGGCAATGCCGATCGGCGCGATCCCGAGGTCAGCCCGCTTTACGCCGATCTCTCCGGTTTTCCACCCGTCTTCCTGCAGGCTGGAGCCGATGAGACGCTGGTCGACGAAAGCCTCATGTTCGCCGAGCGGGCGAGGCAGGCGGGCGTCGAGACGCGGCTCGATGTCTTTGACGGCATGCTGCATTCCTTCCAGATGATGGCGGGGCGGGCGCCGGAGGCCGACGATGCCATTGCCCGCTTCGCCGCCTGGGTACGGCCGAGAATGGGACTGCCGGCTGCCGGTGAAAAGACCAGCGAAAAGGCGGCGTGAGCGTGCGGCGGCTGATCGTGTCGAGTTTCGTCTCACTGGATGGCGTCGTCGAGGGGCCGATGACCTAGGCCTCGCCTTTCTTCGTCGGAGAGAATGTGGACCATGCCTTGCAGGCGCTTTCGAACGTCGAGTTCTTCCTGCTTGGCCGCGTCACCTACGAGATGTTCTTCGCGCGCTGGCCCGAGATCAAGGGGCCGTACATGGACCGCATCAACGGCCTGAAGAAGCTGGTCGCTTCGACGACGCTGGAGACGGTGTCGTGGAATGCCGCGCTCATCGAAGGCGACGTCGCCGAGGCGCTCGCGGCACTGAAGCGCCAGCCGGGCGGCGACATCCTGAAATATGGCGTGTCGCAGCTCGACCGCACCTTGCTTTCCGCAGGGCTGGTGGACGAGTATCATCTGTCGATCGTGCCGACATGGGTCGGGCACGGCAAGCACGCCTTCGACGATGTCGGACCGGTCGATCTCGAACTGGTCGACATCAATCGCTTCGCAAATGGCGTGGTGACCCTGACCTATGTGCCGCGATGAACCAGCAGATCCGCAAATCTCCCGACACGACACAAGGCATGCGGGCCTGGCCGGAGCCCGACCGTGTGTTCGACCTGCGCTACGCCGCCTTCCTGGAGACGGTTTCGCATCTGCGCGCCAGGCTGCATCGCTACTGCGCGCGCATGACCGGCTCGGCGCTAGATGGCGAGGATATCATGCAGGAAGCGCTGTTCGAGGCGTATCGCAAGATCGAGCTGCTCGACGATGCGCAGGCGCTGCGGCCGTGGCTGTTTCGCATCGCGCATAACAGGTGCATCGATTTCATACGCAACCGCCGCACGCGGCACGCGGCCGAAGCCTTCTATGCTGGCGACGACATCGTGCTGCCGGTGGAGCCGGCCGGCCCGGGCGCCGGCCGCGCCATCGAGCGGCTGGTCGTGCATCTGCCGCCGAAGGAACGCGCCTGCGTGCTGCTCAAGCATGTCTTCGACCATTCGCTGGAGGAGATCGCCGACCTGGTCGGCTCGACACCAGGCGGCGTCAAGTCGGCGCTCAATCGCGGCCGCGCCAAGCTCGCCGCCTTGCCCGCGCAACTGGTCGCGGCGCCGCCACACGATCCTGAACTGGGGCGGCTGCTGGATCGCTATGTCGCGCTCTTCAACGCCAGGGACTGGGACGGCGTACGGGCGCTGACCAGCGCCGACGCCAGGCTGCGGGTCTCGGATTGCTACAACGGCCTGCTCTCGGCTTCGCCCTACTTCGTCGAATATGAGCGCAGCGAGCTGCCCTGGCGCATGCGGCCGGGCGTGTTCGAAGGGGAGATGGTGCTGCTTGTCGACAGGCAATATGGCGAGGCCTGGCGGCAGGCATATCTGGTTCGAATCCGTGCCGATGGCGGCGTCATCAAAAGCATTGCCGATTATTATGCGTGTCCCTGGATCCTGGAGATGGTGGCCGCCGACGGATAAGGAAGCTGGGCGTCGAAGACCTTCCGAAAACATCCATGTGAGGTTTGACACCAAAGGCGCAACGTGGCCGTATTCGGAGCAGGATAGACGCGGACTAAACAGGGAGCGGCGCGCATGGCCATCGGGAGATTGCCGTATTGGATGGGGGCTGCTTCAGCGGCTTTGTTTCTTCTGGGGTCGGGTTTTCCGTCCAACGCCGAATCTTACTCCAACCTGCAAAGCACGGGCTACAAGACCAGCAAGCTGACGCGAGGTGCCTCGGGTAGTCTGGGCTGGTTCGTTTCCAGTGGCGAGAAGAAGTTCTTCTGCAAAATGCACGTGGGGATGGCCTATGTGGGCAGCACCAAGATGATTGGGTTTACCTCCGCAGGCGCGCAGGTCCCACTGAATCGCAAGGTCTACGAAAGCCATGCCGGGGGACATGACGATGCCATACCCCAGCTTTCGGATTTGAAGGCTGGCAAGCCCAACACGCGGGATGTCGGCAATTGCGCTCCGGCGAAATGACCCGCCGAGGCCGGCGAGGACTCCTGCTCGCACCTTACTTCGCATCATGAAAGATGATGCCGACGGTATGGCGCATGCCCGAGCGCAGGCGGCTGACGCCGTGGCGCAGATTGACGCGATAATTGCCTTTCGTTCCCTGCACCGGCCGGTTGTGGACGGCGAAAGCCACCGCATCGCCCTGGCGTAGCGGCACCACCTCGACCCGGCTCTGCATGCGCGGCCGCTGTTCGGTCAGCGCGAATTCGCCGCCGGTGAAATCCTCGCCGGGCTCTGAAAGCAGGATCGCCACCTGCAGCGGGAAGGCGAGGTCGCCGTAGAGGTCCTGGTGCAGGCAGTTGAAGTCGCCAGGTACATATTGAAGCAAGAGCGGCGTCGGCCTGGCCTGGCCGGCGGCATGGCATTGTTCGAGAAACGCGGCATGCGTGCCGGGGTAGCGCATGGCGATCCCCATGCGCTCGTTCCACCGGTTGGCGACCTCGGCAAGCCTCGGATACAGCGCGCCGCGCAGGCCGCCGATGAGGTCGGGCAAGGGATAGCGGAAATAACGGTATTCGCCCTTGCCGAAGCCGTGCCTGGCCATGTGGACGTGGCTGCGGAAATGCTGCTCCTGGGGGTAGAGGCCGGCGAGCTGCCGGCACTCTTGCGGTGAGAGCAGCTTTTCCATCACCGCGCAGCCGAAGCCGTCGAGCTCGGCGGCGAGCGCCGGCCAGTCGTAGACGGCGATGCGCCTCTCGGCGGCTTCGACCAGCGATGGTGCAACCCTGGCGTCGGCGTTCATATCGCAGCCTCCCTTTCCAGCAAGGCGCGCTTGCGTTCGATCCCCCAGCGGTAGCCGGACAGCGAGCCGTCGGCGCGCAGCATGCGGTGACAGGGAATGCCGAGCGCGATGGCGTTGGCGGCACAGGCCGTCGCCACGGCGCGGGCGCCGTCCGGCATGCCGAGGCGCCTGGCAAGGGCGGTGTAGGTGGTGGTGGCGCCGCACGGGATGGTGCGCAGCGCCTCCCACACGCGCTGCTGGAAGGGCGTGCCGTGGCGCATGTCGAGCGGCAGGTCGAGACCGGCGCTGGGCGTTTCGATGAAGCGCGCTATCGCCGCGAGATCGTCGCGCAAGCCAGGCTCGTCTTCGAGCAGCACTTTGCCGGGGAAGCGGTCGGCGAGGTCCAGGTCCAGCGCATTGGCGTCGGAGCCGATCAGGATGGCGCAGACGCCGATGGGGCTGCGCGCCACGAGGATGGCTCCAAGGGCGGATTGGCCGACGGCATAGGTGATGGTGTTGAGGGCGGCGCTGGCGGCTGTCGCCGGCATATGGGCTTGCATGTGGTTCATTGCCTTCACTCCTTGTTGTGCCTGAACCCTAGCCATGTGCCGGATGTTCCTCACTCCGGTGCTTGCTTTCAAATTGAAATGTCGGGCGCTGGGCCTGGTGGGAGCCGGGGTATGTGCTGAGTGTATTTACGCAACACGCCGGACGGACACCTCGCCGAGCACGAACACTTCACCCGACATCAACCGCAGCTCGAACTCGCCGGTCGCGGTGCGGCCCCATTCGGCCTGGCCATCCTCGACCAGCTCTCCCATGGCATCCATCACCAGTGCCTTCGCGTCCTCTCGGTTGACGGCCTCGCCGTTGGCGATCTGGCTGTTCGCACCGGTGGAGGAAGACCTGGCCATCGCGCGCATTGCCGGGTCCTCGTCAGGCCCGCGAGGGCCGGCAGGCACTGTCGGTTGCCTTCACCGGCGCGCCGGCCTCGCGGTCGAGCAGCGCGCGTTTGCGCTCCGCGCCCCAGGCATAGCCCGACAGGGCGCCGTCCTTCCTGATCACGCGGTGGCAGGGGATGGCGACCGCAAGGGGATTGGCGGCGCAGGCGGCGGCGATGGCGCGGGTCGCCTTCGGCGCGCCAATACGCTGGGCGATCTCGGCATAGGAGACGGTGCGGCCAGCCGGGATGCCCCGCAAGGCCTGCCAGACGCGCTGCTGGAACGCGGTGCCGCGTAGGTCGAGCGGCAGGTCGAGACCGAGCGCCGGCGCCTCGACGAAGCCGACGACGCGGGCGACGAGCGCCTCGTAGTCGCTGTCGCCGCCGACCAGCCGCGCCTTGGGGAAACGGTCCTGCAGGTCGCGCACCAGCGTGTCGGGATCCTGGCCGAGCAGGATCGAGGCGACGCCGTTGCGGCTCGAGGCGACGAGAATGGTGCCGAGCGAGGTTTCGCCAACGGCGAAGCGGATCTCCTCGTTGGCGCCGCCGGCGCGATAGCGCGTCGGCGTCATACCGAGCATGCCGGTCGATTTTTCGTAGAAACGCCCGCTCGAATTGAAGCCCGCATCGTAGATCGCCGATGTCACGCTGACGCCGTCTTCCAGGCCCTGGCGGACCCGGGCGGCACGCCGGGCCGCCGCGTAATCTTTCGGCGTCAGCCCGGTGACCGCCTTGAAAACGCGATGGAAATAGCCGGGGCTGCGGCCGGCGGCATCAGCCAGTTCGGCGAGCGAGGGTTCCACCTCGCTCTGCTCGATCCTGCGGCAGGCATCGGCGACCATCGCGGCATTGGCGGCCTCGAGCGAAGGGCCGTCCGGATTGCATCGCCGGCATGGGCGAAAGCCGGTCGCCTTCGCCTGTTGTAAAGTGTCGTGCAACTGGACATTGGCGGGGTTGGCGCGCCGCGACGGACAGGACGGCCGGCAATAGACACCGGTCGTCGCCACCGAATACCAGAATGCGCCATCGGCCGACTTGTCGCGCGCGACGATGCGCGCCCAGCGCGGATCGTCGGCCGCCGGCAGCGGCGCGGGTTGCAGATGTTTGGCCAGGGTGATGAACATAAGCGCGTTGAAGCCGCCAAAAGCCGGGCCTCGCCACCCGTTTCCTGACAAGTGTCAGGAAGGGAAGCTTGTTCGATGTTCGTGGCGTTAAGGCGGGGCGATCGGAATGCTGTACAATTTCCAGTAGTGTCGCAGTTTGAAATCGAAATATCTAAGGCGTCTATTCCGGTTTGCCCGCATAGACGAAAGTGCTGGATGCTTAGCGGAAAGCATGGGTGGGAGATATGGCGCGAGTTTGGAAGATTGTACGCCACGCCACGGGACACCCGACCGATGGGAGGATTCCATCCCGGAGAAGTCCCTGGCGGAAGGGCAATTAGTTCTGCTTCTCGGACGGCTGGCTGCTAGCCATCTGCCACCCGTCACGACCCCATTGCCACGAAACGCTCCCCGACCACCTCGCTCACTGTCAAAAGCGACCGCTTGGGCAACAAGTGTTTCACCGTCTACGCCAGCGGTAGCCGGGTGCACTACATAGCGACCTAGAGGAGATGCCTTGAATGGGCGCTTTGGCCAACGATCTGATTTCAAACCGCGATACAGCCAATTTCCCCCCAATTCCGGCAAAGTATGACAAGATTGATCCGGAGAAGGTGTGATGGAAGACATTCGACCCATTAAGACCGAGGCCGACTACGATTGGGCGATCGCCGAAATCACCAAATACTTCGAGCATGAGCCGGAGATCGGCTCTCCCGACGGCGATCGCTTCGACGTTCTCGCAACCCTGATCGAGGCTTACGAGGATAAGCACTACCCGATTCAGGCACGATCCCGGTGAACCCATTCATTCGCACATGCGATAGTTCAACCCTGTCGCGAAAGGCTTCGGCCGAGGTGATCGGATCATCGCCTCGGGCAACCGAATAGGCCTTCTTCACGCGCTTGACGACAGCACTGGCTCCTACGCCGCGCGTTTGGGTTCCACCGCGAACGGGCTGAGCCCGAGCCAGGCCTGCATCTTCCTGCCGATGGCCTGATCGCCGGTCAGGGTGACCTTCGCGCCGGCCTTCTCGACGGTGAGCACTCCCATCCAGATCGCCGTCATCGTGTGCAGGTCGGTCGAGACATAGAGGTCGACGTCGAAGCCCGGATCGTACCAGCACAGGTCGACTTCCCCGTGCTTTTCGACGATCAGCCACCATGAGCGTTTGGAGGCGGGGAGTTCCTGATACAAAAATTGTATCACCGTGCGTCCTTCCGGCAGCGGCGAGGGGTTCAGGTTGCGCCGCATGTCCCACATCAGCAGCGACGGATCGAGGTTCTTGAGGGACAGGCGGGATTCGACCCATTTCTGGCCCCAGAACCCCATCGCCTCGACGACTGGGCGCAGATCGCAGCCGGCCTCGGTCAGCCGGTAGTCGAAGATCCCTTTTTCTCCCTGGACCTCCTTGCGCTCGACGATCCCCGCCAGTTCAAGCTCCTTCAGCCGTTGCGACAGAAGGGTCGGCGACATTTTGGGCACGCCGCGGCGCAGGTCGTTGAAGCGGGTCGAACCCGCCACGAGCTCGCGCATCAGCACCATCGTCCAGCGGGTGCACAGCACCTCGGCGGCCATCGATAGCGGGCAGAACTGCTTGTATCCGTGCTGGGTCATGACTTGTGCCTCTCCCTCGAACCTTGGGAGAACATTAGTCCTTCATGATTGAAGCGGCGAGTACAGAAACTGTACCGGCCCAGTACAGATCGCGGACTGGCTGGCGTGGGTCCTGCCATGCGAGCCCTTTGGCCGGTGCACGGGATACCCCTGTGCGCGCAACCAGGAGACCACAATGACTGCTTACGTTATCGCCGACATCAAGATGAAGGATCCGAAATGGGTCCCGGCCTATGCCGCCTCGGTGCACGACCTCGTCCACAAGCATGGCGGCAAATATCTGTCGCGCAGCGGCAATGTGAAGACGCTCGAAGGCAAGCCGCTCGACACGACGCTGATCGCCCTGATGGCTTTCCCGTCGGAAGCCGCGGCGCGCGCCTTCACCAACGATCCGGCCTATGCGCCTTTCGTTTCGGCCCGCCAGGACGGCAGCGACAGCCGTTTCCAGCTGATCGACGACACCGATCTGGCCGGAACGATCCCGTATCTGCCGAAGGGATGACCGGCATTCGCCGGGTTTTCGGGATCTCCACGCAACAACAGCCACGGCGCTTGCCTGTCGCGCCGCCGTATTGTCGGCGGCCGGCCAGCCGTGCTTTTTCAACAGGAACGGAATGGATATGAAATCGAACTTTCGCAACGGGCTTCTCATGGCGGGGGCCATGCTGGTCGTCTGCACGACCTTCGCACAGGCACATCAGGAGGCGCCAGCGGGCGCGCCGGATGCCAGTCCGCTGGCCGAGAAGGTGCGGGCAGCCAACAGCCGGTTTCTCGACGTCAATGCCGCGACGGCGGAAGGCTATGCGCCTATTCCCTGCGCCAGCGGCATCACCGGCGGCGCCATGGGCATCCACTATGTCAATGGCGGGTATCTGAAGGTCGACAAGGTAGACATCGCCCGTCCCGAAGCGGTGATGTACGAGCCGATGGCCGACGGCACGCTGAAGCTGGTGGCGGTCGAGTACATCACCTCGAAGGGGCCGGTCTCCCTCGAAGGGCAGCTGTTCAACTTCAACAGCGCGCCCAACCGCTATGGCCTGGGTGAATTCTACGAGCTGCATGTCTGGGCCTGGAAAGGCAACCCAACCGGCACGTTCGCCGACATGAACCCCAAAGTGTCATGCGAGCACGCGATGGCGCCAACCCAGTAACCGGCACGGCCAGGCGGCACCAATCCGCCTGGCCGAAGCCTCGATATTGCGCGAAGTTTCTCAGGCGGCCTTGATCAGGCCGAGCTGGGTGAGGGCGGTGACGCCGTCGTCGAGGCCGATTTCCTCGACGATCCTGCCGTCGATCACCTTCAGCACCGTGGTGCCGGTGAAGCGCATGGTGCGGCCGGTGGCGGCGGGCAGCGAGCCGGCGAGGAAATCGCCGAAGGCCAGCCCGGTATGCGTGCCGCCACCTTCCCACTGGCCAACGACGTAATCGCCCTCGGCAATGAGGTCCGCCGTCGCCCAGAAGTTGAGATCGGGGAAGGCGGCACGGAAATCGGTCATGAAGGCCTTGATGTCGTCGCGGCCGCGGCGCGGCTCGTGCAGCGAATATTTCAGCAGCATGTCGGGCGCGGCGATGGCGTCGACAACGGAGAGATCGCAGGTTTCACCCCAGAAGTCGGTGAACCATTTGACGACGACGGCCTTGTTGTCTTCCTGCTTGGTCATGGGAGGATCCTCTTCTCGTTTGCGTTGGGATCACCGGACTGGCTGGTGACCTCGGGCATTCCTAGGATCGTTCGAGGCGCGCAAAACTCCGGTTCTTGTCCGCCAATCGAAAGGCTGCAGTCACGATTGCCGCCGGGAGAGTAGACACTCCGCCCCTTCGCTGCCCCGGTAACTGTTTCTTCTCTGGTTTTGCCGCAGATTGCCGGCGGGGTGGGGCAGGCGAAACGGACGATGGCGGATCAGGGCAAGAAAAGTCGCAACGGAGCGTTCTGGGCCAAGGCCCTGGAGAGCGCCGATCTTGGCGTCTGGGATTGGGATCTCAGCACCGGCGACTGCTTCTATTCGGCGACCTGGGCCCGGATGCTGGGTTACGAGGAGGGCGAACTTGCCAATGCCAGCGACCTGTGGCTGCAACTGACCCATCCCGACGACCGGGAACGGGCGCTGGCCAGCGGCGACCGCCACATTGCCGGGCTGACCGACGCCATCGAGACCGAACTCAGGCTCAAGCACAAGCAGGGCCATTGGATATGGGTGCTCGACCGCGGCGGCATCGTCGAGCGCGACGCCGACGGCAAGCCGCTCAGGCTGATGGGCGTGCAGACCGACATCTCGAAGCAGAAGGCCGCCGAAGCCGCGCTCGAACAGGTCAATATCCGGTTTCGCCTGGCGCTCGCCGCCAGCGGCAGTGGCATCTGGCACTACGACATCGCCACCAAAAAGAGCTATTGGGACGCGCGCACAAGGGAGATATTCGGCCTCGTGGCGGTGACCGACGAGGTGACGGCCGATCTCTGGCACAGCTACCTGCATCCCGACGACAAGGACGCCGCCGAACGCGCCCACAGGGTGCCGTTGGAAACCGACGGCGTCATCGTCTCGCAGTACCGCATTATCAAGCGCGACGGCCAGATCCGCCATGTCGAATCGCTGCTGCGTCTCATCGCCGCCGCCGGTGCCGCCGGTCAAGTCCTCGGCACGGTGCGCGACATCACCGAGGACAAGCTGCGCGAGCAGGAGCTTGCCTTCGCCGCCCGCCACGACGCATTGACCGGACTGTGGAACCGCGCCGCCTTCGACAGGCTGCTCGCCGACCACATCGCCACCGGCGTGACGCTTGCGGTGTTCTACATCGACCTCGACTACTTCAAGGCACTCAACGATTTCGCCGGCCATGCCGCGGGCGATCTGGCGCTGAAGAGCGTCGCGGCGGGTATTGGCCGTTGCCTGCCGCCGTCGGCGCATGCGGCGCGGCTCGGCGGCGACGAGTTCGCGCTGATGGTGCCCGGTTGCGACACCGTGCAAGCCGAGCGGCTGGCCTGCGCCATCCTGGCGGCCGTGCGCGACGCCGATCTCGGCCTTGCCGCGACGTCGCGCCGACTGGCGGCCAGCATCGGCATCGCCATTGTCCGCGACCGTGTCACCACGGTTGCCGACGCGCTGGCCTGTGCCGACGATGCCTGCTACGCGGCCAAAGCCGCCGGGCGCGATCGCTTCGCGCTGTTTTCGACCGATGACATCTCGGGTTCGGGCGGCCTCAACGCGGCACGGCTCGCCGCCGACACGGTGGACGCCATGGATGACGGCAGGCTGAAACTGTTCGGCCAGGAGATCCACCGGCTGGGCAGGCCCTGGGAAGAGAACCGCCATGTCGAGGTGCTGGCGCGGCTTGCCGGGAAGGGCGGCCGGCTGATCTCGCCCGGCGAGTTCATACCGGCGGCGGAGCGCTTCGGCATTGCCGCCCGGCTCGACCGCTGGATCATCCGCACCGCGCTGTCGCAGCATAGCGCGGCGATGAAATCCGGCGTGATCACGCTCGGCTTCAACCTGTCGGCACAGACGCTGAGCGATCCTGGGCTGTGGGACTTCGTCGACAGCATCATCGAGGAAACCGGGGCGCCGCATTCGGGCATCGGCTTCGAGATCACCGAAACCGCCGCCGTCACCAATTTCGATGCCGCCGAAACCTTCGTGCGCAAGGCGCGCGAGCGGCGCTGCAGGGTCAGCCTAGACGATTTCGGCGCCGGCATGAGTTCGTTTGAATATCTCAGGCGCTTTCCGGTCGATGCCATCAAGATCGACGGCTCCTTCATCGAGCATATCACGGAAAGCCGCTTCGACCGCGAGATCGTGCTGGCCATCACCAGCATCGCCCGCAGCCTCGGCTGCGCCGTCGTGGCCGAGAAGATCGAACGGCAGGACACGGTGGCCATGCTGGGCGACATCGGCGTCGAGTTCGGCCAGGGCTTCCTGCTGCACCGGCCCGAACCGCTGGAGCGGATCGTGGCGCGCGCGGCACCAATGGCCGACGACGCATCGAGACGCAGAGCGTCCTGACAGACAAAATGCATGTCGCTCCAAAGCGACATGCGTGAAGAAGATGAAGACTTGATGCGCGCGGCCTGAATCCGTTGAACACGGCGCGTTTTGTTCAACCGTGCCGGCGCGCCGCCGCTCGCGGAAATTCCAGCAGCCCGGGTTCCGGCTTCCTGTGCTGTGCTTCCGCCACCATCTCGATCAACAGGTCGAGGGCCTCGCATGTCGAACGGCTCGTCTCGTCATTGCCGCGAAGATAATGGTAGGCGCGTTCGAGATGGAGACGGGCGGCTGAAAAATCGCTGGTCAATGGTCCCTCCATGATCCCGCCCTAATGTTATCTTGGCCGGCCTGGCGCAACGCTGGGTAAATATCCACAGGCGCCTTTTATTCAAATGCCGCGAGTGCCGTGAAGAGGCACGGGTGACGGCGGCGCCGTCGTGTCAGGAGTGACGGCGCGACGGCTTTGCGCGGTTCGGTGGCTAGGGACAATGCGGAGATCGTGGCCGCTGCCGCCGCGGTTTTTGCCCGGCGATTCAGCTGACTTCAAGGTCGAGGCGGGTGCCCGACGTCCCTGACACCGGCAGTATCCCGTACATTTGCATAAGCGTTTGTTAGTCATCTGAAATCACATTTCAGTATTGTTTGTTTGTTACTTGCTAAGGCGCGCGTGGAGGGCGATACCTTGACCGAAAGCAATGTAACGATACCGGCCATCTGGCGGGAAATTGCCCGCTACGCGGTCAGTTGCCCCAGTCCTCACAACACGCAACCTTTCCGGCTGCGCATCCGCAGCGACAGCGAGGCGGACATCATCTTTCTGCCGCGCCGCGGTTTATGGGTGGCCGATCCGCATGGCCGCTTTACCTGGCTGACCGCGGGCATCTTCGCCCAGGTTTGCGCCATCGCCGCGCATGGCCTGGGCTACGAGCTCGATTGCCGCACGGATTTCTCCGCGATGTATCCCGGCGGCGATACCGAGACGCCGCAAATCATCTCACGCCTGACGCTGAGGCCGGCGGCGGCTCCCGTGGCCGATTTCGACAGCCAGTTGATTCTCGATCGCCACACCTCCCGGCTTCCCTATGACGGGCAGGCGATCCCCGAAGCGCTGCTTTTGGACATGGAGGCCGAAGCGCGGCGCACCGGCCACCGCTTCGAGGCACGCAGCGATGCCCAGGCCATCGACTGGGTGATCGAGCTCAACCGCCAGGCACTCTTTCACGACATGATGAACGCGCCGATCCGCAACGAGCTGGTGCGCTGGCTGCGCTTCGGCACGCGCGAGGAAGACATTACCGGCGACGGCCTGTCGGCACGCTGTCTCGGTTTCTCCGCCCGGCTGCTCAAAAGCTTCTTCACCAGCCCCGGCTTCTGGACCTTGCCCGGCATCAAAAGCCTTGTCGGTTTCGTCTATGGCCGCAGCATGAAGGGCGTCGGCACCATCGGCTGGCTGCGCGGTCCCTACGTGACCATGGAGGACTGGTTCAACGCCGGCACCACCATGTTCCGTCTCTGGCTGATCGTCACCCGCCATGGCTACTACTGGCAGCCTTACGGTTCGGTGATCACCTCGGACGAGGCGCGCACCAACATGATCGGCTATTTCGGCATGCCGGATGAAAAAGGCGGCGCGGACATGGTCTGGCTGCTGCTGCGGCTCGGCAAGAGCCAAACCCCACCCCTGAGCTACCGGCTCCCGTTCGAGGACATCATCCTATGCGGCTGATCAAGCAAGCGGTGCGGCCTTTCTTCCTGGCGCTGGTCGCGCTCGTCAACGTCGTCGAGCGCACCTTCGCCTCGTCGCGGCATGCCTACAAGATCCTGCTCATCCCGGGTTTCGAGCGGCTGCGGTGGGGCGTCGGCGCCTGGCGCGCCTGGGCGAATTTCTATCATGCCTACGCCAAGGTCCCGGCCTATCGCGATTATATCGACAGGCTGGGCGGCAAGCCCGAAATTATGCTCGACCACGTCACCAAGCCGGACCTGACGTCCATTCCGGAAATGGACAAGGACAGCTACGTCAAGAAATACCCTCAGGAAGAGCGGCTGCTGGGTGGCAAGCTGCCGTCGATGGGGGTGATGGTCGATGAATCCTCCGGCAGCAGCGGCATGCCGACAAGCTGGGTCCGGGGCAAGACCGAACGGCTGATCACCAAGCAGATGATGCAGATGACGTTCCTGCGCATCACTGGCGAGAACGAAACCCTGTTCATCCTCAACGCCTTCGCGCTCGGCGCGTGGGCGACCGGCATGAACGTCGCGATCTCCCTGACTGACACGACGATCCTGAAGTCGACGGGCCCGAACCTTGACAAGATCGTCAACACGATCCACGAGTTCGGCCCGCGCTTCCGCTATGTGGTCATGGGCTACCCGCCGTTCCTGAAGACGCTCGTCGACGATCCGCGTCTCGACTGGTCCAAATTCACCATCGATGCCGCCTTTGGCGGCGAGGGGATCTCGGAAAGCCTGCGCGACTATCTCCTGAAGAAATTCCGCCGCGTCGTCGGCAGCTACGGCGCCTCCGATCTCGAGGTCAATCTCGCGCTCGAGAGCGAACTCACCATCAATTTGCGCCGCGCACTGCTCGGCGACGAACGGTTGCGCGAGGCCATCATCCGTGTCGGCTACGGCGTCACGCCGATGGTTTTCCAGTACAATCCGCTGGCCTATTATCTGGAGGAGAACGCCAAGGGCGAACTGGTGGCGACGATTTCGCGGCCCTACAACATATCGCCCAAGATCCGCTACAACATCCACGATCGCGGCCATGTGCTGCGCTTCGGCGAATTGAAGCGCATCCTGCGCGACACTGGACATGGCGACATGCTGAAAAACAGCGGTCGCATCCTCGATCTGCCGCTGTTGTTCATCTACGGCCGCTCCGACATGTCGATCGAATACTACGGCGCCAAGGTCACGCCGGACAGTTTGCGCGAGATCCTGTTCGGCCTCGACGTGCTGGCGCCGGTGCTGTCGACCTTCCGCCTGATCTCTTATGAGGACGCCGCCCACAACAAGCGCATGGAAGTGGCTGTCGAACTGGTCGAGGGGGCGACACTGCCGCTGCCGGTCGAAACCTTGCAGGAGACGGTGTTCGAGAGGCTGGCCACCATGAACGGCGATTTCCTCAACGCCTGGAAGCGCACGGCAACGCCGGAGAACATGCCGGAGCTCAAGGTGTTTGCCTTCAACACCGGTCCGTTCGAAGGCGGCCAGCGACGGCTGAAGAACGAGTATGTCGCCTCCAACATCAAATACGACAAGCTCTGACGCCGACCTCTCTGACCGCGATCTCTCTGACTGTGACTTCTCTGACCGCACTTGGGGTCGACGAGCCGATCAGCGGCCGGCCAGCCGGCTTCCCGTGTCAGGCGTACAATGGCCTAGTCAGGCAATGGACGCCGCCGGTCGCCTTGGCGATCTCGGTGCCCTTGACGAGATGGATTGTTACGCCGGCGGCCGCTTCCAGCGTGGCCTTGAGTTCGGCCGGGAGGTCGAAGGCGAGGTAGCTGCGATTGCCCAGCGGCAACAGGTTGCAACGTTCATGGGCGATGGCATCGGCCTTGTCGCAGCGAACGATTGAACAGCCCAGCGCCTCTGCATAAGCAAGCGGGTTCACCGGGCTCAGCCGGCGATCCTCGTCGATGAGGAAGCCAGCGCCGAACATGCCGGCCGCCGCCAGGATGACCTTGTTGGGCAGCACGGTGAAGCCGGTGTCGAGATGCAGCAACTCGGGATCGTGCGAGAGGCCGATGATATAGTCGACATGGTGGGGGATGAGGTCGAGCGCCAGCTTGATCGCGGCCGCCTTGGTGGTGCGCACGCCAAAGCCGACAAGCAACACGCGCCGGCCGTCGAAGGTTACCGGCAGAACGTCGCCACCCTCCAGATATTCGTCATGCTCGAGACGGGTGAGCGGCTTCATGCCCAGTCTTTGCAGGGCGGCGGTGACGATTTCAGCCTCGCGGGCGCGGCTCGGCAGAGCCGGCCGGGTCGGAATGAATGTCGAGGGCGACCACGGCAAGGTCACCGAGCTGTCACGCATGAAAATCAGGTTCGGATTGCCGGCGGCTTCTAGCCGGTACGGCTCATGGTCGGCAAGCACGTCATCGAGATAGAGGGTGTCGACATGGCTTCCGATCAGCGCGGCGAAGGCGTCATATTCGGCGTAGAGTTCGTCGACATGCGGAAGGTCGAGGAAATTGAGCGCCGCCAGCCGTTCCCTGGACAGGTTCTCCAATGACAGGCCGTGCCGGGGATGATGCATGAGCATGCGTCTGGGCGGCACATGGTATTCGGAGAAATCGTCCTCGGTGACGGTGAGCAAGGAGCCCCCTCCGTTGGTGTCGCGCCGACCCTAGCGTCGATATGCTCATAAAAGGTTAGGCGAACGCCGTGGCGATCTTGCGTCAGGCCTATCCGCCGGCCGCCCACCCGCGAAGAATGTGTTTCTGGATCTTGCCGGAAGCGGTGCGCGGCAGCGCCTCGGTGAGCAGAAACTGCTTCGGCACCTTGTAGCGGGCGATGCGGGCGCCGCAATGGCTTGCCAGAGCTGCCGGATCCAGGACCCGGCCGGATTTGACCACGATGAAGGCGCGGCCGACTTCGCCCCAGCGCTCGTCGGCGATGCCGATCACGGCGGCTTCGGCGATGTCGGGATGGTCGAGCAGCACCATTTCGATTTCGGCGGGATAGACGTTCTCGCCACCGGAGATGAACATGTCCTTGCGACGGTCGACGAGGGTGACGAAGCCTTCGTCATCGCGCCGCGCGATGTCACCGGTACGGAACCAGCCATCGGCGGTGAAGGCGCGCGCCGTCTCTTCCGGCCGGTTCCAGTAGCCCGGCGTGATCGAGGGGCCGGACAGCCATATCTCGCCCGGTTCGCCGGCGGCGACGTCCCGGCCGTCGTCGTCGACGATACGCAGGCCGATCGTCGGCGCCGGCAGGCCGGCCGAGCCGGCCTTGCGGGCTATCCGCTCGGCCTCGACCGGCATGCCAAGCACGGTGCCGGCTTCCGTCATGCCGAAGCCGTCGACCATGCGGACCCCTTGTGCCAGCCACCAATCGATATCGATGGCCGGGTTCGGCGCGCCGCCGGTGAAGATGGCGGTGAGGGACGTCCAGCGCGCCGGCGCGAAGTCGGGGTGTTCACGCAGCATCCTGGCCATCTGCGGCACGCAGAAATAATGGGTGATGCCGAGGCCGGGGTCGGCCAGGCGGCGGTTGGTCACACCGGCGTCGAAACCGGGCGAGATCAGCACCGTGCCGCCTTGCAGCAGCGGCGGACGCAGGCTGGTGATGAGACCGATGACATGGAACATCGGTGCATCGCAGAGGAAGACGCTGGCATTGCCGACGCGCCCCAGTACGCCGAAATTGACCGCGGTGGCCAACGCGTTGGCCTCCGTGACGATGACGCCTTTCGGCCGGCCCGACGTACCCGATGTGTAGAGGATGATCGACGGTGTATCGCCGTCCGGCGGGGGACGGCGCGGCGCCGGTGCCTGGGCTTCAACCGCCTTGGCGAAGGTCGCGACTTCGATCGATAGGCAGCCCGCCGGCAACGTCATTTCGAGCGCTGCGTCATGCAGCAGCAAAACCGGGCCGCAATCGGCAAGGATCGCCTGCCGTTCGGCGCCGGCGAGCCGCCAGTTGAGCGGCACGAAAATGGCGCCGAGCCGCATGGCGGCCTGCTGCAGGACAAGCAGGTCGGCGCTGTTGCGGACAAGCGTGGCGACCCGTTGCCCCCTTTCGATGCCACGGGCGGTTTCGAGGACGCCGACGGCGCGCTGGATGGCCCGGTCGAGCGCCGCATAAGTCCAGCGCCTGCCGGATGCCAGGTCGACGCAGGCAAGACGGTCCGGCTGCATCTTGGCGTGCAAGGCCACGGGATCCGATGTCGTCCAGGCCGGCATTCGCATCTCCTCCCAGATTGCGTCGATGGTTTATCGCGTCATCTGGCCTTGTCGTAGGCGCCAAGACCCGGCTTGTAGCTCTTCTCGTCGATGAACTGGCGGATGCCTTCCTTGCGGCCGTCATTGTCATGGGAGTTGGCCGCTTCCTGCGCACGCACGAGATAATCCTCGGCATTGTCATAGGTCATCTCGGCGACGCGGCGGATGGCGTCCTTGGTCGCCTTCAGGGCAATCGGGTTCTTCTTCAAAAGGACGTTCGCGACCTCGGTGACACGCGTCTTCAAGTCGGCCAGCGGCAGGCTTTCATTGACCAGCTTCCAGGCGGCGGCCTTTCTGCCGTCGATGAGCTCGCCGGTCAGCGCATGGTACATGGCGTCGCGCATCGAGAGCAGATCGACCACCACCTTGGTGGCGCCGCCGCCGGGCAGTATGCCCCAGTTGATCTCTGACAGGGCGAACCGCGCCTCATCGGCGGCGAAGGCGAGGTCGCAGGCAAAGAGCGGGCCATAGCCGCCGCCGAAACACCAGCCATTGACCATGGCGATGGTCGGCTTGTGGTACCAGCGCAGGCGCCGCCACCAGCCATAGGCTTCGAACTGCGCCTTGCGGACGGCGCCGAGGCCCTTGGCTTCCGTCTCGCGGAAATACTCCTTGAGGTCCATGCCCGCCGACCAGGCGCTGCCTTCGCCCGACAGCACCAGCACGCCGACATCGTCACGGAATTCGAGTTCGCCCAGAACCTCCATCATCCGCTGGTTGAGCGCGGGGTTCATGCAATTGCGCTTGTCCGGCCGGTTGAAACGCACCCAGGCGATGCCGTTCTCGACATCGAAGGCAACGGGCTCTTCGGTCATGGTCAGTGTCCTCCCATGCGGCGCGACGGTCGCGAAAATTGCTATGCGATATAGCGATCTAGTTTGCTATGTCGCATAGTCTTTTTTGCTTGACAAGGGCTTTGATCACGGCGATCGGTTCGAGCATGGACGAGACGGAAATTCACGCCGATCCCAGTGCGCACCCCGATCCCGGGGCATTAGGGTCGATTACCGAAGATGCGCTCGACGCGCAGATCGGCTACAATCTCAGGCGTGCCTCGACTTTGGCCTTGAATGATTTCGCCGTCGAGCTGGCGGATGCGGCGCTGCGCCCGGTCACCTACGGCATGCTGGCGCTGATCGACGAACAACCCGGTATCCGCGCCGCCGAACTTTGCCGCCAGCTCGGCATGAAGAGCGCCAACATGGCGCCGCTGCTTGCCGAGCTCGAAGGGCGAGGGCTGGTCGAGCGCGACGACCATTCGGACGACAAGCGCGTGCAGGTGCTGAGCCTGACACCGGCCGCGAGGAAGGCCATGCCCGGATGGCGGCGACAGGTTCGCCGGCATGAAGACCGGTTCCTGCATCGGCTGACAGCCAAGGAGCGGGCAACGCTGCTTCGCCTCCTGCGTCTGATCTGGACGGAGCAAGGCTAGAGCAATTCCAGGAAAAGTGCGTAGCGGTTTTCCCGGGAAAAGCGCGTAGCGCTTTCCCTAGGGAATTGCGTGAAAACAAAGAGTTAGAGCGGTTCGGCGATTTCAACAAACACTGAACCGCTCTAGGGACTTCGTCTCGTCAGGCAGCGCCGCCAGCGGCAGCGACGCAACCGACATGGGCGGTAAACTGATGTTACTTGAGGAACCGGGAAAATAGCTGCACGTTCATCCTCGCCAGGATTTTTCTCACCTTTTTGGGAGTTTTCGCATGTCGCTTTCCGGCTCGACAACCCGTTATGGACGCGTTGCCCAGGCTCTCCATTGGCTGACGGCTTTGCTGGTGCTCGCCGCCTTCCTCGTATCCGCCGGAGGGCCGCCCGAACGCGTCTATTCCACGGCCAGGGCATCGACATTGCTGCTGCACGAGTCGCTTGGCTTCTCGGTTCTCTGTTTGCTGGGCATTCGCCTGCTCTGGCGCTTTTTCGATCGCATTCCCGATTCGCCGGCCATGCCTAGCTGGATGGAGATTGCTTCGAAAGCAACGCACTGGGCGCTTTACGCTCTGCTGTTCGCGGTTCCGGCGACAGCCATAGTCGGCGCCTTGTTCGGCGGCCACCCGGTCACGCTCTATGGGTTGGGAGCGATCGGTCCGTTTGCCGGCTCCTGGGGCGCGCCGCTGGCGCAGATCCATGGCACGCTTGGCGATATCATCATGTGGCTCGCCGGCCTGCACGCGGCCGCTGCCATCTTCCATCACGTCTTCCTTCGCGACCGGGTGCTGAGCCAGATGCTGCCGGGCCTGCCCGATCCATCGTCCGGGCAGGGCGGCTGAACGCGGTCAGTCGAGAATGATGCGGATCGCCTGATCGACCACCGGGTGCAGGCCGCTGGCCTGGAAGGAGAGGCGATTGCCGGAGCCGACATCGCTGGTCATGGCGATGGTGAGGTCCGCCTCCGGGTCGTGCAGCATGACGGCGACGTAGCCCGGAATGCTGCCCTGGTGCCCATAGAAGGCGCGGTCGGCATAGGCGCTCTGGAACGGTGGATTTCATCGCAAACGCTCCTGATGACATTTTACGGGTTGAGGCAAGGGCGTGAAATTCATGGAGCCGACGCCGGGGCCAGGAAGCGATCGGGTGCCAGTGCCGTCGCGGTGACGCCGAGTGCCGCAACATCCCCGGGCAAAGACTGCCCGCGCATCAGCGCCGCGCTCAGCCTTGCCAGCGTCAGCGAGACCTGGAAGCCGTAGCCGCCCTGACCGCCGAGCCAGAAGAAGCCGGGCAGGCGCGGGTCGAAGCCGGTGACCGGCGTGCGGTCGGGCGCGAAGGTGCGCAGGCCCGCCCATGGCGTCGCCGGACGGCCGATGCGCATCGACGTCGCCTGTTCGATGCGGTCGACGGCGATGGCGACGTCGATGTCTTCCGGCCAGGCATCGCAAGGCTCGGAATCGGTCTCGTCGGCGAGCGAACCGATCAGCCTGCCGGCATCGGGCTTGAAGTAGAACTGTTCGTGCAAGTCGACCACCAGCGGCCAATTGGCGATGTCCATGTCGGCGGGCGGATCGAACAGGAAGGCGGTGCGCCGTTTGGGCTGGAAGCCGAGGCTCGGGAGCCCCGCCATGCCGGCGACAACATCGACCCAGGCGCCAGCGGCGTTGACGACGATGTCGGCGGAATAGACGCCGGCGCTCGTTTCGACCCGAAAAGCGCTGCCGTCGCGTGATATGGCGCGGACCTCCTCGCCCGTGCGGATGATGCCGCCACTGGCCTTCAGAGCCGAGGCGCTGGACCCCAGCATCTTGCCGGTATCGACATCCACCGCGTCCGGTTCATAGACTCCGCCGCAGGTGTTTTCCCTGGCAATGACCGGAACCAGTGCGTGGAGTTCGGCCGCCAACAGACGCCGCACGCTCGGCACCAGCGCCTGCAATTCATGAGCCAGCTTGTCGATGGCGGTATCGTCGCCGACCCAGCCGACGTGCAGCGCGCCACGCCGATGGGCGACGAAGCCGCCTTCAACTATTGCCTGCCGGCTGGCCAGCGTCAGCGCGCGCACCAGGCGGTTGCCATAGGTCTCGGTGAACAGAGCGGCGGAACGGCCACTGGCGTGGTAGCCGAGATGCGGCTCACGCTCGATGACGGTGACTTCGGCCCAATCCGCCACCTCGGCGGCAAGCGAGAGGCCGGCGATGCCGCCGCCGATGACGATGATGGGAGAATTCGACTGCATCCATCAGTCGTAAAAATAATTTCGTATCCAGTCAATATTTAGCGTATAGGAAAATTATTGGCGTTGTTGATGACGGCGGGGAGTTCGAATAGCTAGAGTGGAGAAGCGGCTGGACCGCCGCGCCATGGAGCTGACAATGTCGGAGCAACCGAACCTCGGTGATTGTCTGCGGGCCCTGAGAAAAACCCATGGCTGGACCTTGCAGGAGGTCAGCTCTCTCACCGGCGTCGCGGTGTCGACGCTGTCCAAGGTCGAGAACGACCAGATGTCGCTGAGCTATGACAAGCTCCTGCAGATTTGCGAGGGGCTCGGCATCCATGTGACGGAACTGCTCAGCGGCGACCGCAAGCAGCCGGCGTCGCGCACCCGCCGTTCGGTGACCTCGCAATCCAACACGCTGCGCCAGCTGACCCGCAACTACGACTACCGGTATCTCGCCACCGACCTGGTGCGCAAACGCATGGTGCCGATCCATGCCTATGCGCGCGCCCGCACGCCGGAAGAATTCGGCCCGCTGACCAGGCACGCCGGCGAGGAATTCCTGATCGTGCTCAAGGGCGAGATCGAACTGCACACCGACCAGTACGCTCCGGTGCGGCTGAGAGAGGGCGAGAGCGTCTATATCGATTCCACCATGGGCCACGCCTATCTCTCGGTGGGCGAGGGCGACGCCGAGATGCTGTGCGTCTGCTCCGGCGACGAGCCTGACATGGAAGGCACCCTGCTGAGCGTGCTGGAAACGGTGGAGGGGTAGGGGGCGCAGCTCACCGCGCAAGTTTTCTGCAGCTCGATTCAGTCTTTCTGGTTCGAACTGCGCGGCGAAACCGGCTATAGGACCGCTGAAACCGCAAGTCCCGCCAACCCAATGAGGAAATCCCGATGAATTCAGAAAAGACAGCCGTCATCGTGGCGGGCGGCAGCGGCATGGGGGCGGCGGCGGCGAAGCGCCTGGCGGCGGATGGGTTCAAGGTCGCGATCCTGTCTTCGTCCGGCAAGGGCGAGGCGCTGGCCAAGGAGCTTGGCGGGCTCGGCGTCACCGGCTCCAACCAGTCGAACGACGATCTGCAGCGTCTCACCGACCTGACGCTGGAGCGCTATGGCCGCATCGACGTGCTGGTCAACAGCGGTGGCCACGGCCCGCGCGCGCCGATCCTGGAGATCACGGACGAGCAGTGGCATACCGGCATGGACGTCTACCTGATGAACGTCATCCGACCGGTGCGCATCGTGGCGCCGCAGATGGTCAAGCAGAAGGGCGGCGCCATCATCAACATCTCGACGGCCTGGGTCGCCGAGCCGAACGCGATGTTCCCGACCTCGGCCGTGTTCCGCGCCGGCCTTGCCGCCTACACCAAGATTTTCGCCAACACCTATGCGGCCGACAATGTGCGCATGAACAATGTGCTGCCCGGCTGGATCGACAGCCTGCCCGGCACCGAAGAGCGCCGCGACAACGTGCCGATGCAGCGCTACGGGACGAGTGAGGAGATCGCCGCGACGATTGCGTTCCTGGCCTCGGATGGGGCGGGATATATTACGGGGCAGAATATCCGCGTGGATGGGGGCGTGATCCGGGCGCTGTGACGACAGGGGCTCAAGCCGAATATCGCGACACAGAATTTTTCGCAGACGCCGGGGAACAGCGGGGGGCGCCAAGGAACGAGACCCTCGTTGTCGAGCTTGAAGGGTCTCGTGGCTGTTGCATGCTGTTGGTTGAACGCTCATCCTTGACCCGAAACGGAGCGAGCAATGTCTGACAACTACCTGCGACTGGTGCCCTATGATCCACGGTGGTATCCGGCTCAACACGCGGCGACTGCGGCTGTGAACGCTGCGCACGGGCTGTTTCCAGCTGCGGGACATATTGCTGTCGAATACGAGCAAGGGGCGACTTTCTTCGATGCCGGTGCCAATACGGAAAGCGTCCATTGTCCGTTTTGCGGCAGCGATATCGAGGAATGGTGGGGCGACGCGATGAACCAGGCGGCTGAGTCGCGCTTCGAGGACCTTTCGGTCACCACGCCATGCTGCCACAGGCCGACCTCGCTGAACGATCTGCGCTACGTCTGGCCGGCGGCGTTTGGCGTTTGTGCGCTTACGGTCATCAGTCCGGGCGTGAACTCCGTAAGCAGTGAACAGTTGCGGACGATTGAACAAGCCATGGGTTCACCGCTGAAGGTGATCTGGCAGCACCTCTGACGCCCGGGATGGATTATGGAAGAGCAGGAACTCAAGGAAATTGCAGAGCGATGCTTACGTGCCACACCAGGGCCATGGAAGTCCTGGATTGAGGGTCGCGATCACACTTCGGGGTCGAATATGATCGGAACCGGAGGCGATGCCGACATAGAATTGTTGGGAGCCACCAACGCCGATCAAGACTTCATTGCCGCGGCACGGCAGGATATTCCGGCATTGCTGGCGGAAGTGGCCCGGCTGCGTTCGGAATTGGCTATTAAGACCGGAAACTAGCCCTGCGTTATCCGTGCCACGCATTCACTGCGACGGCTTCGCTACCTGATCCGCATCGGTGAGCGTCTGCAGAAACGCCACGATATCGTCGATTTCGGCGTCGTTCAGCGCCGGCTTGTCGCCGGGTTTCTTGCCGTTGAAGGGTGGTTCTTGGTTGAGATTTCCTCAGTAAGCCTTTGGCAGATCGTCATATTACCTGATCGTGCCGTCGGCATTCCTGGGATACCACCGGCCGGGATCGGTGTCGCGGCTGGCGTAGAAGGCGACGGCGTCGCGCAGTGTCGGTGTCTCCGGCGCGCCGCATCGCCTACGCGCTCAAGGCATTTGGCCTTTCGAAAAGTCTATGAACCTCGGAGCACGGCATTGGGCGGCCGAAGAACCAGCCTTGGACATCCGTGCAACCATTTTCCTTGACCAGCCTGTACTGGTCCTCGGTCTCGACGCCTTCCGCGGTCGTGGTCATGCCGAGCGTCGCGCCGAGTTCGGCGACGGCCTTGACGATCGCCCGGCTTTCGCTGCTCTCGCACATCAGGCTGACGAAGCTGCGGTCGATCTTGATGCGGTTGAACGGAAACGACCTGAGATAGCTCAGCGAGGAATAGCCGGTGCCGAAATCGTCCATGGCTATGCTGATGCCCAGATCCTGCAGGCGGTGGAGCGTCGTTATCGTGTTTTCATTGTGCGCAAGCAGCACCGACTCGGTGATTTCCAGCTCGAGCCGTGACGGCAGCAGGCCCGAGGCCGCGAGCGCCGAGGCAACCTGAAGCGGCAGCGTCTGCTGTTTGAACTGGGCCGGCGAGAGATTGACCGCGACCTTGATGGTCGCGGGCCACTTCGCGGCGTCGACGCAGGCACGCCTCAAGATCCACTCGCCAAGCGCCTCGATCACGCCCGTCTCCTCGGCCATCTGGATAAACTCCGATGGTTGGAGCAGGCCGAGGCGCGGATGCTCCCATCGCACCAGCGCTTCGAAGCCCGTCAGTTCCGAGGTCTGTGCGTCATGCAGCGGTTGATAGTGCAGGACGAACTGCTCGTTCGCGACGCCGAGAGCAAGCTCGGACTCGAGCTGGCGCCGCTCCCGCAGTCTTGCGTCCATTCCTGCCTCGAAAGACCTGCAGGTCCCGCGGCCCTCCATCTTGGCCTTGTACAAGGCAAGGTCGGCATTGCGGATGAGGATTTCCGAACTTTGCCCATCGTCCGGGAAGACGGCGATGCCGATGCTGCTGCCAATGTTGATCTTGTGGCCCTGGATCAAGAATTCGCCGGCCAGGGCGTGAATGACCCGGCTCGCCAGCACGCCGGCCTCGTCACTGCCATCGAGCAAGAGCTGGAGGATGACGAATTCGTCGCCGCCGATCCTTGCCACCATGGCGGTCTCACCGGCCTGCTGCTGCAGGCGCCTCGCCACTTCACTGAGGAGCCGGTCGCCGATCGGATGGCCGAGCGTGTCATTGACCGGTTTGAAACGGTCGAGATCGACGCAATGGACGGCCAGCTTCTCGCCCTCCCTGAGGCTTCTCAGCGCCTCGTCCATCGTGCCGGCCAACAGACCCCGGTTGGGCAGGCCGGTAAGGATGTCGTGCGTGGCGAGGTGCTGGATCTCGATGGTGCGTTCCTCGACCCGCCGCTCCAGGGTCTCGGCGGCATCGGCCTGCATCGTCATCGTGCGCCCGATCGCATACCAGCAGGCCAGCGCCAGCAGCGTGACGACCGCGACCGCCGCGTAGCCGGCCAGTTCGAATTCCCGCACGGCCTGGGCGTCCATGTTGTCGTCGAATCTGCTGTTGGGAAAACCGGCCCAGAGACCCCAGGCACTTCTAGGATCGTTGAGCGAGAGCGGGAGGACTTCGGAATAGATCAGATTGGGGTCCGCAGCCGTGAAAGCGTGGGAATCAGCCGCCAGGGCCGTCGACATCTTGTGCTGGTCGGATTCGAACCCGTAGCCTGAATTGACGATGACATAGTCGCTGCTCGGCAACAGTTTCCTCAACGCCGAGGTGAGCATGATCGCCGAGACGGAGCCGCGCAGTCTGCCATCCTGGCCGAAGACCGGGACCGAAAGAATGAAGCCGGAGCGATCAGCGTCATTGCCGGTATGGATGAAATCGGTGTTGTCGCAGGTGATGAGTTCCTTCGTGCCGATGACCGGCACATCCAGCCCGTCGATGTTGCTGGAATTGGGATAGTTCGCCTTCAGCCAGGCAAGCTGTTTGACCAGCTCATGGTATTCATAGGTTTCAACTTCTTCGGGCGGACGGATCAGCGAATTGTCATCCAGCTTGACGGGCTTTGTGTCCGCGGCGGCGTCTGACCTTGCCCTGGCATTCACGATCAACTGGTCGAACTGGAGGATCGGCTCCTCGAGCTTGCCGGTCACGGCGTCGAAGCGGTCCGGGTCGAAATCCAGCGGCAGGAAGTAGACCTCGGAAATGGAGACGTTGTTAGCGAGGTTATTGTAGATCTGCTGGATGGTCGCACGGCCTTCGTCGCCCAGATTGGTGCCGTGCCGGTCGAGGTTCCTGACGCTTGGCAGATAGGTCAGGGTCCGGACATTTTCGTAGACGGACCGCAAGGCGTCTTCGACGGTCTTGGCGGTCGCGCGCGATGCCGCCCGGGAGTTTTCCAGATAACGTTCCCTGGCAAGCGCGTAATCCCGCTGGGCATCGATGTGCAAAGCCACCAGCATTGCTGCGCCGGTGACAAGGATCACAACAAATCCGACTGCTCGCCCGAATGCGTTCATCGGCGTCCTACCATCGATTGGCAAGGGATACCCCAGAGCAGTTTAGGAAGCCCTAATGACGAATGTCCTTCTTTACCGTTCCTCCCGGCCCGCGCGGCAATCCGGCAAGGCCAGAAACTGGTTCGCGGGCGCGGCCAATCCGGCACGTCGGCCCGCGCGAGGTCCAAGGGTTCAATTCGCTGGCTCGGTCCGCTGATCGGCATCGGTGAGCGTCTGCAGAAACGCCACGATATCGTCGATTTCGGCGTCGTTCAGCGCCGGCTTGTCGCCGGGTTTCTTGCCGTTGAAGGGCGATTCTTGGTTGAGATTTCCCCAGTAAGCCTTTGGCAGATCGTCATATTGCCTGATCGTGCCGTCGGCGTTCCTGGGATACCAGTGGCCTGGGTCGGTGTCGCGGCTGGCGTAGAAGGCGACGGCGTCGCGCAGCGTGTGGAAATATCCGTTGTGGAAGAAGCTCTTGCGCAGAGCGACATTGCGCAGCGTCGGTGTCTTGAACAGGCCGCAATAATCGGCGCGGCCGCGAAAATCGGTGCGCAGCGGGCCGCATAGGCCGAGATCGGCATAGGCGGGGTCGGCGTTGGCAGGGATGGCCGGATTGCGCGGCACGGCGATGGCGATCAGGCCGAAATCGGTGAATTGCGGCGGCTCGCCGTCATTGGCGGGTTCACTGATATGACAGCAGGCGCAGTTGCCTTTCGCCTCGTCCTCGAACAGGGCGCGGCCGCGCTGTTCCAGCGCCGACAGCGTCGCCTTGCCGGCAAGGAAGGCGTCGTAGCGGCTGGAATAGGGATAGAAATCGGCGGCACTCTGCTCGAACGTGCCAAGCGCCTCGGCGGCGGCGGTGAAGGCGTCGCCCGGGCGCTCGAAGACATCCTGCCCGAACACGGCCTTGAAGTCATCGGCATAGGCGGTCTTGCGCAGGGAGGCGGAGACGGCTGCTTCATCCTTGTTGGCCATCTCGAAGGGCGAGAGCAGGGGGATTTTCGCCTGATCCTTGCCGTGGTCGGCGCGGCCGTCCCAGGTCAGGCCACCGGTCGGACCGTTGTCGACGCTCTCGTCGCCTTCGTCCTCGGAATCGTGGAAATGCTCGGTGAAGGCCGGTGCCGCCTGGAGATAGCGCAGCGACGGCACGGCGCGCACGCCCGGCTGGTCGAGGTTCGGGCCTCCCATCTCGACCGGAGATGCCGAGGCCGGACCGAAAGCGTGGCGCGGATCATGACAGGACGAGCAGGCCTGCTTGCCCGAGGCCGACAGCGCCGGGTCGAAGAACATTTTTCGCCCCAAGGCGGTGAGCGCCTCGGCGCGCGCGAACGCCTGCGCGCGCGATAGCGGGCCGGGATGGACGCCGTCCGCCGTATTCGCGGGCGCAGCAAAGCCGAATGTCGAGATCGCGGCAATCGCGATCATCAGGCTTTTCCATCGTCTCGTCTTCATGGGGCATGGTCCGCTTTGGCCCGGAAATAGGAATGCAGTGCAACGGATTGATGACCGGCCCCAGTGCTCACGAAACCGTGTTCGCCGAGGCGGCGGATGTCACAAAGGTGACAAGGCATCCACGTTACCTGCCGCTATGGTTCCCCGCGTTCCTCCCGCCACCGTCAAGCCACGAGGTCTTTCCATGACGAGGCTCAAGCTCCTCACTTCCTTCTGTCTGGCCGGTTCGGCCCTCATTCCTCTCGCGGCGGCCAATGCCGCCCCTCCCGGCTTCGACAAGATAGACACGGTCGTCGTCATCTATGCCGAAAACCGCAGCTTCGATAATCTCTATGGCGGCTTCCCCGGCGCCAATGGGCTGGCCAATGTCTCGACCGATCAGGCGCGCCAGTTCGACCGCGACGGCAAGCCGCTCGCCGAACTTCCGCCGGCCTGGGGCGGGCTGACCGGAAAAGGTGTCACGCCCGCGGTGACGGAGGCGCAGACGGCGCATCTCGCCAACGCCGCCTTCGCCATAGACGACCCCAAGGGTTTCAACGAGGGCACCAACGTCATCACCCACGATCTGTGGCACCGTTTCTATCAGGAGCAGATGCAGATCGACGGCGGCAAGAACGACAAATTCGTCGCCTGGGCCGATTCCGGCGGCCTGGTCATGGGTCATTATGATGGTTCGATCCTGCCGATGTGGGCGGTGGCGAAGAAATACGTGCTGGCCGACAATTTCTTCCAGGGCGCCTTCGGTGGCTCGTTCCTCAACCATTTCCAGCTCGCCTGCGCCTGTACGCCGGTCTATCCCAACGCCGACACCAGCCCGGTGAAGGACCAGATCGCCGTCGTCGAGCCCGACGGCGTGACACTGAAGGTTGCCGACAATTCGCCGGCCTCGGCGCTCGGCGGCGCGCCGAAATTCGTCAATGACGGCGCCATCACGCCCGACTTCTACGCCGTCAACACCATGCAGCCACCCTACCAGCCGAGCCACAACAAGCCGGCCGAGGGCGGCGACAAGGCGCTCGCCGACCCGGCCGCGCCCACCACGCTGCCGCCGCAGCACGACATCACCATCGGCGATCTCCTGTCGCTGAAGGGGGTGAGCTGGGCCTGGTATGCCGGCGCCTGGCAGGCAACGCTGGACGGCAAGAACGCGACGCCGGTGCCGAACTTCCAGTTCCACCACCAGCCGTTCAACTATTTCGCGGCTTACGCGCCCGGGACCGCCGCGCGCACCGAGCATCTCAGGGATGGCGGCCTGGACGGCGCCGAGTTCATCAAGGCGATCGATGACGGCAAGCTGCCGCAAGTCGCCTTCTACAAGCCGCAGGGCAATCTCAACGAGCATGGCGGCTATGCCGACGTGGCGAGCGGCGACCAGCATCTGGCCGACGTCGTTTCGCATCTGGAGAAAAGCCCGCAATGGAGCCACATGCTCGTCGTCGTCACCTATGACGAGAATGGCGGCTTCTGGGATCACGTCGCGCCGCCCAAGGCCGACCGCTGGGGCCCGGGCAACCGCATCCCGGCCTTCATCATCTCGCCCTATGCCAAGATGGGCACGGTCGACCACACGCAATACGACACCACATCGATCCTGCGCTTCATCACCGCGCGCTTCGATCTGCCGGTGCTGACCGGCATCGTCGCCCGCGACAAGGCACTGCGCAACAACGACCAGCCGCCGATGGGCGATCTCTCAGCGGCGCTCGATCTGAGCCGATAGGGACCGGGCGAAACGCCGATATGCCGTCGCGCCGCAGGGCGCGGTGGCCTTTCAGCCGCCATTCACAAGCGCAAGAATGAGCTTCTGCAGATTGCCGCCCTGGCCGAGTTCGACGCGGTCGAAATCGCGGCTTGCCTGCACCCGCGCCTTCGAGATTGCGTCGAGCCGACGGACCACCTCGGCCCTGGTCTTGCTGCATTTGGGATCATCGGCAACGGTCAGGCCGTCTGTCGCGGCTTCGATGTCATGGACCATTTGTATCATACTGGCGCCGTGGACCTTCTCGTGGGCACTGACGCCGGCGATGAATACCTCCCAGCTCTTCTGGACGGCCGGCGGCAGCGGCGCGGAGGGGCTTGGCAATGTGTAGGTGATGATCAGTTTCGGCTTCGCCGCCGTCAGCACGCAGCCCTTGCCCCTGGGCTTGTAGTCCCTGACTCCCCAGGTCAGCTTGAAATTGGTGAAGGCAATGGCGCGGGCAATGCCGACATTCGGTCCGTTCTGGCCGATCGACCGGTAGAGCTCGAGCCCGGACTGGCCTGAAATGGCGTAGGTCTCGACCTTCTCGACCGGCTTCCATTCGGCGTGCGCGGCGAGCGGCGACGCCACCAGGGCGGCTGTCAGAAGACACAGGCGGACTCTCAACACCGCTCTCTCCAAGGCGCGGCCTTGCTGGACAAGCAATGCCATTCAACGGCTTTTCCTATATGCTGCCGGCGGGTGCTGCAAATGCCCGGAGGGGGAAGTCATGAGAAGATGTCTCGTTGCCGCCGGTGCCTTGGCGGCTTTGCTCGGCGCGCAGCCGGCCTTTGCCGCGTCCTGCGGCTGGAGCGCGAAGATGGAAGAAGACGAGGGCGGCAGCGTGTTGACCGCTTCCGTCTGCGGCGGGCCGAAAGGCGACGCGTATCTGATGCTGACCTGTTTCGACAATCCGGTGCTGAGCTACGATCTTGGTGCCAGCGGCCCCCAGCTGGAACCGGGCATCAGCGGCTCGTTCGACTTCAAGGCCGACGGCAAGACGGTGACGAAGACGCTGCAACTGGAGGAGATGTACAATTATTTCGTGGCGGACCTGACCAAGGCCGACCCGCTGCTCGACCTGCTGCGTTCGAAGGGGGATCTGTCGGTCAGCGCGGCCAAATATGGCGCTATCAGTTTTCCGCTGAAGGGCTCGAGCGGCGCCATCGGCAAGGTGCTGGCGCAATGCGGCAAGGCCAAGCCGGCAGGTGACGGGGATTGAGCCTCGAGAGGTTGCGCTGCCCCTCATTGTCCTGCCGGACACTTCTCCCCGTATAGGGACGGGGAGAAAGACGCTGTCGCCGGCGATTTCGCCAATTGCCGACGCTGAGGAATAGGCGCCGAGGGATGGCACAGCATTCTTCTCCCTGTCCCTATACGGGGAGAAGGTGCCGGCAGGCGGATGAGGGGCAGCGCAAGCTTCCGCCCATTGATCTCCATTCCATTAGCGGCTTGCCCTGGTGTACTGCCGGCCGTATCTCATCCGCCCATGACCAACATCCAATTCCGCAAGGCGCAAGCCTCCGATCTGCCGGCCATCGTCGCCATGCTCGCCGATGATCCGCTGGGGGCTGCCCGCGAGGATGCCTCCTTGCCGTTGGCGCAGGGCTATCTCGATGCCTTCAACGCCATCGACGCCGACCCCAGCCAGCTGCTGGCGGTGGCTGTGGACGGCGCGGAGGTGATCGGCACCTTGCAGATCACCTTCCTTGCCGGCATTTCGCGCAAGGGCGGCTGGCGCGGGCAGATCGAGGCGGTTCGCGTTGCCAGCGCCAGGCGCTCCGACGGCATCGGCAAGAAGATGTTCGAATGGGCGATCGACGAATGCCGGGCGCGGGGCTGCGGCCTTGTACAGCTCACTACCGACAAGGGCCGGGCGGACGCGCACCGCTTTTATAACGGGCTCGGCTTCACCGCCAGCCATATCGGTTACAAGAAGAGCCTTTAACGGACGCCCGCGCGCCGTCGCCGGTTCCGGCCTGGCGGCGACTGGCGTATAGCGGAAGCCCTTCAGGCACTATTCAAATCGCACGGCAAAGCGGATATAGGTCAGCTAGATTGACCTATTGTAAAAACGTCTGGGGAGGCGTGTCGTGACCCTTATGAACCTCCTGGCCTCGCGCTCGTCGCGCATGAAAGCCTCGGAAATCCGCGAGCTGTTGAAGCTGCTCGACCAGCCCGACATCATCTCGTTTGCCGGCGGCATTCCCGATCCGTCGCTGTTTCCGGCCGATGCCATCCGCGAGGCCTATGCCGATGTGCTCGGCGGTGCGGAGGCGGGGGCAGCACTGCAATACCAGGTCTCGGAAGGCTATCTGCCGCTGCGGCGCTGGCTTGCCGGGCAGATGGGCAAGCTCGGCATCGCCTGCGACGAGGCCAACATCTTCATCACCTCCGGCTCGCAGCAGGCGCTGGATTATCTGGGCAAGCTGTTCCTGTCGCCGGGCGATACCGCGCTGGTGACATGGCCGACCTATCTCGGTGCGCTGCAGGCCTTCAACGCCTACGAGCCGCGCTACGACCGGCTGCGGCCCGACGGTGGCAACATGACGCCGGCAGCCTACCACACCGCTGCCGCCGCGAATGGCGGCCGAGTGAAATTCGCCTATCTGGTGCCCGATTTCGCCAACCCGACCGGCGACACGCTGGACCGGAAGCAGCGCGAGGCCGTGCTCGACCTTGCCGGCGAGCTCGACATCGCCGTCATCGAGGATGCCGCCTATCGGGCGCTGCGCTACGACGGCGAGGGTGTGCCGCCGATCCTGGCGCTCGACTGCGCGCGTTCCGGCGGCATCGACAAGGCGCGCACGCTCTATTGCGGCTCGTTCTCGAAAATCCTGTCGCCAGGGATGCGCGTCGGCTGGGTTTGCGGGCCGCGCCACGTGATCGAAAAACTGGTGCTGATGAAGCAGGCTTCGGACCTGCACAGCCCGTCGGTCAACCAGATGGTGATGCACCGCGCCGCCGAATCCGTGTTCGACGGCCAGGTGGAAAAGCTCATCGGCGCCTATCGCGGGCGGCGCGACGGCCTGCTTGGCGCGCTGGAAGCCAACATGCCGAAGGGCGTGAGCTGGAGCCGCCCGGAAGGCGGCATGTTCGTCTGGGTGACGCTACCGGAAGGCACTGATGCCACGGAACTCCTGGCGCGGTCGGTGAAGGAGGCGCGCGTCGCCTTCGTGCCCGGCAATGCTTTTCATGCCGACGGCACCGGACGCAACACGTTGCGGCTGTCCTTCACGCTGGCCGACCGCCGCGCCGTGAGCGAGGGCATTCCAAGGCTGGCGGCGCTGCTCAAGGGGTAAGCCTCCCTGTCCCGCGCTCAAGGGCCGTTGTGGGTGCCTTTTATGGCGCCTCCTTCCAGCTTGGTGAAGGGCACGAAGGACAGCGTTCCGCCATTGTAGATGTCGGCGCGCACGACGTTGAACGTGCCGTCCGCTTCCTGGTGCTTGGTTATCTTCAGCACATGCTGCGCACCGGGTGGACCGACCGGGATGACCATCATTCCATTCGCCTTCAACTGCTTCAGCAGCGGCGGCGGAATGTGATCGATGCCACAGGTGACGATGATCTTGTCGAACGGCGCCTCTTCCTGCCAGCCATAATAGCCGTCGGCATTGCGAGTGGTGATCGCCTTGTACTCGGAATAACCTTCCGTGATCAGCCTGTCGTAAAGCGCGCGAGTCCTCGCCGCCAGCGGCTTGATGATCTCGATCGAGAACACCTTGTCGGTGAGGTTGGACAGATAGGCAGATTGGTAACCGGAGCCGGTGCCGATCTCGAGCACCTTGTCGCCAGGGTGTATCTCAAGCGAATTGGTCATGCGCGCGACGCTGTGCGGGCCTGTGATGGTGACGCCGTAGCCGATGTCGAGATAGTGCCATTCATAGGCGCGGCCGCGGTTGGGTCCGGTGACGAACTCCTCCCGCGGCGTCATCAGATAGGCGCGCATGTCGCGCTTGTCCCAAACATCCTTGTGCGTAACCAGTGCCTGGAAGCGATCCCAGCGCTGGCCGAGGAAGCCGGCATCCTCGCCGCGGTTCTTCCTCATCCAGTCGATGAAACTGACGCGGCTGTCCATCGGCGGGATCGCGTTGGGGTCATGGGCGACAGGGACGTTGGCGGCGGCCGGCCGAAGGCCGGTCAGCAGCACGCCGGCAGCGCCGAGCAGGAATTGCCGGCGCGCCGGGCCGAAGCATGCGTCGCCGGACTTGATCACGAAACGCATCTGTCGGTCGATCCTTCATGGCCGTGAGTGCGCGGCCGAAAATCGTTACAGGCTCAACGAAGCATCGACCCGGTTCGACGGTTTGACAACCGGTCGGCTCATACATTTCGGTAAGGTACGGCGCGAAAGGTGAGGGCGGCTTTGCGCTGATGCGGGCCGCGACAGCTTGCGCGTGTTCCACTACGCCGGCACGTTCACCAGCTGCTCGAGCGTCGCAAGCCTGGCGCGGGCGAGCTTACGGATCGGCTTTTGGAAACCCTCTTCGCCGGTTTCGACGACGAAGACCAATGTCTTGAAGTCCAGCATGAACTCGTCGATGGCCCGCGCGGTCTGTTCGGACCTGTCCTTGAACCGGCGCAGCAAAGCGTTCGCTTCCTCGATGCCGCCGGCATTGGCGCCGTCGACCAGTGCTTCAAGCTTCTGAAACAATCCAATCGCTATTCCTCCCGCCGCGCCACCAAACTTGCCGTCAGCCGAAAAGTTCCGTCGGACCCGAAGATTTGTCGCCGGTTGTCAGCAGACGCACGCGCCCCGCGTTGACGCCCTGCCGCCCGGGCCTAAATTCGAGGCCTTGCGAGGAGGAGCTTTTCATGGAAACCCAGGAATTGCATCGCGGCCGGCTCATCGACCACCTCCAGCTCGTGGTCCGGGATCTCCCCGCCAGCCGGCGTTTCTACGAGGCGCTCTTCCAGGTGCTTGGTGTCCCGATCGGCGGCACCGGCGAGGATTATTTCTGGGCCGACGAATTGTTCATCTCCAGCCTCGACAGCCGGGCGGCACTGGGAAAGCTGACCGGCCGGCATCATCTGGCCTTCCAGGCCAGGGATCACGCCATGGTCGATGCCTTCTACGAAGCCGGGTTGGCGGCCGGCGGCACGGACAATGGCGCGCCGGGCGAGCGGCCCTATCATCCCGGCTATTATGCCGCCTTCCTGCTCGACCCGGACGGCAACAACATCGAGGCCGTCCACCACGGTCCGGCCAACCGGAGTGCGGCCTCCGTGAAGATCACATTCTAGGTGCACTCGGCCGGCTGGCGACACCGCGCCAGGCGAGGCCGGGTGATTCCCATGCCGCATTCCGCGTGTTTTGGAAATCGGACGCCGGGCCGGCGAATCCGATCGGATTCTTGACCTGGGCGGCACTGAAATTGTCCTGCAAGGCATGGATGTCGCCGTCTCTGGACAAGAGGCAAATCGGTCCCATACGGTGCGGCTTCAGGGAAGACGCGTGCGCGGGAAAGGCCGGTTGCTCGTTGAAAAAGAACGTCTTCTCATCGGTCGACCTGCCGCCGCATCTCGACGACCGCGCGCGCTTCGCGCTCTGGCAGGACATCCATGTCGCGGAGATATGGTCGGTCGAATACGCCATCTCCGGATACGTGCCGTTCCAGGCGGATATCGAGGCCACCGCCATCCGGCCGCTGGTGCTCGGGCGGATGGCCGGGACGATTAGGCATGCCAGCCGCAAGACACGCAACATCGCCGATGACGGCCGCGACGGCTATCTGCTGCTGGTCAATGACGGCGACACCAGGCTGAGCGGTGTGCAGGCCGGCCGCGACTACGGCATAGGCAGGGGCGAGGGCGCGTTGGTCTCGGCTTCGGAAGCGCTGGAATGACAGGTGGCGACCGTAATGTCTGGACCAATGTCGTGGTGCCCCGCGAAATCCTGGAAAATGCCTTCGCCCATGTCGAGGATCGCCTGGCGCTGACCATCGGCGCCGACAATGAAGCGCTCGATATGCTCAAGCGCTATTGCGGCTTCCTGGAAGCGGGACCGGCATTGCTCTCGCCCGATCTTGTCGCCCACGCCACCGAGACGATCGTCGACCTGATCGGACTGGCGACGGGCGCCAAGGGCGAGATCGCCGAGCTGGCGGGCGTGCGTGGCCTGCGCGCGGCAAGGCTGCAGGCCATCCTGCAGAGGATGCGGGACAACTTCGCCGATCCCGCCATCTCGGCCCAGCACATCGCCCAGCATTTGCGGCTTTCCGCGCGCTACGTCCATGACCTCCTGCAGGAAACGGGCTCCAGTTTCGCCGAGCATATTCTCGAACTGCGCCTGCAAAGAGCCCATCGCATGCTGCGCGACCGGCGCAACGACCGCATGCGGGTCAGCGAGATCGCGCTGTTGAGCGGCTTTTCCGACGTCTCCTATTTCAACCGCTGTTTTCGCCGTCGCTTCGGCTCGACGCCGAGTGGCGCCAGGTAGAGCGATTCATTGCTTCATTGAATCGCTGACCGCTCTACAGCAGGTCGCGGCGTGGGCGGTGTTCGGACGCTATGAATTCGAAAGCAGAAAGTTCGAAACGTCTACCCAGGACATCAGGGCCAACAAGGTGGTCATCGGCCTGCGCGCCAGCTTCGGCAGCGACTCCCTCTTCGACGAGGACCGCAACGGGGCGACCATGGACACCTACTGGCCGGCTTCGGTGATCAACACGAAGTAGGATGGCGGCACGGCTGGAAGGCGCTGCCATGATTGCATCGCAATTGGCTGCATGACTGGAGGCAATTCATTCCGGCCAGCACAAGCGATGACAGCCCATGCCCGAGAATTATCGCGGTGACGCCCGGCAAACCGGCAGCCTCCGCACCGCCCGCCTGCTGCTGCGCCAGCCGGCGGCGGACGATCTTGCGTTCGTGACGCGGCTGTTCGCCCGGCCGGAACTGGTCGCGCATCGGCCCGATCCCAGCCCCGACACGGCGCGGCAAAGCACCGACCGGCTGCTGCGCGACATCGGCCATTGGCGCGAGCATGGATTTGGGCGCTGGGCGATCGAGACCGACGGCGCGCCGGTCGGCTTCGGCGGCGTCACGGTGTCCAAGGAATTCGAGGGGCTCAATCTGTCCTATCATCTGCACCCCGAAAGCTGGGGGCATGGCTATGCCACCGAGGTGGTCCGCGCGGCGCTGGCTTTCGCCTTCGATGACCTGCATGCCGAACGGGTCATAGGACTGGTGCGGACGGCCAATCCCGCCTCGCGATGCGTCCTGGAAAAATGCGGCTTTCGCTTCGAAGGCGAGGTGATGCTGCACGGCGCGCCGACCAATCTCCTCGCTGTCGAAAGAAGGCGGAAGATGGATCGGCTGCCCGAGGAGTCCGCATGAGTCCACTGCCTGAAGCCGTGCCGTTTTTCAGTCAGTGGGAGACGCCCGACATGACGCTGGCGGTGCTCGCCGATGGCGCCGACGCCGCGTTGCGGCGGGATCCGCTGTGGCAGGGATCAGGTGCCGGCACGCTCGACGAATACGCGGTCTGGGCCGCCAATGTCTGCGGCATGGCGTGTCTCAAGATGATCCTGGCGACGCGTGGCCAGATCGTGCCGACGATCGAGCTGGCAAGGCGGTGCACCGGATATGGCGGCTATGTCGTCAATGAAGGCTCGATCAAGGGCCTGATCTACGCGCCCTTCGTTACCTTCGTGAAGCAGGAATTCGGCCTCGAGGCCGAGGTGATGACCAATGTCGCGGCAACCGACATTCCGGCGATCCTGGCGGGGTCGCGCTTCTTCATCGCTTCGGTCAGCAGTTCGATCCGCTGGCCGGAGCGCGAGCCGCCGTCGAAGGGCGGTCATCTGGTGCTGGTCACGGCGGCGTCGCACGACGGTTTTCGCTTTCACAACCCATCCGGCCATACCAGCGCCACACAGGCAAACGCAGTGTTGGCGCCAGCCGATTTCGATCGTTTCTTCGCCAATCGCGGCATTGCCGTCGCCATTTGATTTTCGACAGTTGAGGGATTTCGATGACCGGAAAGATCAGGGTTGCCATCCTCTACGGCGGTCGCTCGGCCGAGCATGACGTGTCGCGACTGTCGGCAGCCAATGTGCTGAAGGCGATCGACCGGAGCCGCTACGAGGTGGTGCCGATCGCGATTTCCAGGGACGGCAGATGGCTGCTTCAGCAGCCGACGTCAGAGGCCGCAGGCGAAGGGGCAGGGGCTCCAGTGTCGGAGGACGGCGTGGAGGTCGCCCTGCTGCCCGGCGGCAAGGGCCGGCTGATCTCGGCGTCGCACGAGGCAACCGACCTGACGCCGGTCGATGTCGTCTTTCCCGTGCTGCACGGTCCGTTCGGCGAGGACGGCTCGGTGCAGGGCTATGCCGAGGTTGCCGATGTCGCCTATGTCGGCTGCGGCATCCTCGCTTCGGCCGCCGCCATGGACAAGGACGTCGCCAAGCGACTGCTGCGCGAAGCCGGCCTTGCCGTCGCCCGCTCGGTCACCGTGCGTAGAGGCGATGTCGGTTCGTTCCAGGAAATCGCCGGGGCGCTTGGGCTGCCTTTCTTCGCCAAGCCGGCGCGCCAGGGCTCGTCCTTCGGCGTGAGCAAGGTGGACGACAGGGATGGCTTCACAGAGGCCGTCGAAACGGCTTTCCGCTATGACGGCAAGGCGCTGATCGAGGAGTTCGTCGAGGGCCGCGAAATCGAGTGCTCGGTATTGCAACGGGCCGATGGCTCGCTGACGGTTTCGCTGCCCGGGGAGATCATCCCGGCCGGCAAGCATGGCTTCTACACCTATGAGGCCAAATATCTCGATGCCGACGGCGCGGTGGTCAAAGTGCCCGCCGACGTCCCCGCCGCGATCGCCGACAGAGCGCGGGACATGGCGGGGCAAGCCTTCAAGGCGCTGGGCTGCGAGGCGATGGCGCGCGTCGACTTCTTCCTGCGCGCCGACGGCTCCCTGCTGATCAACGAGGTCAATACGCTGCCCGGCTTCACCGACATCTCGATGTACGCCAAGGCGCTGGCGGCGAACGGCATCGGCTACAGCGAGGTCATCGACGCGCTGATCGAGCACGCGCTGGCGAGGCATGCGAGGCGCACAGTCTGAAGTCTTCGCCGATCGAGATACAAGCCAGGATGATCCCGGTGTTCGGATCTTTGCGCTCCGAGCGCCTACCGATCGACCATCGCCATGCCGCGCTCGGTGTAGCGCGGGCCGGAGATTTTTCCCGGCGCCAGGGCATCGTCGAGCGCGGCCATTTCGGCGGCGCCGAGTTTCAATGACGCGGCGGCGACGTTTTCCTCCAAATATCTGATCCGCTTGGTGCCGGGGATGGGCACGATGTCGACGCCAAAGCCGTTGCCCTTCTCCAGCAGCCAGGCCAGCGCGACCTGGCCGGGCTTGACGCCGCGGGCCGTGGCGATGTCGCGCACCTTGGCCGCCGCGTCGACGTTGGCGTCGTAGTTTTCGCCCTGGTAGCGCGGGTCGTTGCGGCGGTAGTCGCCCTCGGCGTAGTCCTCCGCGCGCTTGACCTCGCCGGTGAGAAAACCGCGGCCGAGTGGAGAGAACGGCACCAGACCAATGCCGAGTTGCCCGAGCAGCGGGATGATCTCCGGCTCCAGATTGCGCTCCCACAGCGAATATTCGCTCTGCAACGCCGACACCGGATGCACGGCATGCGCCCGGCGGATGTTGGCGGCACCTGCCTCCGACAGGCCGAAGAACCGCACCTTGCCTTGTGCGACCAGCTCGCCGACAGCGCCCGCGACATCCTCCAGCGGCACCGCGGGGTCGACGCGGTGCTGGTAGAGCAGGTCGATATGATCGGTGGCGAGACGGCCGAGCGAGGCTTCCACGACCTCGCGGATATGCCCGGGCCGGCTATCGACCCCCACCTGTTTGCCGTTTTCGATGAGGAAGCCGAACTTGGTGGCGATGGTCACCTTGTCGCGCTTGCCCTTCAACGCCCGGCCGAGCAGGGCCTCGTTGGTGTACGGGCCATAGACCTCGGCGGTGTCGAGGAACGTGCAGCCAAGTTCGATGGCGCGGTGCAGCGTGGCGATGGATTCGGCCTCGTCAGCCGGGCCGTAGGACTGGCTCATGCCCATGCAGCCGAGACCAATGGCCGAGACCTGCAGCCCCTGGCTGCCGAGCTTGCGTGTGTTGAGGGTCATGGGTGGAGCTCCGAGAGGGAAGGAAGGAGATGACCAGGATCATATAAGGCGCTCGCTCAATTCCCACAGGGTGTTCGGCGCGGTCTCGACGGATAGCATCGGGCATGACGCTTTACGCGCCGGCTTCGCCATCAGCTCATCGGCGGCGTCGCGGTCACGCCGGGACCGCTCGGCCAAGTCTGATGGTAAGCGCACCGTGCTCACATATTTGAAGCGACGTCGCGGGAGGAGGGCGGCTTTGGCTATTGCATCGAGGCCGATCGACCAAGATCGGGCGGGAGGTTGGCACTCTCCTTGCCATTCTCGACGCCATCGTTTCCAGGCCAAGCTAGTCCATTGGACCAAGCATCGAATTCGATTGCCGCTCCAATCAATTGGGCAGCCTGCAGGACCAGATGCTCAATGTCCTCGAGGGCGACATTCTCTGCCAGATTCCTGATCCTGATCCTTTCCGCCACCACAGACACGTTGATGATGCCCACTGTCTTGAATGCGGTGCAGACGGTCGAATAGACGTCTTCACGCAGCATGGTGGAATAGTCGTATCGCATCGAAACCTCCCAAAGCGAGTTGGTTTCCTCAAGTCTGCAAGATGCGCCCGATATCGGGGCCTGGCAAGTTAAAATTGAAAAATCCGTAAACAAAATCAGGTAGTTAGTAGAGTTATGCGAATACGCAACCTGCGCTCGATCCTCATCGTTGATACAACGCTGCATTCGCTCATTGCCCACACTTGACGTACGATGAGGGAATTCCTAACTGTAAGTGGAATGAGATAGTTACTAACTCAGCAAATCTCGCGCGGGGAGGCGCACATGGAACTGGAACGCCCGGAACGATTGCAGGTCATGTTGACACAGGATGAACTGGCAGCGCTGGAAAATTGGCGTTTCGACAAGCGGATGCCCAGCCGTTCGGCGGCGGTGCGCGAATTGCTGCGCCGTGGTCTTGCCTCCGACGGCTTCCTGACGGCGGAGATGGGTGCCAAGTCGCAGGAGTTCGGCGTGCTCATGCCCAGTGGCGACGGCAAGGCGCCGCCGGAACAGGCGGAGTGAAACGGGATAAAGTTGTCCATTCTCGCGCCTGCGATTGCCTTGACCGGTTTGCGCCTTATCTGATTGGGAGAAGATGCAATTGCGGATGGCGATGAACGACATTGACGGCAGCGACAGACAGGGGGCGACTGCCGACGCCCGGCTCGCGGCAATTGTCGATTCCTCCTTCGATGCCATCATCAGCAAGGATCTGAACAGCATCATTCAAAGCTGGAACCAGGCGGCGGAACGCATGTTCGGCTACACCGCCGAGGAGGCGATCGGCCAATCCATCCTGATGCTGATCCCCGATCGCCTCAAGAACGAGGAGATCGAGATCATCAACAAGATTCGCAGCGGCGACCGGGTGGCGAGCTTTGAGACGACGCGCAGGCGCAAGGATGGCGTGCCGATTTCCGTCTCGCTGACGATTTCGCCGATCAAGAACAGCAATGGCGAGATCGTCGGCGCCTCGCAAATCGCCCGCGATATTTCCACCGCCAAGGAGAGCGAGCGCCGGATCAGGCTGCTGATGCGCGAGGTCAACCATCGCGTCAAGAACCAGTTCGCGGTCATCCTGTCGATGGTCCGGGAGACCAGCAAACGTTCGAGCGATCCAAGCGAGTTCGAGGAACTGATCCGCGCCCGCATCATGGCGCTGTCGCGCTCGCACGATCTGCTCGTCACCTCGGAATGGGCGGGCGCGAGCCTGTTCGACCTGATCCAGGAACATCTCAAGCCTTTTGGCCGCGAGGAGCAGATCCTGCTCTCCGGCCCGGTCCTGACGCTGCAGTCGAACGCGGTGCAGAACCTTGGCATGGCCTTCCACGAACTGGGCACGAACTCGTCCAAATATGGCGCGCTGGGCAGCGAAGGCGGCCGGGTGGAGATCACCTGGACAATCGACTCCGGGGCGCAAGACCCCGGCTCAGCGGGCGAGCGTGAATTCCAGTTGACCTGGGAGGAGACGTCGACGCCGCATCCCGGCGACCGGCGGGACCAGACGACGCGCAAGGGGTTCGGCACCGTCGTGCTACAGCGCGTGGCGCCGCAGTCGCTAGGCGGCTCCGCCATTCTGGAGCGGTCGCCCGGCCATCTCAAATGGCGGCTGAGCGCGCCCTTGGCATCCATCATCGTGGCGCACGCCGGCAGTGAGGCCGACGACGTTTCGCCGGGTTTCGGCATCTAGGATAAATCTGCCGGTCTGGAACGCCGCCCAAATCCGTGCCCAAAATCGTATCAGCTCGACCTACTCGACCAGGATATGCGCCTCGCGCGCGGCCTCGACAAAAGCCTCCCTGGCGATGTCGGGGGGCACGTCGCCGCTCGTTGCCCGGCGGCAGGCGCGCAGCGCGGACTGATGTTTCAGGCTGCCGGCATCGCGCCAATGGGTCGTCAGCAGCTCGATGGCCTGTTGTGTGTTGGACAGGTTGCGGGTGGCTCCGGTAACGCCGACCGAAACCACGACGGGCTTGGAGAACCACGCGGTTTGCATTGGAACCTGGACCCTGTTGCAGGCATGGAACGCGCTTGGCCGCGCGAGGTTTCATCGCGCCGATCACTGTAGCGTGAACTCTCCGGGCATCTCGCGGCGAAACAAGGTCTAGAGGATGTTGGTCGTCACCTCGACGATGATCGCGGCGCCTTCCAGTCCACCGTTGGGAACATGCACGACACGCGAGACCCTGAGATCCTGCGGGCTTCCGTCGACCGACAGGGAAACCGTCTCGCCAATGCGCGGCACAGCCTGGAAAGTGGCGTTGGTCGCGTCAGGCCGGTTGTCGATGGATATGCGGCAATTGACGGTCATGGGAATGTCTCCTGTGTCTGGCCATGCCGGCCGTTAACGCCGGGTCCCTGAAATGGTTTCCGGAGGGTCGGGCCAAACCCAAGAGCCCGTCGATGTCTAGCGGTTCGCCAACTGCGAACTTGTCAACGGCCGACAGCTTCGGCTTCCGGGCTTCCTAGTTGTCGGCTCTCGGAACGAAGTAGTTGGTGGTGACCGCATCGCTGCCTATCCCCCGCGTGACTTGAACCGCGGCGTAGCCCTCCGGTGGAATCGAGCCGGTCGCCGTCTGGTCGACCTGCTTGCATCGACCGATCATTTCGCCGTTCGGCCACGGTGCCAATCTGACTTCAAGTGCCGCCTGGCATTCTTCCATCGATGGGTAGACGGCCGGGCGCGACTCCGTGGGCCGACAGAGCGATGCGCTGCATGAAAGCATAATCATCACCGCCGCGGTTGCCGGGTCCATGGAATTCTCCTGTTGGCCGACAATGAACGCGCAATAGGCCGCGAGGTTTCATGCTGATCAGGACCGAGCGCTCGCGATGGCTTAGACCGATTGAGGTTCCGGGCATTCGGCTGCACTTAACGCTGCAATCGAAACTATTTGGTTCCCGCTCATGGAAGCGGTCGACCCTCAATCAGTTGGTCTGATTTGTCGAGAAGCCCAGGGGGCTGGGAAGAGTCAAGGACGAGATCTGATAGCGCCACTCACGTTTTACAAAGGCCCAGCGCTCCGGTCCGGGCCTTTTGGGTAGAGGAAATGCTGGGAACGTTAAAGGCCAAACGAGGATATCGTCCAAGCGTTTTCGTAGCCAAGGCGCGGCTTAGCATTCGTTGCGTCGGTCTGGGTCGATGTGGCGGTTCCCGTTGCATTGCAGTCCAATTTTGCCGCCACTGCCGCCTTGATCGACAGACGAGCACATGCCTTGTCAGCGGTGACTCTTGCCTTTTTTCCATGCGCCGCAGCGACACTCGACCCGGCGAGGACGAGCGCCAGACAAACAAAGGCGATCTTCATCAGGATCTCCTATTTTAGGATGGGCTAATTTGAAGTTAACGTAACGTTAACTTGCCGTCAATCGCGAGCGAGGTCCTGGGCGGAAGCCACCTTCCTCCTGCCCGGCAGGATCACGGCCGGTCCTTTACCTGTCCCGGATTGTGTCCGAATTGATGGGAGAGGATCGGGAGCGACCCGACCAGATTCCGTTCACGCTAGGTTGATTGAGATCATCTGCTTGGTTCCCGCTCATGGGCTCGAACCACGATTCACGCCTTCAAAGGGCGCTGTCCTACCATTAGACGAAGCGGGAGAAGCAGGACGTTATGGCGCCCAGGCAGCTTGCGGTCAATTCGGGAAATTGTTGACCGGCTCTTCGCAGCGATAGACCGGGCAGTCGCCGTCGCGGGACGGGACATAGGCCGACATCGGCACTTCAGGCCAGTCGCACTCGTTGCCGAACTGCCTGACATAGCGGTCATAGGTGTTGGGGCCGGTGGTCAGCACCACGGCACGGTGGCTCTGGATCATGGCCCGGATCTCGCCGCAGTTCATGGAGCGGCTGTCGGGCCGGGCATCGGCCAGTCCGGTCGCCGCGAGCACGACGCCCATCGCCGTCAACAGGGTCGGAATACGAGCGGACATGGAGGTTCTCTTTGGTTTGACACGATTGCGCGCGCGGCCGGTCCGGATTAGCGCTGGAATGACCGCATCCATTGTCGCACACAACCCGCATCGTGTCCGTTGGTTCCGCGACAGGCCGTGCGGCGTGCGCCTTCGGGCGCGGCGCCGGCGGCCGCGCAACCAAATCGGGCGTCGCGCATTGCTGGGCATGGACGGCAGGAAGCCTTACGAAACACCGCAATGGCGGCCCGGAAACGAGGGCCGTGAGGCGATGTGCTGTTCCTTCTGCGGCGGCCGAGACCATGGTTTCGAGGAGTGTCCGCGAAGATCCGATCCTTGCCGGCCTGGTGAACCCGACGGCGAGTCTACATCGGAGGAATCAGCCGGCTGATCCGAGGTGGCCGTGGCGGTGGCTAACCGGCCCCCGCCTTGACCTTGCCGAAGAAATCGATCAGCGCGGCAGCCGTTTGCCCGGGCGCTTCCTCGGGAAAGAAATGTCCGCCTGACATCGCGTGGCCACGCACGTCATCAGCCCAGTTCCGCCATAGCGCCAGCGGTCCGCCTTCGCCTGCATACCATTCGGCGAGCGCGCCTTGCCCGCTCCACAAGGCCAGAACCGGGCAGGCGATGCGTCGGCCGGCGGCTTTGTCCGCCCGGTCGTGTTCACGGTCGAGCGTTGCCGCCGCCCGGTATTCCTCGCAGATCGCGTGGATATGGGCGGGATCGCGCAAGGCATCGATATAGGCCTGGCGGATGCCGGCGGGAAAGACATCGGGCGACGAACCCCAGCCGCCCAGCGCATTGTCGATTATGGCATCGGCGGCGCCCGCCAGCATCTTTTCCGGCAAGGGCTCGGGCTGCGCCAGCAACGACCACGGCCAGTAGCCGAGGGCCAGCCGGGCATCGGCCCGGTCCCAGGCGTCGGCCGTGGGCACGATGTCGAGCACGGCGAGTTTCTCGATACGATCTGGATGATCGAGCGCCAGGCGGTAGGCGACACGCCCGCCGCGGTCATGGCCGGCGACCATGAAGGAGGTAAAGCCGAGTTCCGCCATCATCGCCACCATGTCCGACGCCATGGCCCGCTTGGCATAGGGCGCATGATCGGCGCTCGATGCCGGGCAGGCGCTGCGGCCATAGCCGCGCAGGTCGGCGCATATGACGGTGAAACGCTCGGCGAGCACCGGCGCAATATCGCGCCACATCAGATGGGTTTGCGGAAAGCCGTGCAACAAAAGCACCGCCGGTCCGCCACCCGCGCTGCGCACGAAGATGTCGGCGTCCCCGATGTCGACGTCCATGGCTTGGAAATGCTCGAACATGGCCGGCCTCCGGCACAGGCAACGGTTGGAGAACGGGGTTGGTTGCAGCGCCTTTTGCGCAAGCGACGGCTATTTGCGGCCGCCGACAAGTGGTCCCGGCTGAGCCGGGCGCCGCGCTGATCGTGCTGATCGTGGTAGGGCTTCTGCACCGGCTCGAACCCAGGCAGAGCTTTCGGAAGAGGGCGACAAGAAAGCCGCACCGGCTCCAACGGCCGGTCCCGCGAACAGGCCTCTCTTCGCCAACCCCTGGGGCCAACCCTTGGAGCCAACCCTTGGGGCCAACCTTTTGGGCCGACGGGCGTTGTCCCCATGAAGGGAAAGGCCGCCGCGGGCGGCTGTTCAACGAAGGAGGCCGAGATGAAACCTCTCGCCATTGCGTCATGCGCCATTATGCTGGCCCTGGCGGTCCCGGCTGTGGCACAGACGGTTCAGCAGGCGCCGGACCAGCAGGCCGACAAATGCCGGGCGCAAACGGATCAGGGCGGCAAGCAGCAGCCCGGCGGCGGCGGCCTGAGCGAAAAGCTCAACGATTGCGGCGGCGTGTTGAAGCCGCCGGCCACTGGCGATCAGGGCATGGCCGCGCCGGCGCCCGACGAAGGCAAGACGCCGATAATCAAGCCGGGCGAAGTGCCGCCCCAGCCCCCGAAGCAGTAGAGCTTGTCAGGCAACATTGCCATCGCGGCAGCGGAACCTCGCAGATCAGGAGACGTTTCTATGGCAAAACCGGATCCGGGAAGGATGAGAATGTGAAAGATATTGCCAGGATCGCTACGTTGCTTGTCTCTATTGCCGCCGTGATCGTCCTGATGCTGATGGCGCCGAAGAGCGTCGGCTTCGAGAGCTCCCACCCGATCGTGGACGGTGATCTGCCCACACAATGATCGAAGCTGGGATCGAACCCAGTTCCGCGAAGCAGGCGAGTACGCCTGCTTTTTGTGGAGTTGCTTGACTTACCTGACCAGAAGGCCGGCGTGCTCGCACAGCGCGGTGAAGGCCTCCTGCGCCTGCGCCGCGCTTTCATCGTTCTCCAGCGCCGACTCGACCTTTCCGCGCGCGGCCTGGTAGAAAGGGCCGCGCTTGGCGTGTGGCCAGTCGATCAGGATTTCACTGGCGTCTTGAAGCGTGGCCACCTCACGGATCGTGTCCGAGCCATGCGGCTTGACCCGCAGCGGTGTCGACAGCATCAAATCGGCCATTGTTTTTCCCGCTATTGGAGGATGCGCGCCTCGCGCGCGGCGTCGATCATCGCCCGCATCGCCTTTTCCGGCGGCGCCCAGCCATCCAGCGCATCGCGGCAGCTGCGCAGTGCCGCCCGGTAGCGCCGGCCTCGGCCGGCCGGCCAGTCACCGAGGCATTCCAGCCCCTCCCAGGCGCTGCGCACCACGCGCTCCCGCCCGTGGAAGAACTTCAAGCGGATCGGTCGGGGAAACATCTTGTCGTTCAACGGTCGTCTCCATGAATCGTGCATGTCGGCCAAGACCCGGGCAGGACCATGCACAGAGGAAGCGGCGGATAACGTCGCCGCCAGGGGAGGGTTCCAAGCCCGAACGATCAATTTTCAATCTGCTTTCAGTCGCGCGCGACGGCGTCCGACAACGGCCTGGGCACGGGCAAATCCGCGCCCTGCGCCTGTGGCCGGTCATGCTCGAACTGCTCGGCGTCGGGCAAGGCATGCAGCCAGGGTTCGCGCCGGCCGGTCCACAATTCATATTGCGGTGCCAGGTCCGTCGGTGCGACGTCGAGGCTGCCGAGCATCACCTCGGCCTCGTTGTCGTCGACCCAGGCGAGGCGGCTGCCGCAGGTCGGGCAAAAGCTGCGTGTGCCGTAGCTGGCCACTTCGCCCGATGTCTCGAAGGCATCGCGCGGCCAGATGGCAAAGGCCGAATAGACCGAACCGCCCGCCTTGCGGCAGTCCTTGCAGTGGCAAAGACCAACCCGCGACGGCTGGCCGGTGACGACGAACTGCACGCCGCCGCACAGGCAGCTACCGGTCCTGCGTGTTGTCTCGGACATGGTTGCGCCCTCCGTTTTTTTCGCCTGCATGGCTTTGTCAGTTTGGCATGCCACGAGCCGACAGATGTTCGTCCGCCATTTCGTTGGCCAGGATGAGAACCCGGGAAAAAGACATCCTGTTCAGCTTACCGCCGGGCCCCGTTGACGCGGCCCACGGCATCCCCCACGCGACGCCGGCGAAATGGTTGCCGCCTCGCGGCCCTTTCTATCCGCGCGCGGCCATGTGGTTGTCGAGCTTCTTGCGCGAAGGACCGTAGCGCTTGATGATGGTCTGGGCCTCGCTCTGCGGAATGCCGTATTTGCGCGCGAAGTCGGCGACCTCGTAAGTCTCCTCGCTCGAGACCAGCTTGCGGTCCTGTTTGGTCTTCGATTTGTCGTCGGGCATGTCGGGCCTCACTTTCTGTAAGCCGCATGGTCGCGCGGACGCCTAGATGTCGCGGTCAGACATAACACGGATCGGCCATGCTGGTTCCATGGCGGGTGGCGGTGACCGCCAGCGCTTACCGCCGGCCCGGTTCAGGCCGATGGAGGGGCCGGGTCGGCGCTGTGGCTGTCGGTTGCGCCGCATTCGGCGCAGGGGGCGCTGGCGCCGGGGCAGCCGCGGTAATGCGTGCCGGCGGGACAGCAAAGGCCGTTGGAACTCGTCCAGCGCGGGCACTGGAAAACCTGTCCGGTGCCGCCGCAGCCATCGCACTCCAGAACCGGTGACCTGACCAGATAGGACTTCGTCCCCAAGCTGATACTTGCGCCCGAACTCAACCCGCCCAAAATTACTGCACAGGACACGCCGTGCATTAGCCCCGGCTAACGATATCCCGTTGCTGGTTACGGACAAGTTTCAGCATCGTTAATCGTTCGTGAACGCCTGGCGCGTGTCGCGGCGGCCGGCAAACCGGGAGGAAAATCGCGGGTCCATGAAAAATCGCTGGCCATGAAAAATCACTGGCAGATGTCGGATCCGCGCGCGGCGGCGCGTCCTTGGGGCTGATGAAACTGGAGGAATACAACCATGTCTCAAATCGCAGAATCGCCGTGGCAGACCGCGGCCCTTCTCGTTGCCCGCGTGATCTTCGCCGCCGTCTTCCTGATGGCGGTGACCTTCAAGTTCATGGGCATGGAGGCCACGGCAGGCTATATCGCGGCCGCCGGTTTCCCGTTCCCGCTCTTCCTCGCCTGGTGCGCGGCGATCCTGGAGGTGGCGCTGGTGCTGTGTTTGCTCAGCGGCGCCTTCTTTTCGCAGGCCGCCCTGGTCGCCGCCGCCTATGTGCTGTTCCTGGCCTTTGCCTTCCACGGACCCAGCCATTGGACCGGCAACCAGGCCGAGTTCGGCTTTTTCGTCGACCATTTCTCGTTCCTGGCCGGACTGCTGTTCGCGGCGGTCCACGGACCGGGAAGGATTCTGGCGCTGAACCTGGGATGGCCGGGCAGGGCGTAGGCCCGCCCGGGGCAGGGCATGACGCTCGCCGGGGCAGGGCGTAAGGAGGGCCTTACATCTGATCGTTATAAGGCTCCTTCATCTGGCCGACCATGCGGGCCAGCTTCGAAAAGGACGGCATGTCCGCCTCCGGCTGGCACTGGTTGGCGAGTTCCAGTAGCCGGATCGGAAAATTGACGGCGTCGCGGCTCGACGCCGACATGCCTCCGGACCGCTCCTCGCCGGTTTCCGAGGCCTCGGCCTTGCGCAGGGCGATATCGATCTCCTCCGATGTGAGCACCCCCTTTTTGACCAGGACTTGGTTGATCGAGGCGACGGCCATCAGCAGGCCTTCGAGTTGCAGGTTGGCGACGTTCATGGATTGCTCCCTCCATTGATCGCAGTGGAAACGCGTCAGCGCCGTTTCCGATCCCAGGACGCCGGTCGGCCGGAAGCCTCTACTCCTGCGTCAGGCGCTCGCCATATTCGCGCCACAGCGCCCTGACCTCCAGGCTGCCGAGGCGCGGGATCGAAGGGTCGCCGCAGTCTATGGCAACGGTGCCGATGTCGTAGTTGGGGTAAGCGCCGGCGACGAAGCGGATCGCTTCGCCAAGCGAGTGCACCCGGATGATCGGATCCGCCTGGCCCTGGCCAGTGCTGCGCACACCGGAAACCGTGGCCGGAGCATGCCTCATCCTGAAGACGGATGCCATGGCTGGTCTGTCCATCGTCCTCTCCACAAGGCCGTGCGACGGGAATCATTCCATGAGCTGGCGCCGATGATTTCACAGGAGCCGGCTGATGAAAAGCCGGATGCAGTGTCAGCGCCGGCTCCATGCCCTTTCGGCCGAATGTGAATTTTTTCCTAGAAAATCGTTGACCGGGTGAGGGCAGCCATGCTACATATTCGTCCGTGGTGCTGATTTGCGCCAACGACCCGCCGCAAGGCGGGTTTTGTGTTTTTGGCGCCATGCCAGAGGACGCGGCGCGCTGCTGAGGGTTGGACGTCGGC
>NZ_JAIUGQ010000012.1:0-168979 GCF_020164715.1 Mesorhizobium sp. ESP7-2
GTCTTGCGCATGGCGTCATGCGGGACGAGGTCATAAGAGCCCTGCTCGAACAGCTTCAGCACCTGGTCGTCCGACATTGCCTTTACTGCCGGCGCGACGGCTGGTGCGCCAGCCGGAGCCTTGGCGGCGGGCGCTGCCTTGGCACCACTGCCGGCGATAGCGGCATCGACGTCTGCTTTCACCACCCGGCCATGCGGGCCGGTGCCGGTCACGGCCGACACATCGACCCCCGCCTCCTTGGCGATGCGGCGCGCGAGCGGCGATGCAAAGGTGCGGTCGCCAGCCGCATGACCGTTGGCGGCCGGAGCTGCCGAGGCGGGCTCGGGCTTCGATGTCTCGGTCTTTGGCGCCTCGGGCTGCGGCGCTTCAGCCTTGGCAGCTTCAGCCTTCGGTGCCTCGGCTTTCGCCGGCGCGGCATCGCCACCGCTCTTGGCGGCGGCGCCCGCATCCTCGCCTTCGACGGCAAGCACGGCGATCAGCGCGTTGACCTTGACCCCTTCGGTTCCGGCCGGCACGACCAGCTTGGCAACCGTACCCTCATCGACGGCCTCGACCTCCATCGTCGCCTTGTCGGTCTCGATCTCGGCGATGACATCGCCCGGCGAAACCTTGTCGCCTTCCTTGACCAGCCACTTGGAGAGATTGCCCTCTTCCATCGTGGGCGAGAGCGCCGGCATGGTGATGTTGATTGGCATTTTGTCCTCCCGCCCGGTTCAGCGATATGCGACGGCTTTGACGGCCTCGATGACCTCGCCGACGTTCGGCAATGCCAGCTTTTCGAGGTTGGCCGCATAGGGCATCGGCACGTCCTTGCCGGCAATGGTGATGACCGGTGCGTCGAGGAAATCGAAGGCGCGCTGCGAGACCTGGTTGGCGATATGGTCCCCGACCGAATTCTGCGGGTAGCCTTCTTCGACCACGACCAGCCGGTTGGTCTTCTTGACCGAGGTGATGACGGTGTCGAGATCGAGCGGACGGATGGTCCTGAGATCGATGATCTCGGCGTCGATACCCATGCCGCGCAGCTCGGCTTCAGCCTTGACGGCATAGGTCATGCCGATGCCGAAGGAGACGATGGTGACATCCTTGCCTGCCTTGTGGATCCGCGCCTTGCCGATCGGAAGCACGAAGTCGTCCAGTTTCGGCACGTCGAAGGACTGGCCGTAGAGGATCTCGTTCTCGAGGAAGATGATCGGGTTCGGATCGCGGATCGCCGCCTTGAGCAAACCCTTGGCGTCGGCGGCCGTATACGGCATCACGACCTTCAGGCCCGGAATGTGGCTGTACCAGGCGGCATAGCACTGCGAGTGCTGGGCGGCTACGCGGGCCGCGGCGCCGTTCGGCCCACGGAACACGATCGGCGCGCCCATCTGGCCGCCCGACATATAGAGCGTCTTGGCGGCGGAGTTGATGATCTGGTCGATCGCCTGCATGGCGAAGTTGAAGGTCATGAACTCGACGATCGGTTTCAGGCCGGCCATCGCCGCACCGACGCCAACGCCGGCAAAACCATGTTCGGTGATCGGCGTGTCGACGACGCGACGCGGTCCGAATTCCTGCAGCAGGCCTTGCGTGATCTTGTAGGCGCCCTGGTATTCGGCGACTTCCTCGCCCATGACGAAGACATCGCCGTCGCGGCGCATTTCCTCGGCCATGGCATCGCGCAGCGCTTCACGCACGGTGGTCGAGACCATCTCGGTACCGGCCGGAATGTCCGGATCGGCGGCAATTTCCGTTTTCGGGGCAGCCGCGACAGGTGCGGCGGCTGGCTTTGCCACCTCCGCCTTGTCCTCGGCCGGCGCTTCCGCCTTTGCCGGCGCTTCCCCCTTGGCAGGAGCCGCGGACTTGGCGACATCGGCGGCGCTCTCGCCGTCCTGCAGCAGAACGGCGATCACCGCGTTGACCTTGACGCCTTCGGTGCCGGCGGGAACCACGATCTTGCCCAGCGTACCTTCGTCGACGGCTTCGACCTCCATCGTCGCCTTGTCGGTTTCGATCTCGGCGAGGACGTCACCGGCGACGACCTTGTCGCCCTCGTTCTTCAACCACTTGGAAAGATTGCCCTCTTCCATGGTCGGCGAGAGAGCGGGCATGAGAATTTCGATCGGCATGTCCTGGCCCTCCCCTTACAATACGATATCGGTCCAGAGCTCGGACGGATCCGGCTCTGCATCGTTCTGGGCAAATTCGGCGGCATCGGCGACGATGTCGCGAACCTCCTTGTCGATGGTCTTGAGCTCGTCCTCGGTCGCCCACTTCTTCTCGATCAGCCGCGCCTTGACCTGCTCGATCGGGTCGTGCTCGGAGCGCATCTTCTGCACTTCTTCCTTCGACCGGTATTTTGCGGGATCGGACATCGAGTGGCCGCGATAACGGTAGGTCTGCATTTCGAGGATCAGCGGGCCATTGCCGGCGCGGCACCATTCGGTCGCGAGATCGCCGGCGGCCTTGACCGCGCGTACGTCCATGCCGTCGACCTGAATGCCGGGAATCTTGAAGGAAGCGCCGCGATGCGAGAAGTCTGTCTCCGCTGAAGAGCGCGAAACCGAGGTGCCCATGGCGTAGCGGTTGTTCTCGATGATGTAGATCACCGGCAGCTTCCACAGCGAGGCCATGTTGAAGCTTTCATAGACCTGGCCCTGGTTGGCGGCGCCGTCGCCGAAATAGGTCAGCGAGACATTGTTGTTGTCGCGGTAGCGGTTGGCGAAGGCCAGACCCGTGCCGAGCGAAACCTGCGCACCGACAATGCCGTGACCGCCATAAAAATGCTTCTCCTTGGAGAACATGTGCATGGAGCCGCCCTTGCCCCTCGACAAGCCGCCGCGGCGTCCGGTCAACTCGGCCATCACGCCACGCGGCGACAACTCCATCGCCAGCATGTGACCGTGGTCGCGATAGGCCGTGATCATCTGGTCGCCGTCGATCAGCGCCATCTTCATGCCGGTGACGACGGCTTCCTGGCCGATATAGAGGTGGCAGAAGCCACCGATGAAGCCCATGCCGTAGAGCTGGCCGGCCTTTTCCTCGAAGCGGCGGATGAGCAGCATGTGCCGGTAGGCGGCAAGCTCGTCGTCCTTGGTGAAGTCAGCAGGCTTGGGTGCCGACAGACCGGATTTGCCGTCGGATTTCGATTTGGCAGGCGCTTTTCTGGCTGCGGTGGCCATGCATCACTCCCTGTTGGCGTCTCTTTACGGACACTGGAGCAAGATGAACCTGCTCCGGGGAGATCGCCCTCCCCTTCGATTTATGGGAGGCTAACACGTAGAAAGGCGTTCCGCCATGTCGAAATTGCATAGCTGGCATGCACCTAAGCAATTAAAATCATTGAAAATATTGGTGATTAACCTGATATCGGTTATTTTGTCGGAGCCGGCAGCATGATGGTGATCTCATCGGCCTGGGACAGATTGAGCGCCTTACGCGCCTGCTCGTCGAGCATGTCCTTCTCCAGCGTGCCATCGTGCATGAGCTTGACGCGCCGCTCAAGCTCCATCCTGCGCGCCTTGATCGCATCGAGCTGACCCTGCAGCGCGGCCGTCTCGGCCTCCAGCTTGTATTTCGAATTGATGCCGAATTCGCCGTGATAGGCGTGGAAGCCGAAATAGGCCAGGAACACCACGCACAGCGAGGGAATGATCAGGCGCCCGGTGTTTCTCTGCTTGTGCTGACGCGTCCACATGACCGATTCCCCGTGGCCGCGAACTCAAACGGCTCGAAGCCTTTTTCACCTGATTGTGCTTAACGGACGGTTACGGGGGCCGCCCCATGCCGGGCGCACAATGAAAAAGGGCGGGATGTCCCGCCCTCTCTGTATCGACGATGTGCGGGCCGGATCAGCTCTTGATCACCGATCTGCCGGCGTAACGCGCCTGCTTGCCGAGTTCTTCTTCGATGCGGATCAACTGGTTGTATTTGGCCATGCGGTCCGACCGCGACAGCGAGCCGGTCTTGATCTGTCCGCAATTGGTGGCGACGGCGAGATCGGCGATGGTCGAATCCTCGGTCTCGCCCGAACGGTGCGACATGACGGCGGTGTAGGCAGCCTTGTGTGCGGTCTCGACCGCGTCGAGCGTCTCGGTCAGCGAGCCGATCTGGTTGACCTTGACCAGGATCGAATTGGCAACGCCCATGCGGATGCCGTCGCGCAGGCGCGCCGTGTTGGTGACGAAGAGATCGTCGCCGACAAGCTGCGTCTTCTTGCCGATCAGGTCGGTCAGATATTTCCAGCCTTCCCAGTCATCCTCGGCAAGGCCGTCCTCGATCGAGATGATCGGGTAGTCGGCGGCGAGCTTGGCGAGGTACTTGGCCTGCGCCTTGGGGTCACGCGTCTTCTTCTCGCCCTCGTAGACATAGTTGCCGTCCTTGAAGAACTCGGTCGCGGCGCAATCGAGGCCGAGCGCGATCTCTTCGCCCGGCTTGAATCCGGCCTTCTCGATTGATTCCATGATGAAGTCGAGCGCCACCGGCGCGCTCTTCAGGTTCGGCGCGAAGCCACCCTCGTCGCCGACATTGGTGTTGTGGCCGGCATCCTTCAGCTTCTTGCGTAGCGTGTGGAAGATTTCCGAACCCCAGCGCACGCCTTCGCGCAGCGTCGGCGCGCCGACCGGCAGGATCATGAATTCCTGGAAGTCGATCGGATTGTCGGCATGCGCGCCGCCATTGATGATGTTCATCATCGGCACCGGCAGGACATGCGCCTTGGTGCCGCCGACATAGCGATAGAGCGGCAAGCCGGCGGCATCGGCCGCGGCCTTCGCCACCGCCAGCGAAACGCCCAGGATGGCGTTGGCGCCGAGCCGGCTCTTGTTGGGCGTGCCGTCAAGCTCGATCATGGTCTGATCGATATGGATCTGGTTTTCGGCCTCCATGCCGCCGATCGCCTCGAACAGTTCGCCGTTGACAGCTTCGACGGCCTTGAGCACGCCCTTGCCAAGATAGCGGGCGCCGCCGTCGCGAAGCTCGACGGCTTCGTGGGCGCCGGTCGAGGCACCCGACGGCACCGCGGCGCGGCCCATCGAACCGTCTTCGAGAACGACATCGACCTCGACGGTCGGGTTTCCACGGCTGTCCAGGATTTCACGCCCGACAATATCGATGATGGCGGTCATTGCGATGTCCTCGATTGATCTGGAGAAAGGGTCGCGCCCGTCTTAGCCAAAGCGACGCAAAAGGCAATCGGGCCCTGGCCGAATATTGCCGTTCGCTCGATTCACGAAGCGCAAGTTCCCGTCATCATAAGTCATGCCACCAGACGCGCATTCCGGGTTATAGATGTTGTCGCGCGGGGCGAAACAGGAGGAGTTTCGCCATGTCTGAGTTGAGCGGTATCGTCAGTCTGTTCCTGATCGCCGCGGCGTTCCTGACGTCGTGCGACAATCAGCAGTCACCGCCAAAGGCCATCGCGCCTTTGCCGGCCTTGCACACTAGCGAGTAGCGTTGCGTTGAATCGAAAAGGGGGGCCGTCGAAACGACCCCCTTTTTCAATTGTGGCGTCAATGCCAATAGGGCCTGACTTTGTAATACTGATAGGATTCGTCGCGCGCGCTCTCGCCATCCGCGCCGGCCAGTTCGTTGATCGAATGGGCAGGCGCTGCCTTCAGCTGTTCCTTGGTGAAGGGCACGACATAGCCGCCCTTATCCTCGTCGTAGTCGAGGCTCGCCCATGGAATGGCATGGTACTTTTCGCTGATGCCGAGAAAGCCGCCAAACCCGATCACAGCGAACATGATGCCGTTCGACGTCTTGTCGAGCATGACGTCCTCGATGCTGCCGATGCTGTCGCCTTGGGTGTTGTAGACGCTGGTGCCGATCACCCGCGAAGCGGCAATGGCTTCGGTGTGGCCTGTCTGGGTTGTCATAATCATACTCCTCGTTGTCGTTGAACTCTGCCTGACAATGAGGGGCGTCGGCGAAAGTTCCCGACTTTTTTGGCGGCTGCCTGATCACTCCGCGAGGATGAAAGTCACCTTCATGTTGACGCGATAGGCCGCGATCGTGCCGTCCTCGACAACGATCTTCTGGTCCTGAATCCAAGCGCCCTCGACGTTCTTCAGGGTCTTCGAGGCGCGCGCAATTCCCTGCTCGATGGCGTCCTGAAAGCTCTTGCTGGACGACGAGGTGATTTCGGTGACGCGGGCTACGGACATGGCTTCCTCCTGCCAAACGCTTATTTGCCGGACAAGCGTACAACTGGGGTTTGTTTGCTACAAGACGTTGGCTTTTCAGCCCTTTGCAATCCTGTCGAAGGCCATCAGCCTTTCCAGAAGTGCCGGCATGTCTTTCAGCGGCAGCATATTCGGGCCGTCGGACGAGGTCGAATTGTCTGGGTCCTGGTGGGTCTCGATAAAGACGCCGGCAACCCCAACGGCAACGGCCGCGCGGGCCAGCGTCTCGACAAAGCGGCGCTCGCCGCCAGACGACCCGCCCTGGCCGCCCGGCTGCTGCACCGAATGGGTGGCGTCGAAGATCACCGGGGCGCCGATCTCGGCCATGACAGGCAGAGCGCGCATATCCGACACCAGCGTGTTGTAGCCGAAAGAAGCGCCGCGCTCGGTGGTCAGCACATTGGCGTTGCCCGAACCGGTGATCTTGGCGACCACGTTCTTCATGTCCCAGGGGGCAAGGAACTGCCCCTTCTTGACATTGATGACCTTGCCCGTCCTTGCGGCGGCGACCAGCATATCTGTCTGGCGCGACAGGAAGGCCGGTATCTGCAGCACATCGACATGCGGCGCAACGATCGCGCACTGTTCCTCGGTGTGAACATCGGTCAGCACGGGAAGCGAGAATTCCTTGCGCAACTCGTCGAAGACGGGAAGTGCGGCGTCCATGCCGGCGCCCCGCGTCGCCGAAAGCGAGGTACGGTTGGCCTTGTCGTAGCTCGTCTTGTAAACGAGGCCGATGCCGAGCCTGCCGGTCAGTTCCTTCAGCGCACCGGCCATGTCGAAGGCGTGCTGGCGCGATTCGAACTGGCATGGACCGGCGATCAGCGCCAGGGGTGCCGCATTGTCGAAGACGACATTGCCGACGGTTACCGACGAATTGGGCGCCAGGGGGTTGTTCATTGTATCTCCCGAAAGATGAAAGCCGCGCCCTGCCCGGATGCCGGCCGCACGACGATGTCATTGCCCGACATATCGTGCTGGATGGCATTGGCCGCAAGCAGGCTTGCGGCGGCGCCAATGTCACGGATCGAAAATATCACGGCCGCGAAGCGCAATTCCGATGGCGCCCCGGCCGGTATTCCAAAGCGCGCCGTGAAAGAGGCGGCGTCCAGCACGGTCAAGACCGCATTCGGCAGATGAAAAGCGCCGCCTTGCGCATCGGCGGACGGGGCGTTGACCGCCACTGAAATCAGCCGGTGCTGCTCGGCGGGAGCGCCGCTGATTGCAATCACCTCGACAATTCCGTCGACGCCATTGGGGTGAGCCTGCAATGCTGCGCGGTCCACTTTCGGGGCATTGATGCGCTGGCAGGCAAAAAGGAATGCGTCCGTTTGGCCATGAGCCGCAGCAAAGGCGAGCTTGAACGACGCCGTATCGCTTTTCCCCGCCGTGTCGGTGAAGGCTCGCGAGAAGCTCAGCGTGTCTCCCGCCGACAGGCCGGCTTCGACATAGCGTTCATGGTCGCCATCGGCATTGTCCGTGCCAAGAACCACCGCGGAAAATCCCTCATCGCCACGACTTTCGCGATAAAGGCGGTCGCGCGCGACAAAGACATTGCCCTCGGCGATGACCTTCGCCGCCGCCTGCCGATCACCGATCGCAAGCGGCTCCAGATAGGTGCCGTCGGCGAAGAAAACACAGCAATTTTCCGTACCGAACGGATGGATGCCTGCCGGAGCGACCACGAAGCCAAGCACGTTGAGCCGGGCGCGCGCCGCATCGAGGCTCTGCGTCGGCAGAACCAGATGATCGAGCGGATGAATGCCTGATGAGGTCATGGAAGCGCGATGTGCATCATTCGGAAGATCGGTTCAAGACTTGATCGCCGGCGGCGGCATCGCGTGGACTTTGCCTTTGGCGTCGCGCTAACCGAATTGAGGGCCTGGCGGAAGGCCAATAACCTTCCCGGCGGCCTTCACGTGCTGCCCGGCTACTTCATGGGGCGCCGCGAACGGCACCTTCCGGAGCAAGCGCTGGATCAGCTTCCGGCCACGACATCGGCGGAATAGCGCAGTTCGCGCATTGGTTTGACCTTGCTGGTGGTCTGCGCATAGAGCGGGTGCGCCTTGTAGGCGGCCAGCGCCGCATCATCGGCGAATTCCGCGTAGACGACGACATCGACTTCATCCGACAGCGGGTCGACCTTGGTGTTCAACGTGACCTCGAAGAGGCTGGAATGAGGAATATCGCCAAGCGCCAGCAGGCCGGTGCGAACTGCTTCCACATCTTCCTTGCGCCGTGCGCTGAAGAAAACGATATGCCGGATCAATCCCGCCTCCTCGATCTGAATGTCGGGGTCTTCTGTGACGGCGGTCTCTTCGCGTCAACCGGTCATGGCGCCACACATCCTTGCGACCCGCCTCGATCGATGCTGGACCTCAGCTGCCCAATTTGAAGGGGATGTCTAGGTCTTGCCGGTGACGTAGCGGACCGCATGGGAAACCTCCCTGACCGTGACGTCGAGATACCGGCCCTGATTGTAGAGGCCGTCCCAGATCAGGAAGAACGCGATGGCGGCAATGACAATTACATAACGCATGGCTAAAGCTATCGCACCAGCGCTGCTGCTGCCATAGGGGTTTTAGATTTCGGGCTGCAGCAACCTTACACGAGGCGTCGGATGCCGGCGCCGCGTGGCACAGTCCAGCTGTCGGCATGCCTCTTGAAGTTCCCCCTCATGACGTGGAAGATTGTGGCAGGCATTCACTGGAAGCGCTGAAGCCCTGGCCAAAAGGGGTGTGCGCTTTGTTCGAGCCCGCCTGTCGCCGGATTCGCAAGCTGCCGGTCGAGGCAAGGCGTTCGAACCCGGCGGATGATCCAAGAGAACCGTGGCTCGGCAATTGCACCGACACCACGGAGATCCAGGGGCATGGAATGGGACACGGGGAACATCACGGCATAGCGCCGGGCGACGCGGTCAGGCTCGATGAATTCAACTTCGCCGAGATCGTCAAGGGACTGCCGGCCAAGGCGCGCATGGTACTGTCGGCGGCCATGAACCTGCCGCGCGGTTCGCTGAAGGTCAGAATGCCAGACGGCCGCGCCGTTCTCGTCGGCGGCAAGGCGCCGGGTCCCGACGCCGAACTCGTGCTCAAGAACTGGCGCCTGCCGGGCCGCGCCTTTTCGGGCGGCACGATCGGCGTTGCCGAATCCTATATGGACGGCGATTGGGAAAGCCCTGACGTCACCAGCTTCCTCGAACTGTTCGTGGTCAATTCGGCGATTGGCGAACGCGTCGCGGGCGGCGCCAGCTGGCTCATCAACACGGTCCAGCGCATCCGCCACTGGTTCAACGAGAACACACGCACGGGGTCGAAGCGCAATATTTCGGCGCATTACGATCTCGGCAACGCCTTCTACAATGAATGGCTCGACCCGAGCATGACCTATTCCTCGGCGCTTTATGCCAATGGCGCCGATGATCTCGAGAGCGCCCAGGCCGCCAAGTACAGGGCGCTGGCCAGGGATACGGGCATCGGCGGAAAGGATCATGTGCTGGAGATAGGCTGCGGCTGGGGCGGCTTTGCCGAATTCGCGGCACGCGAAATCGGCTGCCGGGTTACCGGATTGACCATCAGCCGCGAGCAGCATGACTTCGCCAAGGCGCGCATCGCCAGGGCCGGGCTGACGGACAAGGTCGACATCAAGTTGCAGGATTACCGCGACGAAACCGGCACCTACGATCGCATCGCCTCGATCGAGATGTTCGAAGCGGTCGGCGAGAAATACTGGCCGGTATTCTTCTCCAAGATGAAGACCTGCCTGAAGCCCGGCGGCACTGCGGGCCTCCAGATCATCACCATCAACGAAGCCGCCTACGACACCTATCGCGCCAGGCCGGATTTCATCCAGCGCTACGTCTTCCCGGGCGGCATGCTGCCAACGCCGTCCATCTTGAAGTCGCTTGGCGCCACGCATGGCCTTGCCCATTTACGCGAACACGTTTTCCCCGAGGACTATGCCCGCACGCTTGCAGAATGGCGCCAGCGCTTCCGGGAGTCGTGGGAGAAGATCGTGCCGCTCGGCTTCGACGATCGTTTCAAGAAGCTATGGGAATTCTACCTGCATTACTGCGAGGCCGGTTTCCGCACCAGCTATATCGACGTGCGCCAGGTGGTCTACAAGGCGTAGGCTGGGCACGCACGTCGACTTCCTTGCCAACGGCAATATCGGCATGATCTCGACATCGCCCTGTGAAGCATTGGCCACGTGGCCGACTGGGGCTTGGGGATGCGACCAAATCTGACCGCCTCCGGCTTTGACGACCGGATCAGAGAAGGATGCGGTATCTGGCAAAACCAGCTTCACCCTCGCCGGCCGGCTCGATCTTCAGCGACTTCACATCGGCAATGAAGTCCTTTGCCTTGACACCCGTTTCGAAGACGACACTGGTCCCCGGCAACGGCGCGAACGACCAGTTGCCATCCGCCGAGGGGTTGATGGTGCCTTGGCTGACGACGTAGCGGACGATGACGTCGCGGTTGGTGTCCGGCGCCTCGTAGATAATCTTCGAGGCATTGATGTCGGGAAAATTGCCGCCGCCGCCGGCACGGTAGTTGTTGGTCGCAACGACGAATTTCGCTGCAGGATCAATTGGCTTGCCGTCGAATTTCAGGTCGACAATGCGATTGGAACCGGCATTGGCGACGCCGCCCTTCGAATCGTATTTCGGCGGCTGCGACAAGTCGATCCTGTAGCTGACGCCGTCGATCACGTCGAAATTGTAGGATGGGAATTCGGTGTCGATCAGCGGCTGGTCGGCCTTCCCTGGCTCGATCTTCTTGAAGATGCCGGCCGACATCTCCAGCCATTCCTTCACCTGCGCACCCGTGATCTCAACCGCGCGAACCGTGTTCGGATAGAGATAGAGGTCGGCGACGTTCTTGATTGCGATATCGCCCACCGGCACGTCGGTGTAGTAGTCGGCGCCGCTGCGCCCGCCGGCCTTGAAGGGCGCCGCCGCCGACAACATCGGCACGTCCTTCCACTGGGTGCTCTTCAGGATATCCTTGAGATACCAGCTCTGCGCCTGGTTGACGATTTGCACCGACGGATCATCGGCCACCAGCGCGAAATAGGAATAGAGTGGAGCCGAGGTCTTGCCGACAGGGCGGCGCACATAGGCGAGCGTCGCCTCGTGGTCCTGCTCGAGAGCGGCGATGATGCGCTTGTCGTCCGGGACAGTCGGCTTGTTCTTGTTGTCGACCCGCTCGAAGATCGGCCGTGCCTCCGACGTCGCCGAGACCACTTTCCACTTCGACCCGTCGCGTTCCAGCATCAGGTCGATCAGGCCCATATGCGAGCCCCAGAAACCGCCCATGACGGCAGGCTTGCCCTGCAGCGTGCCCTTCTGTGTATCAACGCCCTCGAGCGCTTGGAAATCCTTCTTGCCGGGGAAGACCAGGTGCTGGTGGCCGGTGAAGACCGCGTCGATGCCTTCGACACCGGCGACGAAGAACGAGGCGTTCTCCATCATGTCGCCCTGCTTGACGTCGATGCCGGAATGCGAGAGCGCGATGACGATATCGGCGCCCTCCTCCTTCATCTGCGGCACCCAGGCCTTCGCCGCCTCGACGATGTCGCGCGTCTTGACGTTGCCTTCGAGATTCTTGAGGTCCCAGACCATGATCTGCGGCGGTACGAAGCCGATGATGCCGATCCTGATCGGCTGGTCCGCGCCTGACCCGTCCTTGATCTTCTTGTCCAGGATTATGTAGGGCTTGAGGTAGAGCTTGTCGTCGCGCGGGTTGGCGGCAAGCACGGTGCCCCGGATCAGATTGGCGCAGACAAACGGGAAATTGGCGCCGGCCAGTACCTTGTCCAGAAAGGACAGGCCGTAGTTGAACTCGTGGTTGCCAAGTGTCGAGCACTCGTAGCCAAGCAGGTTCATGCCTTTCATGATCGGATGGAGATCGCCCTCCTTCAGGCCCTTCTCATAGGCGATGTAGTCGCCCATCGGGTTGCCCTGCAAAAGGTCGCCATTGTCGATCAGCATCGAATTGGCGGCTTCCTTGCGCACCGCATCGATCAGCGACGCCGTGCGCGACAGGCCCATCGTGTCATTGGCTTTGTCGGCGTAGTAATCATAGGGCAGCACGTTCACATGGATATCGGTGGTTTCCATGATTCTCAGATGCGCCTGGTTGGCCTGCGCACGGGCGGAGAAGGGATGAAGCATGATCAGCGCCCCTGTGGCGGCGGCCCCGGCAAGGAGACCACGGCGAGAGACGGGATGGAGCAGTTGCGACATGTTTTCTCCTTCTTCGACGACCTGACAAGCCCTGCCCCGAAGCGAACTTCGCGCTGAAATGGGCTCAAGTCCACTCAAGAAGTCGCGCGCATCGGCACACCAATCCATCAGCTCCAGATGACGGCCGGATGAAAAGCGCGGTGAAGAAAGTCAGCTCTTGTCGTCGTCGCCCTGGGTGATCAGCCGGGCGCTGCGCTGGCCTGTGACGTAGATCCATAGCCAGCTCAGCGAAACGGCGAGCCGGTTGCGGAAACCGATCAGGAAATAGATATGGGCGATGCCCCACAGCCACCAGGCGAGCCAGCCGGTCAGCTTGATCCAGCCGAAATCGATCGCAGCGGCGCGCTTGCCAATCGTCGCCAGATCACCGGCATGCTTGTAGTGGAAAGGCCGCGGGCTCGTATCGCCGGCAAGCCTGGCCCTGACGGTCGCGGCAACATGCCGTCCCTCCTGCTTGGCGGAAGGCGCCACGCCGGGCACCGGCCGTCCGTCGGGCCGCAGCACAAGTGCTGCGTCGCCGATGACAAAAATTTCCGGGCTTCCGGGCACGCTGAGATCAGGCTCGACCAATACCCTGCCGGCCCGGTCCGCCTTCGCTCGCAGCCATTCGGCGGCTGGCGAAGCGGCAACCCCGGCTGCCCACAGGATCGTGCGGGCCGGCAGAACCGTGTCGCCAAAAACCACGCCTTCGGCATCGCAGCGCGTAACGGCCCGGCCGAGTTCGACCACAACACCAAGCCGTTCCAGCGCCCTCCCGGCATAATCGGAGAGCTTCGGCGCGAAATTGGCCAGAATGCGGTCGCCGGCCTCGATCAGCACCACGCGCGTCCGGCGCGTATCGATGTTGCGGAATTCGCCGCGCAGCGTGTCATGCGCCAGTTCGGCAATGGTTCCTGCGAGTTCGACGCCGGTCGGCCCGCCGCCGACGATGGCAATGGTCAGCAGCGCCTGGCGCCTGGCGGGGTCGGGTTCCCGCTCCGCTTGCTCGAAGGCCAGGAGGATGCGGCGCCGAATGGTGGTGGCGTCCTCCAACGTCTTCAGGCCCGGCGCGAAAGGCTCCCATTCGTCATGGCCGAAATATGCGTGGCGCGCCCCGGTGGCGAGCACCAGCGTGTCGTAAGGGACGGCGCTGCCATCCTCCAGCAAGACACGTCTGCCGGTCCGGTCGACCCCCGTGACATTGGCCAGCAGCGTGGTCGCATCCTTGCGCTTGCGCAGGAGATGGCGGATCGGCCAGGCCACCTCCGAGGTCGCCAGCGCCGTGGTTGCCACCTGATAGAGCAGCGGCTGGAACAGATGATGGTTGCGCTTGTCGATCATGGTAATGCCCACCGGCACGCCAGCCAGAGCGCGGGTGAATTCGAGGCCGCCGAACCCGGCACCGACGACGACGACATGATGTCTGGCATCGCTCATTTCATTCACCCTTGATGGGCAAGATTGCCTGGCTAGATGTAGGTGGTTTTGTGCAATGCAACAATGGCGGGACAGTGTGCGAGACTCGTCGTTCCATGTCGTGAATGCACATGTTGTATCGTATCGCGAGGTATAGCGTCATCGAACACGAGATGAGGTGAAGCATGGCTAAAGATCATGACGAACAGGGTCCGGCACAGTATGCCTCGTCGCCCTGCTTCATGCATGAACTCGATCCCGCGTTCCAAGCACCGCTCAGCGACTGGACCGACGTCAGACGCTGGCGCAAGGCCGAGCGTGAACGCCTGATCGCGGCACGCCTTGCCGTTTCCGCCGATGCGCGAACGGCAATGTCGCAACGCATCGCGGAAGGCCTCGACGCCGTGATCGGTGGCATGGCAGGCCTGATGGTCAGCCTCTACTGGCCGTTTCGCGGCGAGCCGGATTTGCGGCCATGGATGGCGTCGATCAACGCGCACGGCGGCCGCACCGCGTTGCCCGTCGTCGTCGAAAAGGGTCAGCCGTTGATCTTTCGCGCCTACAAACCGGGCGACCGCCTGGAAAAAGGTGTCTGGAACATACCGATCCCGGCCGAAGGCGATCCAGTGCTGCCGGACATCGTCATCTCACCCATTGTCGGCATTGATCCCGCAAGCTATCGGCTGGGCTATGGCGGCGGCTTCTTCGACCGCACGCTGGCCGCCATGTCGTTCAAGCCATTGGTCATCGGCGTCGGCTACGAATTGCAGCGCATCGCCACCATCTATCCGCAGTGGCACGACATCCCCATGGACCGGATCGTGACGGAGGCTGCCACGGCGTAAGTTGGAGCCCGTTTCGAAGCTCGTTCATGAAAGAGGTTTCGGACGGGCGCTAGGCCATTTCCGGCTTCAGCCCCATGGCCGTCCGGTCGACGATTTCGCGCAAGGCGAAGGACGAGTTGATCTTCGTTACATGCGGCATTGCCGACAGCCATTCCTTGTGAATCCGCTCGTAGTCGACGAGATCCTTGGCCGCGATCCTCAGGATATAGTCGTACTCGCCCGACATCAGGTGGCATGACAGCACGTTCGGACAGCGTTTGATCGCCGCCTCGAAGTCCGACAGCGTCTTCTCGAACTGGCCGGACAGGGATATGTGGACGATTGCAGTCATCTGGTGGCCAAGGGCTGCGTTGGAAAGCCGGGCGTGATAACCGCGGATGGTTCCGGATTTCTCCAGATTGTCGAGCCGACGCGAGCAGGCCGACTGCGACAGGCCGACCTTTTCGGCAAGTGCCGCGTTCGGCATCCGGCCATCCTTCTGCAATGTCTCCAGAATGGCGATATCAATCCTGTCGAGCGGCATTCTTCGTGATTCCTGCGAATGTCGATGCATTTTGCGCAACGATTATCGAAGGACGCGCTCTCCTGCAAGCGCATTCGCAAACACCTGCGCGCCGATTCATGGTTCACTGAAGCAATACAGGGAGTGAGCCCCAGAGGGCCCGGATCAGGAGAAGAAAATGCGCGTCGGATGCCCCAAGGAAATCAAGAATCACGAATACCGTGTCGGCCTCACGCCGGGCTCGGTCCGCGAATATGTCGCCCATGGCCATGAAGTATTGGTCGAAGCCGGCGCAGGCGCCGGCATCGGCGCCGATGACAACGCCTATCGCGCCGCCGGCGCCACCATTGCCAAGACGGCAGCCGACGTGTTCGCCAAGTCGGACATGATCGTCAAGGTCAAGGAGCCGCAGCCCAATGAATGGGCGCAGCTGCGCGAAGGCCAGATCCTGTACACCTATCTCCACCTGGCCCCGGATCCGGAGCAGACCAAGGGCCTGCTCGCTTCGGGCGTGACGGCAATCGCTTACGAAACCGTGACCGACGATCGTGGCGGGCTGCCGCTGCTGGCGCCGATGTCGGAAGTCGCCGGCCGCCTGTCGATCCAGGCCGGCGCCACGGCGTTGCAGAAGGCCAATGGCGGCCGCGGCGTGCTGCTTGGCGGCGTACCCGGCGTGCTGCCAGGCAAGGTCACCGTGCTCGGCGGTGGCGTCGTTGGCCTCCACGCGGCCCGCATGGCCGCCGGCCTTGGCGCCGACGTGACCATCATCGACCGCTCGATCCCGCGGCTGCGCCAGCTCGACGACCTCTTCGCCGGCCGGGTCCACACCCGTTACTCGACCGTCGAGGCGCTCGAGGAAGAATGTTTCTCGGCCGACATCGTCGTCGGCGCCGTGCTCATCCCGGGCGCTGCCGCACCGAAGCTCGTCACCCGCGAAATGCTGTCCGGCATGAAGAAGGGCTCGGTATTGGTCGATGTCGCCATCGACCAGGGCGGATGCTTCGAGACCTCGCACGCGACCACCCATGCCGAGCCGACCTACGAAGTCGACGGCGTCATCCACTACTGCGTCGCCAACATGCCAGGTGCCGTGCCGGTCACTTCCGCCCATGCGCTGAACAACGCGACGCTGCATTACGGCCTACAGCTCGCCGACAAGGGCCTGAAGGCCCTGGTCGACGACCATCACCTGCGCAACGGTCTCAACGTCCACAAGGGCAAGATCACCAACCGCGCGGTCGCCGAAGCGCTCGGCTATGAACTGGTCGAGCCGAAAGCAGTGCTGGCGGCCTAATACACCCAGAAAAAGTCAACTTATACTCTTGCCCGCCGGTTTGCTCCGGCGGGCTTTTTCTTTGGCGATGATGCGCCAAATCTGCTTCCCAGAAGATCCATTGAAGCACGTGCCGTAAGGGCACTTCGCCCCCCATTGTTGCATTTTTGTCATACCTGTATTGGCCATCTCCCTGCTAGAAACATCTTGGGCTTATTAATTAGGGGTACGGGCTATGTTTGTTCGCGTTTCAGCGAAATCTATTCTTCTCGGTGCGGTTTCGGCGGCTGCACTTATGTCAGCCGCGCATGCGGCCGACGTCGTGCAGCCGGTGGAAGCATCCGGTTTTAACTGGAGCGGAGCTTATGTCGGCATCGGTGGCGGGTTCGGCGCAAACGTGCACAAGTTCAGTGTCGCTCCAGTGTTCGACCTCAACGGCGTCGGTGGGAATGGCGTATTCGGTGAGCTGACCGCTGGCTACGACTATATGGTCAACGAACGCTTCCTCCTCGGCGGCTTTATCGATGCCAATTTCGGGAATATCGGCCCGTCGATCAGCGTCCCAGGCGCCGACATCGACCTGACCAATTCCTACGGTTTCGACGTCGGCCTGCGCGCTGGCTATCTGCTCAACCCCAGCACGCTCGGCTACGTGCTCGGCGGCTACAGCTGGCAGCATTTCAAGCTTGATGGATCGGGCGGTGCTGATGGGTTGAACTTTACAGAAAACCGCAGCGGCTACGTGCTCGGCGTCGGCGTGGAAACCGTGCTGCGCGGCAACTGGACGCTGAAGACCGAATACCGGTACGCGAACTTTGGCGACAAGTCGCTGATCGATCTGGGTGGCGCTTCGTTGAACGGGGAACCGTCCTCCCACACCTTCCATATCGCCGCGAACTATCGCTTCGGTGCGCAGAACGGTGGCGGCGCTTCATTTGCTGCCCCGGCCTACAACTGGACCGGTTTCTATGCGGGTGGCGCGCTCGGAGCCGGCACGGCGGTCCACGACTTGGGCGTCGACCTTGGTGGCGGCACTCTCGATGTCAACGGCATTGGCAGCGAAGGCGTGTTTGGCGAGTTGAGCGCGGGCTACGACTACGATTTCGGCACTTGGGTCGCCGGCGTGCAAATCGACGGTCGCTATTCTGGAATTCGATCGAAACTCGACATTTTCGGCACTTCCGTCAAACTCGATTCCGACTACGGCTTCGATGCTTTGGCCCGCGTCGGCGCCAAGGTCAACGAGTCGACCTTGGCCTACGTAATCGGCGGCTACAGCTACCAGCATTTCGACCTCAAGGCATCAGATCCGATCGGCGACATCATCGATTGGGGCAAGAGCGGCTTCACGATCGGTGGCGGCCTGGAAACCGCAGTCACCAGCAACATGACCGTCGGTCTCGAATACCGTTACTCGCAGTTTGGCAAGAAGGATTTCTCGTCCGAATTCGGTGCGCCGGATGGCACGCTGACCGACAAGGCCTCGTTCCAGACCGTTCGCATCGGCGCGAAGTACAAGTTCAACTAAGCCCCTCCAGGCAAACAGTCGAAGCCCGTCGGCATGCCGGCGGGCTTTTCTTTGCGGCGATGACTTGGGCTGAACGCAGGCAACAAAAAAGCGGAGCCAAGGCCCCGCTTCCTCGATATCGAGATTGCCGCCGGTTCATCCGCGGTCGGCCAATCGATCGACAATCTCTTTCTAGCGCGTCCATGCGACAGCAGTGCGACAGAAGCTTTCTGCCGCCAATCCCTGGACCTCATGCGCGCTCTATGCGGCACTGGTAACAATTGTTGCGCGCCGAGCGGACATGCACATAGGCAATGTCTTCACGCTCGAACAAGGTTTCTGCCCGCGTCACAATAGCGTCGGTTGGAATGATGCCGCCGCTGCCGTAGACGATACGATCATCGCTGCCATAGCCGCGCACGATATAGTCCGGGCTGTCGAGAATCTCCGGCGGTAGCCTAGCCCCGACGGCACGCTCGCATTCCTGGGCATGCAGGAAGATCGGCCCCGTTTCGGCATAGGGCTGAGGGTTCGGAAACGGACGGTAGGCGAGGATGAGGTAGACATCGCCGGCGGCGATATTCCTGAGGCAATGCCGGCAAGGCATGCCGTCACCGTCAGAGATTTTCCGCTCGGGCGGCCGGCCATAGGCATCGGGGCCGCCGCGCTGCAAGGCCCTTACATTTTCGGTCGGCAGAGCTGTGAACTGGATGGTCATGGCAATATCTCCGGTGCTGTCGACCGGAAATTACGTGCTCGCGACAGGGCTTCCCACCCGATTCCCGCCAACCATCCGGGAGCCGATCCGACTTGGGGATCGGTCCCCGTCGACCTTCGATAGGGATCACCAGCATCGTCAAACTTACGCCGGCTAATCAATTCGATAACTCCTTGACGAAATCGTCGAAGCGGCGGTCAGATTCCAGCTGGAGTTACGGCCGCATCACGCTGGCCGAGCGCTCGGCAAAAGGCAGAGGATGCACGACTTCCTTCTTCTGTGCGACCGGCTTGAAACCGAGCTTCTGGTAGAGCGGCAGGGCTGCGGGGTGGTCGAGCGTGCAGGTCTGCACCGTCACCCTTTTCGGCCCATACGACCATGCTGCCGCGATCGCCGAGCCAAGGAACCAGCGGCCGATGCCTTGCCCGGTGGCGTGTTCCATCATGCCAAAATAAGCGAGTTCGACTTCCTCCGGCAGATGCGGCTTGAGGTCGAAGAAGCCTGCCGGCGAACCGTCGAGGTAGAGCACCCTTATGTCGCGATCCTCGCGGTGGATTCCGGCCGACAGCTCATCATCATTCAACCTCAGAACATTCACCCAGTGCCATTTGCGCCCCACCCGGTCCATCAGGTAGCGGTAGAAATGCAAGGGTATGTCCCTGGTCTTCAGCAATGCGACCTGGCGGTTGTAGGGCACTGGTGGCGAGGCGGCGGGTGGAGCATGCATTTCGAGAAAAGTCACCGTGACTTCAATATCCTGCAGCACGCCGTTTTCCATCAATTCATTCCTTGCCGGCTGGGCCGGTCACGACCGGCGTATCGGACAGCCCGCCCCACTCGGTCCATGAGCCGTCATAAAGCCTGTTGTCGGTATGGCCAAGCGTCTCCAGCGCCAGCGTGACCACCGCGGCGGTGACGCCGGAACCGCAGGATGTAACGACGGGTTTGGACAGGTCGATACCGGCGTCCTCCATCACCTTGCGCAAACGGTCCTTCGGCAGCAGCGTGCCGTTTTCGGAAAGCGCCGAATAGGGGATATTGCGTGCGCCTGGCATGTGACCGGAGCGAATGCCGGCACGGGGCTCGGGTTCGGCGCCGGTAAAGCGGCCCGGCCCGCGGGCGTCGGCAATCTGGCTTGCCTTCCTATCGACGACCCGGCGCATGTCGGCCAGACCGATGACGCGACCGGCGTCGAAATCGGCATGAAAGACGCTTGGCGCGATCTTGGTCGGCTCGGCCGTTACCGGCCGGCCGGACGCCTTCCAGCCGTCGAAGCCGCCGTCCAGAATATAGGTCTGGAAAACGCCCATGATGCGGAACATCCACCATGCCCGGGGTGCGGAGAAGAAACCCGGGCCATCATAGACGACGATGGTGTCATCGGCCGAAACGCCCATCGCGCCGACATACTGGGCAAAATGCCGCGGCGACGCGAGCGTATGCGGCAAGGCGGCGTCTGGATCCGAAACGGCATCCTGGTCCAGGAAACGGGCGCCTGGAATATGGGCTGCATCATACTCGGCGCGCGCCTCACGTTTTTGTGCCGGCAGATACCAGGAGGCGTCTATGATCGTCAGGCCCGGCTGACCCAGGCGCTCCTGCAGCCAGTCCGCATCGACGGTGAAAGGACTGTCTTCGGCCATTTTGTTTCTCTCTATTCCGGTTCAGGCAAAGTTTGTCGTATCAGGCCGCCGGCATCGGGCCAAAGCGGATGCGGAAGCGCCTGTTCTCCCGACCTTTCTTCTCGATCTTGCCGATGTGGATTTCGCCGATTTCGCCGGTGCTCTTCACATGGGTGCCGCCGCAGGGTTGGCTGTCCACCGAGGCGCTTTCGCCGATGCAGACCAGGCGGATCTTCCCCGTGCCAACGGGCGGTCGGACATTCTTGGATTTCACCAGGCCGGGATTCGCGGCCAATTCCTCGTCGCTGATCAACCTGGTGAAAATCGGATGATCAGCCCGCACCAGATCCATCAGGCTCGCCGTCACCTCCTCCTTGCTGAAGCTGGCGTCGGGAATGTCGAAATCGACACGGCTGTCGTCCTCGGAAACCGCCGCACCGGTGATCGGGAACGGACAGACGACGGTGAGCAGGTGGCAGGCAGCGTGCATGCGCATCAGAAGATGCCGACGCTCCCAGTCGATCGCCAGGTTCACCCGCTCGCCGATCTGCGGCGTGGCCTGCTCCGGTGCCGGGACATGGATGATCTCGTCCTTGGTCTCGCCGGTGATCGTGGCGGCGATCGCGATGCGGCTACCATCGGCGCGTTCGAGATAACCGGAATCGCCCGGTTGACCGCCCGAGGTGGCATAAAAGATGGTCCGGTCGAGGATGATGCCGCCGCGCTCATTGATGGCGACGACCGTGGCGTCAGCCGTCCTGAGATAGGCGTCGTCGCGAAACAGCGCTTCTGTCTTGTGCGCCATCATGCGACCTTTTCGAACGGCACCGAAATCTTGCTCTGCAGTTCCATCCAGCCCGGCACCGGCAGCTTCTTGTCACGCAGGAATTCGGGGTTGAACAGCTTCGACTGGTAGCGCGTGCCGTAGTCACAGAGGATCGTCACGATGGTGTGGCCCGGGCCCAATTCCCTGGCCAGCCGCATGGCGCCGGCAATGTTGATGCCGGTCGAGCCGCCGACGCACAGGCCTTCCTCCTGGATCAGGTCGAAAACGATCGGCAGCGCGTCCTCATCCTTGATCTGGTAGGAGAAGTCAGGCGTGAAGCCTTCGAGATTAGCGGTGATGCGCCCCTGCCCGATGCCTTCGGTGATCGAACTGCCTTCAGACTTTAGTTCGCCGCTGGTGTAGAAACTGTAGAGGGCGGCGCCGAGAGGGTCGGCGAGCGCAATCTTGACGTTCTTGCTCTTGGCCCTCAGTCCGAGCCCGACACCGGCCAGCGTACCGCCCGACCCCACCGCCGAGACAAAACCGTCGACCTTGCCGCCGGTCTGGGCCCAGATTTCCTCGGCCGTGGTGCGGATATGGCCATCTCGGTTGGCGACATTGTCGAACTGGTTGGCCCAGATGGCGCCGTTCGGCTCGCTCCTCGCCATCTGCTCGGCCAGCCGCCCCGACAGCTTCACGTAGTTGTTGGGGTTCTTGTAAGGCACGGCGGGGACTTCGATCAGTTCGGCACCGAGCAGCCTGATCGTGTCCTTCTTTTCCTGGCTTTGCGTATCCGGGATGACGATGACGGTGCGATAGCCGAGCGCCTTGGCGACGAGCGTCAACCCAATACCAGTGTTGCCGGCTGTCCCCTCGACGATGACACCGCCCGGCTTCAACAGGCCGCGTTGTTCGGCGTCGCGGATGATGAACAGGCCGGCGCGATCCTTGACCGACTGGCCCGGATTCATGAACTCGGCCTTGCCCAGGATCTCGCAGCCGGTCTCTTCGGAAGCTTTATTGAGGCGGATCAGAGGCGTGTTGCCGATCGCGTCGATCACAGAACGGGGCATTCAGGATTCCTTGTGTACGTGCGCCGAAACCCTAGAAACCCAACGCTGCGGTTTCAAGGCAAGAATTCGTCTGGTCCAGTCGCATTTCCGGCGCTGCGGTGTATGGATGTCGCTGGGGACCGGATGGACACAGGACAGTTCATTTGCACCCGGCGTCGAGAAGCACTCTTTTCATTCGATTTCTTCGCCGCTAGAGCAAGGCACGAACAACTCGGCAGGGCGCAGCATGACACTCTATCGGGCCGATCCGAAACACGGCGTCGCCTGGGTCACGGGCGGCAGCAGCGGTATCGGCCGCTCGCTGGCCAGGGATCTGGCGTCACAAGGCTATGCCGTGGCGGTGACAGCACTGGACGACGATCCGATCGACACGCTCATCGTCGAGACCGCGCAGATGCCGGGCAAGGTCGTGTCCTTTCCCTGCGACGTCACCGACGAGCCGCGCATGGCGAGAACTGTCGCCGCGATCGAGAAGGACCTCGGGCCGATCGTGCTCGCCATATTCAATGCCGGAAATTACATCCCGACACCCGGAGAGTCCCTCGTCGTCAAGGACTTCCGCCGCTCCTTCGAGGTCAACTATTTCGGCATCATCAATGGGCTGGTGCCGGTCGTCGAGTATATGCGGGTGCGCGCGCGTGGCCATGTCGTCCTTGTCGGCTCGGTGACCGCCTATTTCGGCTGGCCGACCACTGCGGCCTATGGCGGCACCAAGGCGGCGATCAACATTCTGGCCGAGTCGCTGAAATATGATTTCGACAAGATGAACATCCGCGTCCAGGTGATAAACCCCGGTTTCGTCGACACGCCATTGACCGAAAAGAACATGCTGCCGATGCCGGGCCTGATGCCGGTCGGCCGCGCGACGCGCCGCATGGTGAAGGGAATCAAGTCCGGCCGCTTCGAAGTCACCTTCCCGTACCGGACGAGCTGGCCGCTGAAATTTCTCGGCATGCTGCCAAGGCCGCTATGCAGATGGGTGATCACCCTGACGACCAGTTGGAAGGCACGGCCGCTGCATTACGAGCGCAAACCGCCCAACCAATAGATGCCCACAGGATTGGTGGCATGGCTGCCTGAACGGCCGTTGCCTGTTCATGGCCATAGTTTGAATATTGTTGCGTGGAGTCTGCGATGGGGCGACGGATCGTGCTTGCTGTGCTGGGCCTGATCGCCGTCCTTGCACTGGCCTTCCTATTGGGTCCACGCGTACCCGTCGACACCACGATCCGTTTCGATCCTTCCGTCATCGGTGACGACCCACAGGCTTATGTGGCAAAGGTGGAAGCCGCCGTGCCCGGTATCCGCGACGGGCTGGAAAAGGAGATCGTCTGGGCGAACCCGATGGTGCACGCCAAGACGCCGCTGTCGATCGTCTACATCCACGGCTTTTCCGCATCGAAGGGCGAGGTCCGGCCCTTGCCCGACGACGTTGCCGACCAGCTCGACGCCAACCTGTTCTACACCCGCCTCACCGGTCACGGGCAGGACGGCGATGCGATGACGCAAGGCAGCGTCAATGCCTGGATCAACGACTATGAAGAGGCGCTCGCCATCGGCCGGGCGATCGGCGACAAGGTGGTCGTCATCTCGACGTCGACCGGCGGCTCGCTGGCGGCCTGGGCCGCAACGCAGCCCGGAGCTTCGGACGGAGTAGCGGCCATTGCATTCATTTCGCCCAATTTCGGCGTGAAGGCATCCGGCGCCGAAATCCTGACCATGCCATGGGGCAAGCAGATCGCCGAACTCGTCGCCGGTAAGGAACGCAGCTTCGTGCCGCGCAACGCGCTGCACGAGAAATTCTGGACCACCAGATATCCGATCGCCGCGACAATGCCGATGCAGGCCCTGACGGAGCTTGCCTATGGCGCGCCCGTGGAGAAGGCGACCATCCCGGCTTTGTTCATCTTCTCGGATTTGGACAGAGTGGTGCGGCCCGACCGGACCCGCGAAATCGCCTCACGCTGGGGTGGAGCGCATGAGCTGGTCCCCATCGAAAGCACTGGCGATCCCGACAATCATGTCATCGCCGGCGACGCGTTGTCGCCATCCACCACGGCATTCCTGGCGCAACGGATTGCCGTCTGGATCGCAGCGGTGGCGAAGTAGACTTCAAGACGAAAAGGGCTGATGAAGCATTGCTTCATCAGCCCTTTTCTTCGCTTAGTCAGTCACCAGCCAACCGCCCGGATTGGCCGACCGCCATGAGACGTATCAAGCAGCCCGTGCCGCCGGACGCTTGCCGCCGAAGCGGCGTTTGTTGTTGCCCTTGAAGGGTTTTGCACCTTCCGGCTTACGCTCACCGGCAAACGCCGGCTTGTCGCCGAAGCGCTTCTTGCCGAAGCTGTGGTTCTGCTTCTTTTCGCCGCCCGGCCGCCGGCCGTCGCGACGACCATTACGGTCGCTGCGATCGTTGGCGGGTTCGAAGCGCTCGTTCTTTTCAGCCGGATTGCGTGCCGGATCGGGGCTGCCGAGATGGTCGGCAACAACAGGCAGCTTGGTGCGGATGATCCGCTCGACCTGGCGCAGCTTGCTGTTCTCCGAAGGATCGCAAAGCGTGATCGCGATGCCATCCATGCCGTTGCGACCGGTGCGGCCGATGCGGTGGACGTAGCTTTCGGCCTCGTCCGGCAGGTCGAAATTCACGACATGGCTGATGCCGGGCACGTCGATACCGCGCGCCGCGATGTCGGTCGCGACCAGGATGCGTACCGAGCCGTCGCGGAAGTCATTCAATGCCTTCTGACGGGCATTTTGCGACTTGTTGCCGTGGATGACGGCGGCCTTGAAGCCGTCGCGCTCTAGGTCCTTGGTCACCCGGTCCGCACCATGCTTGGTGCGCGAAAAGATAATGACGGACTTCATCGCCGCGTCGGCGAGCATCGTCGACAACACCTGGCGCTTCTGCTTGGTGCGGGCGAAGACGACGCCCTGGACGATTTCGGCGGCCGCGGTGCTTTGCGGCGAGACTTCGACACGGACAGGGTTCTTCAAGAGGCCCTTGGCCAGTTCAGCGATCTCGTCCGGCATGGTGGCCGAGAACAGCGCCGTCTGGCGATCGGGTGCGGTCGCCTTGGCAATGCGCTTGACGTCGTTGATGAAGCCCATGTCGAGCATGCGATCGCCCTCGTCGAGCACCAGCCATTTGGTGTCGGAGAGGATGAGGTCGCCCTCACGCACCAGATCGGTCAACCGGCCGGGTGTGGCGATGAGGATATCAACGCCGGGAGCAACCTTCTTCACCTGGCTGAAGCGCGAGACGCCGCCCAGCACGAGCGCCGTCGAAACATGCGCGCCCTTGGCGAGGATCTTGATGGTGTCCTCGATCTGCACGGCGAGTTCGCGGGTCGGCGCCAGGATCAGCGCCCGGGTCGTCTTGGCGCGCCGCTTGGTGCCGAGCGCGATGATCTTCGACAGGATCGGCAGCGCGAAGGCCGCGGTCTTGCCGGAGCCGGTCTGCGCGATGCCGAAAATATCACGGCCTTCCAGCTGCGGCGGGATCGCCTGCATCTGGATCGGCTTCGGCTCGGTGAAGCCGGCATTGTGGGTGGCCTTGAGCAGCGCACCGGTAATTCCCAGCGCCGCGAAACCGGAGAGTTCCGCGGTGTCGTTGCCGGGCAAAGTGTTTTCGTTGGTCAAAATAATCTTCTTTCACGCGGCCTCTGGCCGCAAATATCAATGGCGGCAGGGCGCAACCTGCCGTCGGATAAACTGTCATGGAACGACAAGGCGGCGGACAGGATTGTCCGCGCGGCTGCGCTGTCGTGCCCGCAGGCGTCATGCCACGGGGCTTTTTCGCCGCTTTGTGATGTACCGGAAAGAGGGGCCGATATACCGGAAAGAGGGAAAACAGACGCAACCAGTCTCATTCGTCGAGAAGGCCGGTGAGTCCGGCCCAAGCGCCTATGTCGCTGCATATGGCTGAGTTCGCCCCGAAATGCAAGGGCTCGATGTTGCAGCGCAGCAAAAACGGACCAAAAGCCGACGCTTGCGCTCCCCGACGGGCATCATTACCACAAACGCAGCTTCCGTTTTCTGGGGACCGAGCGATGAAGGACGTGCTGAAGGAACTCGAGCGGCGGCGCGACATCGCCCGCATGGGTGGCGGCCAGGCGCGCATCGACGCCCAGCACAAGAAAGGCAAGCTCACCGCGCGCGAACGCATCGAGGTCTTTCTCGACGAAGGTTCGTTCGAGGAGTTCGACATGTATGTCGAGCATCGCTCGACCGATTTCGGCATGGAGAAGACCAAGATCGCCGGCGATGGCGTCGTCACCGGCTGGGGCACGGTCAACGGCCGTCCCGTCTATCTCTTCGCCAAGGATTTCACCGTGTTCGGCGGCTCGCTGTCGGAAGCCCATGCCGAAAAGGTCATCAAGGTGCAGGAGATGGCGCTGCGCAACCGGGCGCCGATCATCGGTCTCTACGATGCCGGCGGCGCGCGCATCCAGGAGGGCGTAGCAGCCCTTGGCGGCTATGCCGAAATCTTCCAGCGCAACGTGCTCGCTTCGGGTGTCATTCCGCAAATCTCCGTCATCATGGGCCCCTGTGCCGGCGGTGACGTCTATTCGCCCGCCATGACCGATTTCATCTTCATGGTGCGCGACACTTCCTACATGTTCGTCACCGGGCCGGACGTGGTGAAGACCGTGACCAACGAGACGGTAACTGCCGAGAGCCTCGGCGGTGCTTCAGTCCACACGACGAAATCCTCGATCGCCGACGGCGCCTATGACAATGACGTCGAAGCACTCTTGCAGATGCGCCGTCTGGTTGACCTGCTGCCAGCTTCCAACACGGCCGAGGTCCCCGAGATCGAATGCTACCAGTCGGTCACCGACCACGACATGTCGCTCGACCGGCTGATCCCCGACAATGCCAACAAGCCCTACGACATCAAGGAATTGATCCTGAAGGTCGCCGACGAGGGTGATTTCTTCGAGATCCAGCAGAGTTTCGCGAAGAACATCGTCACCGGTTTCGGCCGGGTCGAGGGCCGCACGGTCGGCTTCGTCGCCAACCAGCCAATGGTGCTGGCGGGCGTGCTCGATTCCGACGCCAGCCGCAAGGCGGCACGCTTCGTGCGCTTCTGCGACTGTTTTTCTATTCCCATCGTCACCTTCGTCGATGTTCCCGGCTTTCTGCCGGGCACCGCGCAGGAGTATGGCGGGCTGATCAAGCATGGCGCCAAGCTGCTCTTCGCCTATGCCGAGGCGACCGTGCCGAAGATCACCGTCATCACCCGCAAAGCCTATGGCGGCGCTTATGACGTCATGGCGTCAAAGCATCTGCGCGGCGATATGAACTATGCCTGGCCGACGGCGCAGATCGCGGTGATGGGCGCCAGGGGCGCGGTCGAGATCATCTACCGCAAGGACATCGGCGATGCCGAAAAAATTGCTGCCCATACAAAGGCTTACGAGGACCGCTTCCTGTCGCCTTTCGTAGCTGCCGAACGCGGCTATGTCGACGAGGTGATCATGCCGCACTCGACCCGCCGCCGTATCGCCCGGGCGCTTCGCATGCTGCGCAACAAGGAGATGCAGAACCCCTGGAAGAAGCACGACAACATCCCGCTGTGAACTGGTGTCGCGGGCGTTGCGGTTGATCAGCGCCCGCTTTCGGCAGCAACCAGTTCGCGCAGCACCGGCACCAGTGCCAGCGGCAAATCCTCGGCGATCAGTCCCGGCCCGAACCGACTCCCGGCCTCGGCATGGATCCAGACCGCCGCGCAGGCCGCTTCGAAAGCCGGCATGCCTTGTGCAAGCAGTCCGGCCGTGATGCCGGACAACACATCGCCCGACCCTGCGGTGGCAAGCCACGCCGCGCCATTGGAATTGATCGCTGCCCTGCCGTCCGGAGCGGCAATCACCGTATCGGCGCCCTTGTAGACGAGGACGGCATTGGCAGCCGCAGCAGCCACGCGTGCCTTGTCCAGCTTCGACAAGGCATTGTCATCGGCGATATCAGGAAACAGCCTGGCGAACTCCCCTTCATGCGGTGTCATCACCAGCGCGGGCGCGTCCGGTCTGCGGGCGGCGTCGAACAAGGCATCCGGCGCCTCACGAAACGAAGTGATCGCGTCGGCGTCGAAGACCAGGCCGTCAATTCCGGTGGAGGCGCTCGCCGACTGGCCCGACGCGAGCAGCGCAAGCGCGAACGCCTGGATTTTTTCACCTACGCCAAAGCCAGGCCCTAGAACAAAGGCCGATGGCCGGCGCTCGCCGACAAATGCCCCAATGTCGGCAGCGTCGTCGGCCCTGCGCAACATGATCGAAGTCAGGTGCGCGGCATTGACCTGCATGGCGTTTCCCGGCGACAGAACCGTCACCGCCCCTGCCCCGCTTCGGGCCGCGCCAAGCGCCGAGAGCCGCGCCGCGCCGGTGGCATCGGGGCCGCCGGAAAAGACACCAACATGGCCGCGCTTGTATTTGTGCGCATCGACGGCCGGCACCGGCAAATCGCGCAACCAAAGCGCTGGTCCGTTCTCGAATGTCCGGGGCTGGAGCCTTGTAATGATCTGCGCGCCGATGCCGATATCGGCAAGCACGATCTCTCCGCATCGTTCCCGGCCCGGCAAGAGCAGATGGCCGGGCTTCTTGCGCGCAAAGGTCACGGTGAACTCGGCTGAAAACGATGTGCCGAGCACCTTGCCGCTGTCGCCGGAAATGCCGGAAGGCAGGTCGACCGCGACAACCGGCAGATGCAAGTCGGTGACCAGATCGACCGCCCTGGCGGCCTCGCCCGACAGCGGCTTGGACAGCCCCGCCCCGTAAAGCGCATCGACCACGATCGAGCCGAGACCTGCATCAAAATCCGATAGCGGCCGGGGCTTGATTGGGCATTCCGCGGCGGCGAGTGCCGCATCGCTATCCGGCCTCGGTGGGCCAGACGCCCAGACCGTGGTGGCGACGCCGCTGCCGGCCAGGATGCGAGCGACGACGTAGCCGTCGCCACCATTGTTGCCCGGGCCGCACAACACGTGGACGTGCGCCGCCGCGGGATAGCGCCTGAGCACTTCGGCCGCGACGGCTTGCCCTGCACGGCGTATCAATCCAATGCCGTCGGTTATACCCGCTGCAATTGTCAGCCGATCAGCTTCGCCCATCTCGGCGGAAGTAAGAAGTTCGTGGCTCATGGATTGCCGATCCGCATTCGATCAAGCATTGTCCAGTTTTCGATCCGACGCAAACGGGGAGGAGCTGGCACTGTCATGACCACGTCGATCAGCGCGAGGATCGAAGGCACCAAGCTGCCCGCCAGATGAGCAATTTGCCCAGATATTGGGCAGACATGCACAGTGGCGCCGGATAGGCTACGGCCATTCATGCCGCTTCCAATGCAGCGAACGACGCGAATTTGCATCTGGGGGTGACATGGCTTTGAAATCGTATGACACCGCTTCTGTTCCCTCCGACTGGCACAGTTCGTGCTTGATTGAGGCGCAAGCGGGGGCTCACAACCCGTTTTTTTGGCAGTGGAGGCCACTTTTTACATGAAAAAGATCGAAGCGATCATCAAGCCATTCAAGCTGGACGAAGTGAAGGAAGCGCTTCAGGAGGCCGGACTGCAAGGCATCACCGTGACCGAGGCCAAGGGTTTCGGGCGCCAGAAGGGTCACACCGAACTCTACCGCGGCGCCGAATATGTCGTCGACTTCCTGCCCAAGGTGAAGATCGAGGTCGTGCTCGGCGACGATGCCGTGGAAGGCGCGATCGAGGCCATCCGCAAGGCGGCCCAGACCGGCCGCATCGGCGACGGCAAGATCTTCGTCTCCAACATCGAGGAAGTCGTGCGCATCCGCACCGGCGAAACCGGAATGGACGCGGTTTGATCCGACCCGGCCATCCTCTAAGAAACGTCATCCATCAAAAAACGTCAGCACACAGGGATACATGACATGACGACAGCCAAAGACATCATGAAGCAGATCAAGGACAACGACGTGAAATTCGTCGACCTGCGCTTCACCGACCCGAAGGGCAAGCTGCAGCACGTGACCATGGATGTCGTCGAGGTCGAGGAAGACATGTTCGCCGACGGCGTCATGTTCGACGGCTCCTCGATCGCCGGCTGGAAGGCCATCAACGAGTCCGACATGGTGCTGATGCCCGATCCGGACACGGTCCACATGGATCCGTTCTTCGCGCAGTCGACCATGGTCATCCTGTGCGACATCCTGGATCCGGTCTCGGGCGAATCCTACAACCGCGATCCGCGCGGCACGGCCAAGAAGGCCGAGGCTTACATGAAGTCGGAAGGCATCGGCGACACCATCTATGTCGGTCCGGAAGCCGAATTCTTCGTGTTCGATGACGTCAAGTACAAGGCCGATCCCTACAACACCGGCTTCAAGCTCGATTCGACCGAACTGCCGTCGAATGACGACACCGATTACGAGACCGGCAATCTCGGCCACCGCCCGCGCATCAAGGGCGGCTATTTCCCGGTGCCGCCGATCGATTCGGCACAGGACATGCGCTCCGAAATGCTGACGGTGCTGGCCGAAATGGGGGTCCGCGTCGAAAAGCATCACCACGAGGTGGCCGCCGCCCAGCACGAGCTCGGCATCAAGTTCGACACGCTGGTCCGCAACGCCGACAAGATGCTGATCTACAAGTACGTCGTGCACCAGGTCGCCAACGCCTATGGCAAGACGGCGACCTTCATGCCGAAGCCGATCTTCGGCGACAATGGCTCGGGCATGCACGTCCACCAGTCGATCTGGAAGGGCGGCAAGCCGACCTTCGCCGGCAATGAATATGCCGGTCTGTCGGAGAGCTGCCTGTTCTACATCGGCGGCATCATCAAGCATGCCAAGGCGATCAATGCCTTCACCAACCCGCTGACCAACTCCTACAAGCGTCTGGTGCCGGGCTACGAGGCGCCGGTGCTGCTCGCCTATTCGGCGCGCAACCGCTCGGCGTCCTGCCGCATCCCGTTCGGCAGTTCACCGAAAGCCAAGCGCGTCGAGGTCCGCTTTCCCGATCCGGGCGCGAACCCCTATCTCGCTTTCGCCGCCATGCTGATGGCCGGCCTCGATGGCATCAAGAACAAGATCCATCCGGGACAGCCGATGGACAAGGATCTCTACGACCTGCCGCCGAAGGAGTTGAAGAAGATCCCGACCGTCTGCGGTTCGCTGCGCGAAGCGCTGCAGAGCCTCGACAAGGACCGAGGCTTCCTGAAGGCCGGCGGCGTCTTCGATGACGATCAGATCGACAGCTATATCGAGCTCAAGATGGCTGAAGTGATGCGCTTCGAAATGACCCCGCACCCAGTCGAATACGACATGTACTATTCGGTGTAAGGTTTCGTTCGGACGGTGTTTCAAAGCCCTTGAAGGATTTCCCCCTTCAAGGGCTTTTTTGCTGATCCAGCGGCCCCATCAATGGATGGCGTGCGGCCAGCCCGCAACGATGGTCAACTTGCTTTTTTTGGGGACGCATCACAACTGGAGCAGCCAGGCCTTGTGGCCGCAGGCAGAAGACCCCAGGTCAAGGTGGCAAGACCCAGCCAGCGCCCCGTTCAAGCAATTTGGCGGATGGCCTTTCGGGCGCAATCAAACGCCAGGAGCGAGCGGCACACTGCCTCAGGCTGCAATGCCCGCTCGTCCGGCGCCCCCGCCAATGCCGTCGTTCACGAAACCCCCGCCCCGTTCGAACAGCATCGCTTTGGCGTAACCCCCGAGGCCACGAATACGCATGCGGCGGCGTGGCCTGTCAACGCCGCCGGCCGGAGGCATAAATCGCCGATTTCGATGTATTACCAGCAGCTTATATAAAGATTCGTTGGTGTACTGACGAGCTGAAAAAGGCTGTTTTCCGGGCTTTTTCGACGAAACTCGGAAACGCACGAGACGAGTGGCGGCAAGAGGCGCCGACCAAAGCCCCTGGTTTCGCCAAAATTGCTCGTCCCTTTTCAACCTGACTTTTTTTGGGGGAATTCGACGCTCCGGGCCAATCAGGCAAAAAGGCCCGGGCGTTTCCGTCCGGGCCTTTTCCACAATGAGCATCCATGCGCGGCGCGGAACTGCGCGCCGCCAAGAGGATCAGGCGGCGGCCGAAACCTCCGCGCTCGCCGGCACCGAAGCGATCGTCTTCAGGATCTGCGAGGCGATCTGGTAGGGGTCGCCCTGCGAGTTCGGGCGGCGGTCTTCCAGATAGCCCTTGTAGTCGTTCTTGACGAACGAATGCGGGACGCGGATCGAGGCGCCGCGATCGGCGATGCCATAGCTGAACCTGTTCCACGGCGCGGTCTCGTGCTTGCCGGTCAAACGCTTGTCGTTGTCTGGGCCGTAGACGGCGATGTGGTCCATCAGGTTCTTGTCGAAGGCCGCCATCAGCGCTTCGAAATAGGCCTTGCCGCCGACTTCACGCATATAGGACGTCGAGAAATTGGCATGCATGCCCGAGCCATTCCAGTCGGTGTCGCCGAGCGGCTTGCAGTGGTATTCGATGTCGATGCCGTACTTTTCGGTCAGGCGCTGCATCAGATAGCGGGCCATCCACATCTGGTCGGCGGCCTTCTTGGAACCCTTGCCGAAAATCTGGAATTCCCACTGGCCCTTGGCCACTTCGGCGTTGATGCCTTCGTGGTTGATGCCGGCCGCAAGGCAGAGATCGAGATGCTCCTCGACGATCTGACGCGCAACGGAGCCGACATTCGAATAGCCGACGCCGGTATAGTACGGACCCTGCGGTGCGGGATAGCCGCTCTCGGGGAAGCCGAGCGGACGGCCATCCTTGTAGAAGAAATACTCCTGCTCGAAGCCGAACCAGGCGCCTTCGTCGTCGAGGATGGTGGCGCGCTTGTTGGATGCGTGCGGCGTAACGCCATCGGGCATCATGACTTCGCACATGACGAGAACGCCGTTGGTGCGGGCCGGATCCGGATAGACGGCGACCGGCTTCAGCACGCAATCGGAGCTGTGCCCCTCGGCCTGCTGCGTCGAGGACCCGTCGAAGCCCCACAGCGGCAGCTGCTCGAGCGTCGGGAACTCGGCGAATTCCTTGATCTGCGTCTTGCCGCGAAGATTGGGGACCGGGGTGTATCCATCGAGCCAGATATACTCGAGCTTGTATTTGGTCATTCTAGAGCCTCTCGTTGCTTGGACACCGCAAGCAGGCGATGTCGATGCATGGCCGAAACAGGCCGGCCTGCCGATGATTAAAAAGCAATTCGTATGCCACTCGGCTTTCGCGGGGTGCGGCAAAATGGTCATGCCAACGCTTTGATTTTGCTGAGCCGTCTCAGCAATGCGTCAAGATCGTCCAAACGGCAATATTGCTTAAATAGTAGGCAAATCATGATCTTTTCGTAGGCATATTGCCTAAATGAATCGCAGAACCTATTTTGATGAGAATTGAATCGGCTAGCTTCTGAAAAAGTAGGGAGACCGGCAATGCAAGTCACGCAGTCGCGTCCGTCGGCGAAAATCCTGATGTTCCCACTGGCAGCGCGCAAGTCTGCCTTAAATTTAGGCGCCAAGGCCAAATTCGCGGCAGAGCTTGCCGCGCTTCGCGGCGAGCATACCGATTTCGATTGCTGGTATCACGAGGCCGCCGTCGAGGCAGAAAACCCGCAACGGAAGAGCTGAAGCCCTTCCACGTCGATCTCATATGAAGAAGCCCGGCGCGATCGCTCGCGCCGGGCTTTTCGTTCGTATCGGCCGACCGGCTCTACTGCTTGGTGTGCAGGTCTGTTCCGAGCGTGTCCTTGACGAAGATCATGCCGATGACCAGCGTGAACGCCGCGATCACCACCGGATACCAAAGGCCGTAGTAGATGTCGCCCTTGTAGGCGCTGAGCGCGAACACCGTCGCCGGCAGCAGGCCGCCGAACCAGCCATTGCCGATGTGATAGGGCAACGACATGCCGGTGTAGCGAATGCGGGTCGGGAACATCTCGACAAGGATCGCCGCGATCGGCCCGTAGACCATGGTCACGAACAGCACCAGGATGAACAGGATGCCGATTGTCATCGGCCAGTTCACCGCTGCCGGATCGGCGAACATGGCAAAGGCACCGCCGCCCGGTATGTTGTAGACGGTGACCTCGGGTGCACCCGCTGCCTCGTCGATGGTCAAGAGCTTGTCCTTGACCGCCTGATCAATCGGCACGGTCGCCTTCTCACCGGCACGGATTGCGGCAGCGTCCAGCTTCAGTTCCGGGTTCGCGGCAACAAACGCATCGAGTTTCTGGTCCGCAACCTTGGTCGCCGCGCGCTTCAGCGGATAACCGTTGTCCTGCAGGGACATGTTGACGGCCTTGACGAAGGCCGCGTCCTTGGCCTTGGCCTGATCGCCGGCGGCGACCGCGTCGTAGGACGCCACCGTCTCTGCACCAATCTTGACTGACGCAGCCGTCCCGGGCGCAGCCGTCGACACCACGTCGTACGGAACCGAGTTCTTGGTCAGGAACGAAGTCGCGATGTCGCAGGACGTCGTGAATTTCGCGGTTCCGACCGGATTGAACTGGAACCTGCAGTCGCCGGGGGCCGCCGTCACCGTTGCCCGAGTGCTCTGTTGTGCCTTGGCGAGCGCCGGATTGGCGGCCCAGGTCAACGCCTTGAACAGTGGGAAGGTGCAGACGACGGCGAGCGCAAGGCCAGCCATGATGATCGGCTTGCGACCGATCTTGTCGGAGAGCCAGCCGAACACGACGAAGAAGATCGAGCCGAGCGCCAGCGCGATGGCGATCATGATGTTGACCGACTGGGCATCGACCTTCAACACGTTCTGCAGGAAGAACAGCGCGTAGAACTGGCCATTGTACCAGACGACGGCCTGACCGGCGGTGAGGCCGAGCAGCGCCAGGAGCGCGATCTTGGCGTTCTTCCACTGGCCAAAGGCCTCCGAGAGCGGCGCCTTGGAGCCCTTGCCTTCGTCCTTCATCTTCTGGAAGGTCGGGGACTCCGAGAGAGACAACCGGATCCAGATCGAAACGGCGAGCAGCAGGAAAGAGACGATGAAAGGAATGCGCCAGCCCCAGGCGGCGTACGTCTCCTTGCTCAACGATCCCTGCACGATCAGGATGACGATCAGCGACAGGAACAGGCCGAGTGTCGCTGTCGTCTGGATCCATGAGGTGTAGAAGCCGCGGCGGTCATCGGGCGCGTGCTCGGCGACATAGGTCGCCGCACCACCATATTCGCCGCCCAACGCCAAGCCCTGCAGCATGCGCAGGACGATCAGGATCACAGGAGCCGCGATGCCCAAGGTTGCATAGCCGGGCAGCAGACCGACCAGGAAGGTCGACAGGCCCATGATCGTCATGGTGACCAGGAACGTGTATTTGCGGCCGACGAGGTCGCCGATGCGACCGAACAGCAACGCGCCGAACGGGCGCACGAGGAAGCCGGCGGCAAAGGCCAGCAGCGCGAAGATGTTGCGCGTTGCCTCGGGAATCGTCGGACTGAAAAAGGTTGAGCCGATGAAAGCCGCCAGCGAGCCGTAGAGATAGAAATCGTACCATTCGAAAACGGTGCCGAGCGAGGAAGCGAAGATGACCTTCTTCTCCTCCCGCGTCATGCCGCGGCTCGTTCCGCGGGCGGTCGATGCCATTGCCATTGAGTTATCCTCCCGTGAGACCCAGTCCTCGATGCTGTGCGCCACCGTCCGCGTTCTCCTCCGAACGCGGACTCAAAAAACGCAGCCAGCACAAGAGAAATGGCAGAAAGCGCCGGGGAAAGGCACCGCGACGATGGGATTATGACTTTGGTATTAGGTGCAGTGCGAAGGCAGCGCGAAGCGCTCAGGCCCGCAGCGCTTCGAGCAATTTGACGGCGGCCATCATGTCTCGTTTGCGGGCGGCACGACGCGCGACTGCTTCGGCGTCCTGTCCCCACTGCGCGATCTGCCAGTCCTCGTCGACATGGCCGGCGGCCCAGGCCTGCTCGCCGTCGAGCTCGCCGAAATCGACAGCCAACGCCAGCAATGCCGACCCCGTCAGCGAAGTCATGACATGAATGGCGGCTAGGCGCAGCGGCTCGGTGCGCTGAGCCATATGGCTACCCAGCACGGCAATGGTTTCGCGCGGCTGCTCGACATGGATGATGCCTTCGGCAAGGTTGAAGCGAACCCCAAGTGCGGTGCGTGCCCAGTCGATGACGGGATCCCACTGCTCGTTCTGCCGCTCGACCAGCCCTTGCGGGGCGTCGGCGCGGTAACAGAGCAGATCCGACGAGGCAAAACGCAGAATGTCTTCCAGCACCGCCTGCGGATCGCTGGCCACGCCATCGATGGCGGTATTGACCAGCCGCATCACCGGCATCGTCACCGGATTGATCGTCTCGCCCTGTTCGGCGAACTCGGCGGCAACCAGCGCCGCGGCCGCCTCGGTCGGCAGCGCCAGCAGAGCCTTGCCCGGCGTGCGCACCGGCCTGCTGTCGAGTTGCACGGCAAAGCCGGCTTCCACCGGCGCGAACGAGACCTCCTTGTAGAAGCGTTTGGGCAGCGGTGTCTTCATCTGGATCTGGGCGCGACGCACCGGATCCGGATCGGAAAGATACTTGCCCGCTTCGAGGTCGTTGAGGATGTCACGCATGAAGAAACTTTCTCACACCGGTGTCAGCTTGCGTGCCGGCCGGTTGACGATGATCAGCCCCGCCGCAATCAAGCCAAGTGCCAGAAAGATGCGGATGGTCAGCGGCTCGTTCAAGATGATCGCACCGCATAAAACACCGAAGACCGGCGACAGGAAGGTGAAGCTAGACAGGCCCGCGGCGGGATAGCGGCGCAGCAGCCAGAACCACAGCACGTAGGTAAAGGCGACGATATAGATCGCCTGGAAAAGCAGTGCCAATGTCGGCACCAAGGCTGGATCGCGAACCGGCGGGCCGGCGAGAGGCATCACCAACACGCCAACGACCGCCGCGCCGGCGAGTTGATAGAGCAGCAGCTTCTCCGCGCTTGCCTCGACCAGTTTCGATCGTTTGATGAGGATATTGGTCAAGGCCCAGAAAAACCCGGAAACAAGGCTTAGGAGATCGCCGAACAGCATGTCTCCGCTACCGCCGAGCTTGTCGGAAAAAACAGTGGCAAGGCCGGCAAAGGCCAACAGCAGGCCTAGGAACTTGCGCTTGGTGATCTGTTCGCCGAGCAGAAAATGGCCGCCGATCAGCATCCAGAACGGCATCGAGTTGACCAGCAGCGTGTTGCGGGCCACGGTCGTGTGCTCCAGGCCGACATAGAGGCAAAGGAACTCGATGCCGAAAAGCACGCCGACCGCGATGCCGGCCAGCAATGTCCCATCCCTGGTGAACAGCGCAATGCCGCGCCAGCGGCACCAGAGAAAGACGCAGAAACCACCGATGACCGAACGTGCGATCGACAGGAAGACGGGGTCGTAGCCGGCATAGGAGATCTTGGCGGCGACGTAGTTCAGGCCCCAGGAAAAGGTCAGGCCGACCATGATGGCGGCCGCCGCCATGTCGACCGTGTCGCGCCGATCGAGCGCGTCGGTGGCGTCGCTCACGGTCAATCCTCAGCGCTGGCGTCGTCGAAGCCGATCAGGTTCCAGCTCTGGCGCATATGCGGCGGCATCGGCGCGGTGACGTCGATGACGCCCTTGTCCGGGTGCGGAATAATGATGCGGCGCGCGTGCAGGTGCAGGCGGTTTTGAATGCCGCCGGGAAAATCCCAGTTGGTGTCGGCTTCGAAGTATTTCGGATCGCCGATGATCGGGCAGCCGATATAGGCGGCATGGACGCGGAGCTGGTGGGTGCGTCCCGTGTAAGGCTCCATCTCCAACCAGGTCATGGTCTGCGCCGCCTGCTCGATGATGCGGTAGTAGGACACGGCATGGTCGGCGCCCTTTTCACCATGGGCGGCGACGCGCACACGGTCGCCGTCCGGCGTAGCCTCCTTGATCAGCCAGGTCGAGATCTTGTCCTCTCGCTTGGGCGGCACGCCCTTGACCAGCGCCCAGTAGGTCTTCTTGGTTTCCCGCGCCCGGAACGCCTCGGAGAGCTTCATGGCGGCCAGCCTGGTGCGGGCGACGACCAGCACGCCCGACGTATCGCGGTCGAGCCGATGCACCAGCCGCGGCTTCTCGCCCTTCTGGTTGCGCCAGGCTTCCAGCATGTCGTCGACATTGCGCGTGACGCCGGAGCCGCCCTGAACGGCGAGGCCCGCCGGCTTGTTGAAGACGAAGACCTTAGGGTCCTCATGGATCAGCATCTTGGCGAGTACATCGGCGTCGCCCTGGTTGCGGATCGAGTAACCCGTCAGCGCGCTCTCGCCCTTCTTGTCCACCTCGAGCGGCGGTACACGCACCATCTGGCCCGGCTCGACACGGGTGTCGGCCTTGACCCGGCCGCCATCGACGCGGATCTGGCCGGAGCGCAGCAGTTTCTGCAGATGGCCGAAGCCAAGACCCGGGAAATGCGTTTTGAACCAGCGATCGAGCCGCATGCCCGCCTCGCCGGCCTCCACCGTGATCTGTTCAACGCCTGCCATGTTTTTTCGCTTGTCCGTTTCCCGAGCAGGGCTCTTGGCCGCGCTTGGCGCGGCAATAGCACTAATGCATGCCGCCAAAAACCATAAAGCACGCCAAGGCGTGCTTTATGGCAGGCTTCTTACAAACCAAAGACCCAAAAACAGGGCGACAATGGCGACAATGACACTGGCCAGTGCGTAACCGAACGCGGGCAGCGTGGCTCCCCGCTCCCACAACAGCCCCATCGCGAAGGAGCCGATGATGTTGATCGCCATCGTGCCCCAGGGGTAGTTGGGGGCGACGAGGCGCAGAGCGCCCATACTGGTCAAATGGCGGATGCCGGCACCAATGCCGCCGCCGACAACAACAAGAAGCAGATTGAACGTAGCCGTTACTGCCGGTGCGAGGGTGCCGCGTCAATCCCCTGAATCCGGTGCCCCTGAATCCGGTGCCCTTGGAGCCGGTGACGCTTCGGGATACCACGGACAGTCGACCGCGTCAGGAAACGCGCTTCCCAGGTTGCGCGATATCGGGCGATCATCGCCAGATCGCGGTTCACCAGACAGGGTTGTCCAGTCCGGATATTCCTTCCGGAATTCGCCGTACAGCGCGTTGAGTTCCTGCTGCGTGACGGGGCGAATCTGCTCATACAGATAGCCGGTAACGGCGCCGGACAATTGGTACCGCGCAACGCGCTTGTAGGCGGCACCGATGCCTTGCCCGTCAAGAATATATTGGTTCGGAAGCGTGACGCAAATCTGCGCGCCTGGTTGCAGATGAGTAACCGGCGGGTCGGTCACAATCACAAATCTGGATTGCAATGCGTCCGGCCGAAACCCATCACGACTGTCCACCTGGCAAATCCAGCCGACATGAGGAACGAGGTCCCGATCCATCCCGAACAACAGCGCATCGCTCATCACAGCTCCCGAGGCAAAAACCGAAAAGCGATCCTCTGGTCCCAATCTGCTGGTCAGATCATCGATCATGCGCCTGTATTCGGGGAGATTGTCGAGATGGAGCGGGAGCGTGGCCTCTCGCGCAGAAACGAAATCGACCGGAGACAGGAGTTGACGACCCGTCGGGAAAAATGTGCCCAAGAAAGCGAGTCCAGCGACGACCGCCATGCCGGCGGTCCACCATCGCCATTTCAAGGCGGGTACGGAAACGATCGCGACGATGGCCTGGGCGTATGCGGGAAAAAGCCAAAGAAACATCGGCAGTGAATGATGGCGGTCCGGATCCTGCGTCCGGGTGAAAATCAAAAATGTGAGCATCGAGGCGATGGCGCAGAACAGGGAGAACCTGTTGCGGCGGACGACGGAGATGTAAAGCCCGGCAATGATCAGCAGCCAATTCACATAGCTGAGCCGGCTCCCCATTTCACCGAGCTGGGTGACAAAGGTCGTCTTGTATCCGCTGTAGAGGTCGCCGTAGCTCGTTCCCACAATTCTGGCGATCAGCGGCAGTTGAAAGCTCAATGCGGTTGCGGCGACAATGAAGATCGCGCACAGGCCACCCCCTGCCGCCGCGCGGAACGCCGGAAGGTCTCGGTCCCTTGCGATCCGCAGCAAACCCAGGAACGCCGCGGAAAGGGCAACCCCGATAGCGGCGTAGGCGTACCAGCGACGCAGCGTGAACGCCAACCATAGGCTCGCGCCGACGGATATTCCGCTCACCACCGGTTCGCGGGTCAGGAATTTGGACTTCCACAGGAAATAGGTTGCCGCGGTGAGAGCGAGACAACCGGCAACATCAGGCATTCCACGAAGTGTCGGCGCCCAGAACGGCGTGTAGAGCAAGGCCGCGATCCAGACGGCTGGCCAGCTTCGAGAAGGTGCTTCGGAAACCGCCTCGAGATAACTTATCCTGCCTATGAAGAGAGCCGCTGGAGCCAGGTAGACCGACACTATTCCAGCAACGAAGGAAAGCCTCGAACCACCGAAGACGATGTGAAAGGGCATCAACGGCACCAGGATCGCCACGCCATAATCTTCCGTGGCGATGGAGGTGGCCAACTGGCTCAGCCAGTCCAAGGGGTTCTCGACCAGGAGCGCTCCCTGCCGGTTGAACACATTGAAATAAGCAGCGTTGTCCCAATAATAGACCGGTTCTTCAAGCTTTATGTACGCGGCGCTGACGGCAATGCCTAGCATCACGGTGCATATGTAGGCTCCCGTCCAGAATCCGAAGGCTTTGTTCTTTGACACTTGGATCCGCCTAGGAAGGAAGAGGGACAGAACTGCCGACGGCAGAATCGAGACGCCCTGACGCAGCCGTAGCCATTCGGGCAAATGCGAATCCTGCTACACAGTTCATATAATGAATTGTCGGTAGCCCAAAGAGGTCGAGGTCTGAACCAACGCAACGCTAAAGCTGCCCGTCTTGGAGGAGCATAGCCTGGCGGCCCTCAATACACCGGCGCCGGCAGCGGCTCTTGTCTTGACGCAATTCCCTGCGGAAAGTCGTCTGCATTTCATGGAATTGCGCCCGATTCCATGGTGGGATGCTGCCGGCTTCGCCGACAGCACCGATAGATATTCAACTCAGGTGGTTTCGACCTTCTTTGGCTTTGTGGAGCCAATCATTTTCCAGTTCTTGTAGAACATCGAATTGATGCGCTCGACGCTCACCGAGACGACCGCAAGCATGCCTGCGATCAGGCGAGGCACCGGGGACGGCCTGATAATATCCATGAACACGCAGTAGCGGCGGCCATCATACTCGTTGACCGAGCGATGGAGCAGAGTGTCGTCGAAAATGAACTGCGGATTGTCGTACCAGTAGTTCTTGACGTTGCCGCATTCGACGAAAATCTCAGCTTTCACCGGGATCAGATTGTAGAGGATGCGTAGGCTGAGCCGCAGCGGCCCGAAATGCCAGGAGGTCGATTCGCGCTTGCTGAAGACGGAAACGGCAATCGTCTTGATGTATTTGAAATCCTTATTGAATTCCTCGACGTTATCTATCCTGTGCTTGCCATACCACTGGTAGACATACATGCCACGACGGCCGGCGCCGAAATTTGCGTCGATATCGGCGATGATCTCATCCTTGCGCGCCTTGAAGACATCAAGGACCTCGTTGACTTCACGCTGATAGTCGGCGGGAAACTGCTCCAGCTTCCACACGCCCGGATTTCTGTAGCACAGAAGATCGACCAACAGGTTGAAGGGTGAAAGCAACCAGGTGAAGAGCCCGTTGCCAAGGAAGTAGCCGCTGAACAGCGCCAGATCCTTCCTGTCGTTGCGCAGCACGTCGATCAGGCCACAGACGATGAAGATCGTCGTCAGGATCGGGATGAAATAGAAGCCAAGGGCAAGAAGCGGGATGGCAATGGCGAACTTGCGAAGGGATTTGCGAAGGTTTTTTGTCATTTTTCCACGCGCGAAGCGCGATCCTGTTGCGAATGAGGTGCCCAAATCATGGCAACGGCCACCGCCCGACCGTGCGCCTTGATAAGGTTTTTTGGGTCACCGCACAACGGCCATGGTAGCTGGCCGGGCTGGCTGCCTGGTGGAGCCTGCCGGGCTGTCAATGCACTTCCGGCAAGCCGAGCTCGTCCCATTTGTCCCTCGCCACGGGATCGCCGACCAGGAATTCAAAGCCAATGACGCTTTCGCCGTCCTGCGCGAGCTGGCATTTGAACTTCAAATTGTACCAGTTTCTACGGCTGCGAAAAGCCGCACCGTCAGCGGCGATCGTCGTGCCGGTGATCTTTTCCTCGGCGGTTGCGTAGGGCACCACCTGCTCTGGCCGGAAATCCGCGCGCCATTGGCGGATCTGATCCATGGCCTCCAGATTGCAAAGCTGCACCATGCGCTCGTCGGACGCGAAGGTCTCGAGATCGGCGCGCGCCTGCTTGCTACGCGGATCGGCCAGGGTCTTGGCCGACAGCATCCGCGTCGGGCGAATCATGGCAGGCGCGGCGGGCGGTCGAGTTTTGGGCGGGTTCGAAGCAGGTGGTGGCTCTGCCGCCCGCGCCTCAGGGACCATTGGAGCCGCAGGAGCCGGCGGCGGTTTCGTCGATGCCTCGAACTGTTCAGGCGTCAGGATGTCCACCGACACCCGCTCGTCCTCCAGCCGGGTCGGCCGCTTCGGCAAGGGCATCAATGCCAGTGTCGCGGCGAACAGTGTATGGAGGACGACCGAAGTTGAAATGCCCCAGGGCGAAGCCTCGTCCCGAAGCGTGACGACCACCGGGCCACGCAAACCGGCTATTCCCGCTCTTTGCGCAGCTTTGCCCAGTAGTCGAGCCGCTTCCTGATATCGCGCTCGAAACCACGCTCGGGCGGATCGTAGAAGGTTTGTCGACCCATCTTCTCGGGAAAATAGTCCTGGCCGGAAAAGGCGTCCGGCTCATCATGGTCGTAACGGTAGCCGGCGCCGTAATCCTCTTCTTTCATCAGCTTGGTCGGCGCGTTGAGGATATGCTTCGGTGGCAGCAGCGAGCCATGTTCCTTCGCGGCCCGCGTGGCTGCCTTGAAGGCCGTATAGACAGCGTTGGATTTCGGCGCGGTGGCGAGATAGACGGTGGCCTCGGCGAAGGCGAGTTCGCCCTCCGGAGAGCCGAGATAGTCATAGGCATCCTTGGCGGCGTTGGCGACGACCAGTGCCTGCGGATCGGCCAGCCCGATGTCCTCCATCGCCATGCGCACCAGCCGGCGGCCGAGATAGAGCGGATCCTCGCCGGCATCGAACATGCGCGCGAGATAGTAGAGTGCGGCATCCGGATCCGAGCCGCGCACCGACTTGTGCAGCGCCGAGATCAGATTGTAGTGACCGTCCTGGCCCTTGTCGTAGATCGGCGCGCGGCGCTGGACGATGCGCTGCAGCCCCTCGGGATCGAATATCTCGCCAGGCTTGGCCGCACGCCAGACTTCCTCGGCCAGCGTCAGGGATGCGCGTCCGTCGCCATCGCTCATGCGGATCAGCATCGCCCGCGCCTCGTCATCGAGCGGCAGCGCCCTGCCCTCGGTCTCCTCCGCCCGCGTCATCAGCTTGGCGATGCTGTCTTCGCCGAGCGAATGAAAGACCATGACCCGCGCGCGCGACAACAAGGCCGCGTTGAGTTCGAAGGACGGGTTTTCAGTCGTGGCGCCGACCAGGACGACCGTTCCATCCTCCATGACGGGAAGAAAAGAATCCTGCTGGGCACGGTTGAAGCGGTGGATCTCATCGACGAAAAGTAAGGTTTGGCGGCCGTTGGCGCGGCGCAGCTTGGCCGCCTCGAACACCTTCTTCAGATCGGCGACGCCGGAAAAGACGGCCGATATCTGCTCGAACGCAAGGCTGGTCTCGCCGGCGAGCAGCCTCGCCACCGTGGTCTTGCCGGTGCCGGGCGGCCCCCAGAAGATCATCGAGCCCAGCGAACCGGAGCCGATCAGCCGGGTCAGCGCGCCGTCGGGACCCGTCAGATGCTCCTGGCCGACGACCTCGCCAAGGTTCTTCGGACGCAACCTGTCGGCCAGTGGCCGCCCGGGCGGCACCTTTTCCGGTTCGTCAACGCTGAACAGATCGGCCATGCACTTCTTTTAGGTTTGGAGCGCGATCCTTCAGGGGATCGAACTCAGTAACGCAACACCTGGCGCAGTATCTGCCCACCGCGCTCGACGGTAAAGCGCCACCAGCGCGTATCCTGCTGGGCGACCTGTGCCAGGACAGCTGCCGTATCGATAGTCGTGCCGTTGACCTCGCGCACGATGTCACCCGGCTGGAAGCCGAAATCGGCGGCCGGCGAATCACGGTTGATGTCGATCACGGTCACGCCCTTGAGATCGGTCCGCAGGCCGAGTTTCTGGGCAAGCCGCGGCGACAGTTCCGAGACCTTGGCGCCAGAGAACGGGCTGCGGCCATGCAGCGTCACTTCCGAGGCTTTTGCACCCTCCGGCGCACGCTCCAGCGCGATATCCATCGCCGCCTGCTGGCCCTTGGTCAGGATCGCGAAATTCGCCTTGGTGCCGATCGACAGCGTCGCCATGCGATAGTCCAGCGCCTCGATGCTCTCGACCGGCTTGCCGTTGATCTGCAGCACGACATCGCCGGGCTTCAGCCCTGCCTTGCCCGCGGGACCCGACGCGTCGACCGAGGAGACCAGCGCCCCGGTCGGCTTTTCCATGCCGAGCGATTCGGCGATCTGCGGTGTCACCGCTTCGAACTCGGCGCCGATATAGGGGCGTTCGAAGAAATCGAGACCGGCTTTGGCGGCATCGGCAAAAGCCCGCACCATGTTGGCGGGGATGGCAAAGCCGATACCGATCGAGCCGCCGCTGCGGCTGTAGATGGCGGTGTTGATGCCGACGAGCTGGCCGCCCATGTTGATCAGCGCACCGCCGGAATTGCCGGGATTGATAGCGGCGTCGGTCTGGATGAAATAGCCCGAATCCGAGACGCCGATATGGCTGCGCGCAAGCGCGGAAACGATGCCGCTGGTGGTGGTCTGGCCAACGCCGAAGGGATTGCCGATGGCCAGCACCAGGTCGCCCACCTCGAGCGCGTCGGAATCGCCGATGGCGATCACCGGGAACGGTTTGTCGGACTCGATCTTGAGCACGGCAAGGTCGAGCGTCTCGTCCTTCAGCATCACCTTGCTGGTGAACTCGCGGCCGTCGGCGGTCGCCACCTTGACCTCGTCGGCGTCCTTGATGACATGGAAATTGGTGACGATGACACCGCTCGGATCGACCAGCACGCCCGACCCCAGCGAAGACTGCGCGCGCGGCTGGGCACGGCCGAAAAACTCCTCGAAGAAGGGGTCGCCTTCAAAGGGTGACGTCACCTTGGCCGTCTGCGAGGCATAGACATTGACCACGGCAGGCGCCGTCTGCTTGACCAGCGGTGCGAAGGAAAGCTGGACCTCCTCGCGGCCGAACGGCACGCGCTTGTCCGGGCCGGAAGTGGCATTCTCGCCTTCGACGCCATGCAGCAGGTCGGTCAGCACATCGGAGAGCCCGGGATCGGCTGGCTTGGCGGCGTCCTCGGCCAGCGCCTGCCGGACTGCCGGTGCGGCCGCGAACACCATGAAGGCGCAGAGCAGAACAAGGGACAGTCTTTTGGCGCGCATTGCGAATCCTCCAAGCGAGTTCGGGCGCATTGTCCCGACGAATGTGCAAAATGAAAGGCTAAGCCGCTGAAATCCGATTATTTTAAGCAGCAAAGCAGCTACAGTTGGGCTTGAACATGAAAACCTTCGTTGGCCCCCATGAAAAAACAACTCCTGTCATTCCGTGACTTTTTGAAGACCGGCAAATTGGGTCCAGTCTCCCCCGGCATGACAATGGCCGAGATCGCTGCGGTGCTCGGCGCGCCTGAGCACGCCGATCCGAATTACTGGACGTTCGGAAAGCTCGAAATCTCATTTGATGGTGAGGCACCTTACCAGATGAACTGGTTCCAAATCGAGGAGGCCGGTTACCTGAAAGGCGACGTGGAGGTTCTCGCTGATGGCCTTGCGCTTTCCCTGGATGGGTTCAGTGGAAAGACAAAGCCATCGAAATTTCTGGATGTTGGCCTTTGGACCGCGGATCAGGCCAAGGTTTTCTATGCACCTTGCGATGATAGTATCCTGCTGAACATCTGCGCCGGACCAATTCAGATGCACTTTCGCGTTGATGCCGACTTCATCGGCGACCAAAACGCCGAAACATATTTAAACAGTTCCGTCATATCGCAATTGATAGCCGAGATCGATTCCCGAGCCATCCTCGACAGTATCTATTCATATCCTTACCCGAAGACCGAGATGGTACCGGGTTCGTTCAATTGGAAGCTGTTGAGCGGCAGCCAATACCTGACTCTGTCCGCTGGACAACCAACACCGGCGAACAGAAAAGGGGCCCGCAGGCCCCTTTGAATTCAATCTGAAAAGTCGAAACCTTATGCGGCCGCGGCTTCGTCCGTGCCTTCCGCCTCGAGGCGGGCGCGGTCGCCGGCGCCCTTGGCGTCCGTGTCGCGGTCGACGAACTCGATGACCGCCATCGCGGCATTGTCGCCGTGACGGAAGCCCGCCTTCATGATGCGCAAATAGCCGCCGTTGCGGGTGGCATAGCGCGGGGCGATGGTGTCGAACAGGCGCTTGACGACGCCTTCATTGCCGATCTGGGCGATCACCTGGCGGCGGGCGTGCAGGTCGCCGCGCTTGCCGAGCGTCACCAGCTTCTCGACGATCGGACGCAGGTCCTTCGCCTTCGGCAAGGTGGTGACGATCTGCTCGTGCTCGAGCAGCGACACCGCCAGGTTGGCGAACATCGACTTGCGGTGGCTTATGCTGCGGGCGAAGCGGCGGCCTTTGAAACCGTGGCGCATGGCTCTTTTCCTTCTTCAGTTGTTCAAGAGGCCACGGCCTCTGATGGTTTTCCGCACGACCGTCGGATCGAGCGGCTCGCGCCGCCGATCCTTGGAGTTCATGCTCAATATTGGTCTTCGTAACGCTTTGCGAGGTCTTCGATATTTTCCGGCGGCCAATCCGGCACTTCCATACCGAGGTGCAGGCCCATCGCCGCCAGCACTTCCTTGATCTCGTTCAGCGACTTGCGGCCGAAGTTCGGGGTGCGCAGCATCTCGGCTTCGGTCTTCTGGATGAGATCGCCGATGTAGACGATGTTGTCGTTCTTCAGGCAGTTGGCCGAACGCACCGAAAGCTCGAGCTCGTCGACCTTCTTGAGCAGCGCCGGGTTGAAGGCGAGCTCGGTGACGGCTTCCGCGGCGACTTCCTTCTGCGGCTCGTCGAAGTTGACGAACAGGCCAAGCTGATCCTGCAGGATGCGGGCGGCGAAAGCCACCGCGTCCTCGCCCGAGATCGAACCGTCGGTCTCGATGGTCATGGTCAGCTTGTCATAGTCGAGAACCTGGCCCTCGCGGGTGTTCTCGACCTTGTAGGAGACCTTCTTGACCGGCGAATAGAGGCTGTCGACGGGAATCAGGCCAATCGGCGCGTCCTCGGCGCGGTTGCGCTCGGCCGGCACATAGCCCTTGCCGGTGTCGACGGTGAATTCCATGCGGATTTCAGCGCCTTCGTCCAGCGTGCAGATGACGTGGTCGGGGTTGAGGATCTCGACATCGCCAACCGTCTGGATGTCGCCGGCGAGAACCGCGCCCGGGCCCTGCTTGCGCACGACCATCCGCTTGGGGCCATCGCCTTCCATGCGGATGGCGATTTCCTTGATGTTGAGGACGATGTCGGTCACGTCCTCGCGCACACCGGCGATGGACGAGAATTCATGCAGAACGCCGTCGATCTGCACGGCGGTGACGGCCGCACCGCGCAGCGAAGACAGAAGCACGCGGCGCAGCGCGTTGCCGAGGGTGAGGCCAAAGCCACGCTCGAGCGGCTCGGCGACCAGCGTGGTCAGCGTCTTCTTCTTCGACGAGAACTCGATCTTGTTCGGCTTGATCAGTTCCTGCCAATTTTTCTGGATCATGATGCTTTCCTTCCGTTGACCCGCCACCATCCAATCGTGGCGGGCGACCTGGAATACCGTGGAGGAACGCTCTGGGCGCTCACGCGGCGTTCGATAAATTGCTTAGACGCGGCGCTTCTTGCGCGGGCGGCAGCCATTGTGCGGGATCGGCGTCACATCACGGATCGAGGTGATGGTGAAGCCGGCCGCCTGCAGGGCGCGCAGCGCCGATTCGCGACCGGAGCCTGGTCCACAGACCTCGACTTCGAGCATGCGCATGCCGTGTTCCTGGGCCTTCTTGGCAACGTCCTCGGCAGCCATCTGAGCGGCGAACGGGGTCGACTTGCGCGAACCCTTGAAGCCCTGGGCACCGGCCGACGACCAGGCGATCGAATTGCCCTGCGCGTCGGTGATGGTGATCATCGTGTTGTTGAAGGTCGAATTGACGTGGGCAACGCCCGACGAGATGTTCTTGCGTTCGCGGCGGCGAACACGTGCGGCTTCCTTGGCCATGGTAGTCCTTTCAATTGATCTCTACACCGCCGTAATGCCAGCGGCTCCACCTGGAAAAGTGAGCAGTGAATTAGTGAGTAGTGACAGTGCAGGCGTCAACGCCGCGATCCACTACCCACTACCAGCTACTCACTCTCTTACTTCTTCTTGCCGGCGATCGATTTGGCCGGGCCCTTGCGGGTACGAGCATTGGTATGGGTGCGCTGGCCGCGAACCGGCAGCGAGCGGCGATGACGCAGGCCGCGGTAGCAGCCGAGATCCATCAGGCGCTTGATGTTCATCGACACTTCGCGGCGCAGGTCGCCTTCGACCTGGTAATCGCGGTCGATGGTCTCGCGGATCTGCAGCACTTCCGCGTCGGTCAGCTGGTTGACGCGGCGCTCTGCCGGGATGCCGACCTTGTCGACGATCTCCTGGGCGAACTTCTTGCCAATGCCGTGAATGTACTGAAGCGCGATGACGACGCGCTTGTTGGTCGGAATGTTGACGCCGGCTATACGAGCCATGTTCTTCTCTTCTCCATATGGGCCGGCCAACCCTCGAAAACAAGGCAGGTCCGGCGCTGTCCACATTGCCCCGCGTCCGGTGGAGGCCGGCCCTTGCGGGAGTTTCCAGTTCAAAGCGACTACCTTGCCCTTGCGGACAAGCAAAGTGCGCATCTGACAGGAAGACGGGCCGCCATACCGCAGCGAACCGTCTCCGTCAAGCTCAATCTTTAAATTCCCTTACCGCGCCTTTGTAGCCGCCGCGAGCACGGCTTCGATCTCGGCGGTTACCGCGTCCATACTAGCCATGCCGTCCACAGTCTTGAGCTTGCCCTTGGCGTAATAGTAGCCGGTCAGCGGAGCGGTCTTCTTGTAGTATTCCCGCAGGCGCTCTTCGAATACGGCCGGATTGTCGTCCTTGCGCACCGGCTGGCCGGCCGCCTTGGCATCATCGGCGCGCTTGACGATCCGGCCGACCAAGGCCCTGTCGTCGACGACGAGTTCGACAACCGTGTCGAGGCCGATGCCACGCTCCGAGAGCATCGATTCAACCGCATCGGCCTGCACCAGCGTACGCGGGTAGCCGTCGAGGATAAACCCCCTGGCACAGTCGGCCTGATCGATACGCTCGGCGACGATGGCGTTGACGATGGCGTCGGAGACCAGCTCGCCGGCATCCATCACCGCCTTGGCACGCTTGCCGACCTCGGTACCCGCCTGGACGGCAGCACGCAGCATGTCACCCGTCGAGAGCTGGGGTATGCCGTGTTTTTCTACCAGTCTTTGTGCTTGTGTCCCCTTGCCCGCCCCCGGCGGCCCAAGCAAAATCAACCTCATCTGGCTTTCTTCCCCCCGCGCAGCTTCGACTTCTTGATCAGCCCTTCATACTGGTGCGCGATCAGGTGACCCTGAATCTGCGCAACCGTATCGAGCGTGACACTGACCACGATCAGAAGCGATGTGCCACCGAGGTAGAATGGTACGCCAGTCGCCGAGATCAGGAACTCCGGCAGCAGGCACACCAGCACCAGATAGATGGCGCCGACGACGGTGATGCGGGTGAGAACGTAATCGATGTAATCGGCGGTGCGCTCGCCCGGCCGGTAGCCCGGGATGAAGCCCGAATGCTTCTTGAGCTGGTCGGCGGTGTCCTTCGGGTTGAAGACAATCGCAGTGTAGAAGAAGGCGAAGAACACGATCATCGCCGCGTAGAATGCCATGTAGAGCGGCTGGCCGTGGCCGAGCGAGGCCAGGATGGTGCTGGCCCAGGCCGGCATGTTGGTCGCCTGCGAGAAACCGGCGACGGTCGCCGGCAGCAAGAGCAGCGACGACGCGAAGATCGGCGGGATGACGCCCGACGTGTTGAGCTTGAGCGGCAGGTGCGAAGTATCGCCCTGGAACATGCGATTGCCGACTTGGCGCTTCGGATACTGGATCAGCAGGCGGCGCTGAGCCCGCTCGAAGAAGACGATGAGCGCGATGACGACAATGGCCAGCACGATGATCGCCAGGATCAGGCCGGTCGACAGCGCGCCGGTGCGACCGAGTTCCAGTGTCCCCGATATGGCGCGCGGCAGGCCGGCGACGATGCCGGAGAAGATGATCAGCGAAATGCCGTTGCCGATGCCGCGCGCGGTGATCTGTTCGCCGAGCCACATCAGGAACATGGTGCCGCCGACCAGCGTGACGACGGTCGAGAGACGGAAGAACATCCCGGGATCATTGACGATGCCGTTGCCGTTCTCCAGTCCCACCGAAATACCATAGGCCTGCACGAGCGCCAGGAGCACGGTGCCGTAGCGCGTGTATTGGTTGATGACCTTGCGGCCCTGTTCGCCTTCCTTCTTCAGCGCTTCCAGCGAGGGAATGACCGAGGTCATCAGCTGCATGATGATGGAGGCGGAGATATAGGGCATGATGCCGAGCGCGAAGATCGCCATGCGCTGCACGGCACCGCCGGCGAACATGTTGAACATGCCGAGCACGCCCTTGCTCTGCGAGGAGAAGGCATGGGCGAAGGCGTCGGGATTGATCCCGGGAAGCGGGATGTAGGTGCCGAGACGGTAGACGAGCAACGCGCCGATGGTGAACCAGATGCGTTTCTTCAGGTCCTCCGCCTTGGCGAAGGCCGAGAAATTCAGATTCGAGGCTAGTTGTTCAGCAGCCGAAGCCATGCCTGATTCTCCGCTTGGTAACGCTTGATGGCCCGTGGGGTCAGGCGGTGCGTTTCACCGAAGCTCACGAGATAAGCTCCGGGCTGTAAACATGCAAGCGGCCGCGTTGACGCGGCCGCTAAATTGAGCAGATCAAAGCGCGATCGAAAGCAAAAACGAATGCCACTCTTGCCGACCGCGCTTCAAATTGCCGTTACTCGGCAGCTGCCTTTTCCGGCAGCTTGACCGAACCACCGGCCTTTTCGATCTTCTCGATCGCGGCCTTGGAGGCGCCGGCGACGTCGAAGGCGAGCTTGGCCTTGAGTTCGCCATCGGACAGCACGCGCACGCCATCCTTGACGCGACGGATGACGCCGGCGGCGACAAGCGCCTCGGCCGTCACGGTTGCCTTGACGTCAAGCTTCTTGGCATCGACGGCTTCCTGGATGCGGGCCAGCGACACGACAACGAAGCTCTTGGCGAAGATGTTGTTGAAGCCACGCTTCGGCAGGCGCCGATAGAGCGGCATCTGGCCACCCTCGAAGCCGTTGACGGCAACGCCGGAGCGCGCCTTCTGGCCCTTGACGCCGCGACCGGCGGTCTTGCCCGAACCGGAGCCGATACCGCGGCCGAGACGCTTCTTGGAGTGCGTCGCGCCGTCCTTGTCACGCAGATCGTTGAGTTTCATCTTGCTTCTCCTGCGCTCTGGCTCAGCCCTCGTCCACGACGCGGACGAGATGCTGGACGGCAGCGATCATGCCGCGCACGGAGGGCGTATCTTCCAGCGTGCGCTGCTTGTGCATCTTGTTGAGGCCGAGGCCGACCAGCGTCGCGCGCTGTTCCTTCGGACGGCGGATCGGCGAGCCGATCTGCTCAACGGTGATGGTCTTGGTTGCTTTCTTGGCCATGGTCAAAATCCCTGGTCAGATCGACTATTCTTCAGCCGCAACGGCGGTGCCGCGGCGGGCCTGAAGGGTCGAATACTTGATGCCGCGCGCGGCAGCTACATCCTTGGGATGCATCTGGCTCTTCAACGCGTCGAAGGTGGCGCGAACCATGTTGTAGGGGTTCGACGAACCCATCGACTTGGCGACCACGTCATGCATGCCGAGCGTCTCGAAGACGGCGCGCATCGGGCCGCCGGCGATGATGCCGGTACCCTGCTTGGCGGCGCGCAGCAGCACGCGGCCCGCACCCCAGCGTCCTTCGACGTCGTGATGCAGCGTGCGGCCCGAGCGCAGCGGCACGAAGATCATGTCGCGCTTGGCCGATTCGGTCGCCTTGCGGATGGCTTCCGGCACTTCGCGCGCCTTGCCATGGCCGAAGCCGACGCGGCCCTTCTGGTCGCCGACGACGACGAGCGCGGCGAAGCCGAAGCGGCGGCCACCCTTGACGACCTTGGCGACGCGGTTGATGTGGACGAGCTTGTCCACCATGCCATCGTCGCGCTCTTCACGCTCGCGGCCGCGGCCGCCTTCCCTACGTTCCTGTGCCATATCCTGTTCCTTGTTCTTTTCCGGAAGCACGGGTTGCTGATTGCTGACGCCACTTTTGGGTCGTCAGCGGTGAACTTCTCCTTTGCATGATCTTGTCCGAAAAGTCTGCAACTTTTCGGAATCATGCATTAGAAGCTGAGACCGCCTTCGCGGGCTGCCTCGGCCAGCGCCTTGACGCGGCCGTGATAGATGTACGGGCCACGGTCGAAGACGACTTCCTTGATGCCGGCCTTGGTGGCGCGCTCGGCGATCAGCTTGCCGATCGCGGCGGCGGCGGCGGTGTCGGCGCCGGTCTTGAGCGAACCCTTGAGGTCCTTCTCGAGCGTCGAGGCGGCAGCAATGGTGTGCCCCTTGGCGTCGTCGATCACCTGGACATAGATGTTTTTCGACGTGCGGTGCACCGAAAGACGCGGACGTTCGCCGGCGACTTTCTTGATCTGGCGACGGACGCGTTGCGCACGGCGCTGGATGGCTTCCTTGGTACCCATGATGTCTTCCTTGCCTTCAAAAAACGGGGGCCGCCATATGCGGTAGGCGAAACGCCTCCCGCGACCGCTCCCCGCGGCGTTACACTTCCGTGGCTTGGTCCTGTCCGAAAAGCCTGCAACTTTTCAGGGCCAAGCCGATTACTTCTTCTTGCCTTCCTTGCGGACGATCTTCTCGCCGGCATAACGGACACCCTTGCCCTTGTAAGGCTCGGGACCGCGGTATTCGCGGATCTCCGCGGCAACCTGGCCGACCTGCTGCTTGTCGATGCCGGCCACGGTGATTTCGGTCGGCTTCGGCACGGTGATCGTGATGCCGGCCGGCGTCTCGTAGACGACATCGTGGCTGAAGCCAAGGGCCAGCTGCAGGTTCTTGCCCTGCAAGGCAGCGCGATAGCCGACGCCGGTGATCTCGAGCTTCTTCTCGAAACCGTCCTTGACGCCCTGCAGGATGTTGACGATCTGCGTGCGCGACATGCCCCACTTGGAGCGGGCTGTCTTGGTCTGGTCGCGCGGCTGGACAGCGATCTCGCTGCCTTCCATCTTGACCAGCACTTCGTCATTCACCACGAACTTCAGCTCGCCCTTGGGGCCCTTCGCCGTCACGGTCTGGCCGTTGACGGTCGCGGTCACGCCCTGCGGCAGCGAAACGGGTTTCTTTCCAATACGAGACATTTCGTTGTCCTCGTCACTTCTCTTGTTTCAGGTCTCTGTCTTCGGAACGATCCGAAGACCGGATTCCAATTTGCGGTGAGCTGCCAGATCAGAAGATCTGGCAGAGGATCTCGCCGCCTACGTTCTGCTCGCGTGCTTCGTGGTCGGCCATCACGCCCTTCGGTGTCGAAAGGATGGCGATGCCGAGGCCGTTGGCGACGTGCGGGATCGACTTGGCCGAAACGTAAACACGGCGGCCGGGCTTCGAAACGCGGGCTATTTCGCGCACGACCGGAGCACCGTCGAAATACTTCAGCTCGATTTCGATCTCGGACTTGCCGTTGTCGAAGTCGGTCTGGCTGTAATCGCGGATATAGCCTTCCGCCTTCAGCACGTCGAGGACGCGGGTGCGCAGACGCGAGGCCGGCGTCGAGACACTCGACTTCTTGCGGCCATAGGCGTTGCGGATGCGGGTCAGCATATCGCCGAGAGGATCGCTCAATGACATGTTATGTCCTCCTTACCAGCTCGACTTGACCAGGCCTGGGATCTGGCCGTTATTGCCGAGATCCCGAAGCGCGATGCGCGATACTTTGAGCTTGCGATAGTAGGCGCGCGGACGGCCGGTGACTTCGCAGCGGTTGCGGATGCGGATCTTGGCCGAGTTGCGCGGCAGGGCAGCAAGCTTCAGCTGAGCGCGAAAGCGCTCTTCCATCGGCTTGGACTGATCCATGATGATCGCCTTCAACGCAGCGCGCTTGGGACCGTACTGGTCGGCAAGCTTGCGGCGCCTGTTGTTCTTCTCGACTGAGCTGGTCTTTGCCATTTCAGATTTTTCCTTTTCTCGCTGCCGTTACTGGCGGAAGGGGAAGTTGAAAGCCTTGAGCAAAGCCCTGGCTTCGTCATCCGTCTTCGCAGTCGTACAAACGATGACGTCCATGCCCCAGATCTGATCAACCTTGTCGTAGTTGATCTCCGGAAACACGATGTGTTCCTTGATGCCCATGGCGTAGTTGCCACGGCCATCGAAGCTCTTGGGGTTCAGTCCGCGGAAGTCGCGGACGCGCGGCAGCGCGATGTTCACGAGGCGGTCGAGGAACTCGTACATACGTTCCTTGCGCAGCGTGACTTTGGCGCCGATCGGCATGTTCTCGCGGACCTTGAAGCCAGCGATCGAATTGCGAGCGCGGGTGACGACGGCCTTCTGGCCGGCGATCATCGCCAGGTCCTCGGCCGCGACCGAAGGCTTCTTCGAATCGGCGGTCGCTTCGCCGACACCCATGTTCAGCACGATCTTGTCGAGGCGCGGAACCTGCATGTCGTTGTCGTAGCCGAACTGCTCCTGCAGCGCCTTGCGAATGGTCTCGTTATAGACCTGCTTGAGGCGCGGCGTGTTGTTGGCAGTCGCCTGCTTGGTTTGAGCCTTAGCCATTGATGACTTCTCCCGAGCGCTTGGCGACGCGCACCTTCTTGCCGTCCTTCTGGAAGATGAAACCGACACGGGTCGGCTTGCCATCCTTCGGGTCGGCCAGCGCGATGTTCGACAGCTGGATCGGCGCTTCCTTGGTGATGATCCCGCCCTCTTGGGACTGGGACTGCTTCTGGTGACGACGGATCATGTTGACGCCGCGCACCAGCGCGGTGTCATCCTTCGGCTGAACCGAGAGGACTTCGCCCGAACGGCCCTTGTCCTTGCCGGCCAGCACGACGACCTTGTCGCCTTTTCTAATCTTTTGCATTGGTCCGGCTCCTTACAGCACTTCAGGCGCGAGCGAGATGATCTTCATGTGGTTCTTGGCGCGGAGTTCGCGCGGAACCGGTCCGAAGATACGCGTGCCGATCGGCTCTTTCTTGTTGTCGACGAGAACGGCCGCGTTCTTGTCGAAACGGATCACGCTGCCGTCCGGGCGGCGGATGTCCTTGGCCGTGCGAACCACGACCGCCTTCATCACATCGCCCTTCTTAACGCGGCCGCGCGGAATGGCTTCCTTGATCGACACCACGATGATGTCGCCCACGGAAGCGTATTTCCGCTTCGAGCCGCCCAGCACCTTGATGCACATGACACGACGCGCGCCGGAATTATCCGCCACGTCGAGGTTTGTTTGCATCTGAATCATGACTGGCCGCCTTCTTCTTTTCTAACGGGACGGGCTCGAAACCCCTCCCCGGTCTGTCCAAAATTCGTTGTTTACGCCCAGAGGTCAGGCTTGGTCCGAGGACACGACGATCCAGCGCTTGTCCTTGGAAATCGGCTTCGATTCCTGGATGAACACCTGGTCGCCGACCTTATGGGCGTTGTTCTCGTCGTGCGCCTTGTACTTCTTGGTCATGCGCACGGTCTTCTTCATCACGGGATGCGTGAAGCGCCGTTCGACCTTGACGACAACCGTCTTCTCGTTCTTGTCGCTGACGACGGTGCCCTGCAGAATGCGCTTTGGCATGGTTTTCGTCCTTAAGCCTTCTTGGCCGCGGACTTTTCCGCAGCGATGGTCTTGATACGCGCAATGTCCTTGCGAACCTGCCTCACGCGCGCGGTCTTCTCGAGCTGGCCGGTGGCCTTCTGGAAGCGCAGGTTGAACTGCTCCTTCTTCAGGCTGGCCAGGTCGTCGGTCAGCTGGTCCTGGGTCTTGGTCCGGATGTCTTCGGCTTTCATGATCAGCCCGTCCTTATTCTGCGATGCGCTGTACGAAGCGCGTCCTGACCGAGAGCTTGGCCGCGCCGAGACGCAGCGCCTCACGGGCGGTTTCTTCATTGACGCCGTCGATCTCGAACATGATGCGACCCGGCTTGACGCGCGCCGCCCAGTAGTCGACCGCGCCCTTGCCCTTGCCCATGCGGACTTCGGTCGGCTTCGAGGTGACCGGCACATCCGGGAAAATACGGATCCAGACGCGGCCAGCGCGCTTCATTTCGCGAGTGATCGCGCGGCGGGCCGCCTCGATCTCACGCGCGGTGACGCGGTTCGGCTCAAGCGCCTTCAGCCCGAAACCACCGAAATCCAGGTTGGTGCCGCCCTTTGCGGTACCATGGATACGGCCCTTGAACTGCTTGCGGAACTTTGTGCGCTTTGGCTGCAGCATCGTTCTAACTCCAAATTCCTAAATGTCTCAGGCGTTTTCGCGACGACGACCGCGTTCGCGATCACCACCACCACCATGCGCAGCATCACCCTCGGTCGCACGACGCTCCGAAGCCATCGGATCGTGCTCGAGGATCTCGCCCTTGAATACCCAGACCTTGACGCCGCAAATGCCGTAGGCCGTATTCGCCTCGGCCGTGCCGTAGTCGACATCGGCGCGCAGCGTATGCAGCGGCACGCGGCCTTCACGATACCATTCCATGCGCGCGATCTCGGCGCCGCCAAGGCGGCCGGCGCAGTTGATGCGGATGCCTTCGGCACCGAGGCGCATGGCCGACTGCACGGCACGCTTCATGGCGCGGCGGAACGCGATGCGGCGCTCGAGCTGCTGGGCGATCGACTGGGCGACCAGGGTCGCGTCGATCTCCGGCTTGCGCACTTCGACGATGTTGAGGTGCGTCTCGGACTTCGTCATCTCCATCAGCTTCTTGCGAAGCTTCTCGATGTCGGCGCCCTTCTTGCCGATGATTAGACCCGGGCGCGCGGCATGGATGGTGACGCGGCACTTCTTGTGCGGACGCTCGATCACGACCTTCGAGATGGCGGCCTGCTTGAGCTCCTTCTCAAGATACTTGCGGATCTTGATGTCCTCATGCAGCAGCTTGCCGTACTCGCCAGTGTTCGCGAACCAGCGCGAATCCCAGGTGCGGTTGATGCCGAGGCGAAGACCGATCGGATTGACTTTCTGGCCCATTATGCGGCCTCCCCTTTTTCTTCGACTTCACGAACGACGATCGTGAGGTGCGAGAACGGCTTCTCGATACGGCTGGCGCGACCACGGCCACGAGCGTGGAACCGCTTCATGACGATCGACTTGCCGACATAGGCTTCCGCCACGATCAGCGCATCGACGTCGAGGTCGTGGTTGTTTTCCGCGTTGGCGATTGCCGATTCCAGCGTCTTCTTGACCGTGCCGGAAATCCGCTTGGCCGAGAATTCGAGATCGGAAAGCGCTGTCGCGACCTTCTTGCCGCGGATCAGCGCGGCAACCAGGTTCAGCTTCTGCGGGCTGATACGGATCGTGCGCAACACGGCGCGCGCTTCGTTGTCAGCAAGCCTGCGCGGAGCTTTGGCCTTGCCCATGATTATTTCCTCTTCGCCTTCTTATCCGCGCCGTGACCGTAATAGGTCCGCGTCGGAGCGAATTCACCGAACTTGTGACCGACCATGTCCTCGTTCACCGCGACGGGAACATGCTTCTGGCCGTTGTAGACACCGAAGGTGAAGCCGACGAACTGCGGCAGGATGGTGGAGCGACGGCTCCACATCTTGATCACCTCATTGCGACCACCTTCACGAACCTTGTCCACCTTCTTGAGAAGGTAGCCGTCGATGAAGGGGCCTTTCCAAATAGAACGAGTCACTTGGCGTTACCTCTTCTTAGCTCTTGCGCTGATGGCGCGAGCGCAGGATGAACTTGTCGGTCGCCTTGTTGGACCGCGTCTTCTTGCCTTTGGTCGGCTTGCCCCACGGGCTGACCGGATGACGGCCACCGGAGGTGCGGCCTTCGCCGCCGCCATGCGGGTGGTCGACCGGGTTCATGGTCACGCCGCGATTGTGCGGACGCTTGCCACGCCAAACCGTGCGGCCGGCCTTGCCGTCGTTGATGTTGCCGTGGTCCGGATTGGACACGGCACCGACGGTGGCCATGCAGGAGCCGTGAACGACACGCTGCTCGCCCGAGTTGAGGCGTAGGATCGCCATACCCTGGTCGCGGCCGACCAGCTGGCCGTAACCACCTGCCGACCGGGCGACCTGGGCGCCTTTGCCCGGCTTCAGCTCGATGTTGTGGACGATGGTGCCGACCGGCATCGAGGCCAGCGGCATCGCATTGCCCGGCTTCACGTCGACCGCTTCACCGGCCACGATCTTGTCGCCGGGAGCCAGACGCTGCGGAGCGATGATGTAGGACAGCTCACCATCATCATACTTGATCAGCGCGATGAAGGCGGTGCGGTTCGGATCATATTCGATGCGCTCGACCGTGCCGACAACGTCGAACTTGCGGCGCTTGAAGTCGATGATGCGGTACGATCGCTTGTGACCGCCGCCGATGAAGCGGGCCGTGATGCGGCCGTGATTGTTGCGGCCGCCCGACTTGGTCAGGCCTTCGGTCAGGCCCTTGACAGGCTTGCCCTTGTAGAGACCCGAGCGGTCGACGATGACCAGCTGGCGGGTGCTCGGCGTTATCGGGTTGAATTTTTTAAGTGCCATTGTCCTGTCCTCGCGGCCTTGCTCAGAGACCCGTCGCGACGTCGATCGACTGGCCGTCGGCCAGCGTCACGATCGCCTTCTTGACGTCGCTCTGGCGGCCGATCGTGCCGCGGAAGCGCTTGATCTTGCCCTTGCGGACAAGCGTGTTCACGGCCATCACCTTGACGCCGAACAGCGCTTCGACGGCCGCCTTGATTTCTGGCTTCGACGCCTTCTTGGCGACGTTGAAGACGACCTGGTTCTGCTCGGAGGCCATGGTCGACTTTTCGGTGATCGCCGGCGAGACGATCACGTCGTAGTGACGAAGGTCGGTCATTTAAAGCGCTCCTCGAGAGCCTCGACGGCGGCCTTCGAAAGGACCAGCGTGCCGCGGCGCAGAATGTCGTAGACGTTGATGCCCTGGATGGGCAGCACGTCGATGTTGGGGATATTGGTGGCTGCCAGCTTGAAGTTCTTGTCAAGCTCGGCGCCGCCAATCACCAGGGCGTTGGTCAGGCCCAGCGTCGCGAAATTCGCGATCAGCGCCTTCGTCTTGGCCTCGGTCAGCTTCAACTCGTCGATGATGATGATCGACGCGCTCTTGGCCTTGGCCGAGAGAGCATGCTTGAGGCCAAGCGCACGAACCTTTTTGGGCAGTTCGTGCTCATGGCTGCGAACGACCGGGCCGTGGGCCTTGCCGCCGCCGCGGAACTGCGGAGCGCGTGCCGAGTGGTGACGGGCGCGGCCCGTACCCTTCTGCTTGTACATCTTGGCGCCGGTGCGCGCGATTTCGGCGCGGCCCTTGGCCTTGTGCGTGCCCTGCTGCTTCTTGGCAAGCTGCCAGCGCACGACGCGCTGCAGGATGTCCTCGCGCGGATCAAGGCCGAAAATTCCGTCGGAAAGTTCCACCTTGCCGGCGTCTTTACCGCCGAGCGTTGTGATCTTGAGATCCATTATTCCGCTCCCTCTGTGGCCGGAGCCTCGTTCTTCGCAGCTGCCGCGGCAGCGCGGATCGCGGCGGGCTTCGGCGCATTGGCCGGCAGCGCCACCTTGGCCGCGTCGCGGACCAGGATCCAGGCGCCCTTCGATCCGGGAACCGCACCGCGGATCAGGATCAGGCCGCGGTCGGCGTCGGTCGAGACGATCTCGACATTCTGCGTGGTGACGCGGGTGTCGCCCATGTGGCCAGCCATATGCTTGCCCTTGAACACCTTGCCCGGGTCCTGACGCTGGCCAGTCGAACCGTGTGTACGGTGCGAGACCGAGTTACCGTGCGTCGCGCGGCCACCACCCATGTGGTGGCGCTTGATGACGCCCTGGAAACCCTTGCCGATCGTCGTGCCCGTCACATCGACCTTCTGGCCGGCGACAAAGTGCTCGACGGTGATCTCGGCGCCAACGTCGATCATGTTGTCGGCGGAGACGCGGAACTCGGCAACCTTCGCCTTCGGCTCGACGGAAGCGGTCGCGAAATGGCCGCGCATCGCCTTCGACGTGTTCTTCACCTTGGCGAGGCCAACGCCGAGCTGAACGGCGGTGTAGCCATTCTTCTCCTGCGTGCGCTGTGCCACGACCTGGCAGTTCTCCATCTGGAGAACGGTGACGGGAACATGTTCCCCGGCATCATTATAGATGCGGGTCATTCCCACCTTCTTTGCAATCACACCTGAACGCATCGGTTCAATTCCTTTAGAGTTCCGGGCCAGGGACACCGCCCCTTACCGCGCTCTCATTCCCTTAGAGCTTGATCTCGACGTCGACGCCGGCGGCCAGATCGAGCTTCATCAAAGCATCGACGGTCTGCGGGGTCGGATCGACGATGTCGAGCAGACGCTTGTGCGTGCGCATCTCGAACTGCTCGCGGCTCTTCTTGTCGACGTGAGGCGACCGGTTGACCGTGAACTTTTCGATCCGCGTCGGCAGCGGAATGGGGCCGCGGACGTTCGCACCAGTGCGCTTGGCCGTCGACACGATTTCCTTCGTCGAGGCGTCGAGCACGCGGTGGTCAAACGCCTTCAGGCGGATGCGGATATTCTGTCCGTTCATGCGTCACTTCCTTGTTCTGGCGCGGCGCGGGCAACTCCGGCGCCCGCGACAGATCGGTTTAAGTCCAAATTACTCTTTGATGGTGACGACGATGCCGGCACCGACGGTGCGGCCGCCTTCACGAATGGCGAAGCGCAGCTTCTCTTCCATGGCGATCGGCACGATCAGCTCGACATCGACCGTGATGTTGTCGCCAGGCATCACCATCTCGGTGCCTTCCGGCAGCGACACGATGCCGGTCACGTCGGTCGTGCGGAAGTAGAACTGCGGACGGTAGTTGGTGAAGAACGGCGTGTGACGGCCACCTTCGTCCTTGGTCAGGATGTAGGCTTCGGCCACGAACTTCTTGTGCGGCTTCACCGTGCCGGGCTTGGCCAGAACCTGGCCGCGCTCGACACCTTCACGGTCGACACCGCGCAGCAGCGCGCCGATGTTGTCGCCAGCCTGGCCCTGATCGAGCAGCTTGCGGAACATTTCCACACCCGTGCAGGTCGTCTTGGTCGTCGGACGGATGCCGATGATTTCCAGCTCCTCGCCGACCTTGACCACGCCGCGCTCGACGCGGCCGGTCACGACCGTGCCGCGGCCCGAGATCGAGAACACGTCCTCGATCGGCATCAGGAACGGCTTGTCGAGCGGACGAACCGGGGTCGGGATGTAGGCGTCGACCTGAGCCATCAGCTCGCGGATCGCGTCCTCGCCGATCGTCTTGTTCGAATCCTCGAGCGCTGCCAGCGCCGAACCCTTGACGATCGGAATGTCGTCGCCGGGGAATTCGTTCTTCGACAGCAATTCGCGAACCTCGAGCTCGACCAGTTCGAGCAGCTCGGCGTCGTCGACCTGGTCGACCTTGTTCAGGAACACCACGATCGACGGCACGCCGACCTGACGGGCAAGCAGGATGTGCTCGCGGGTCTGCGGCATCGGGCCGTCGGCGGCCGACACCACCAGGATCGCGCCGTCCATCTGCGCGGCACCGGTGATCATGTTCTTCACATAGTCGGCGTGGCCGGGGCAGTCGACATGCGCGTAGTGGCGGTTGGCCGTCTCGTATTCGACGTGAGCCGTCGAGATCGTGATGCCGCGCGCCTTCTCTTCCGGCGCCGCGTCGATCTGGTCATAGCGCTTGTATTCGCCAAAATACTTGGTGATCGCAGCCGTCAGCGACGTCTTGCCATGGTCAACGTGACCAATCGTGCCGATGTTCACATGAGGCTTAGTGCGCTCGAATTTACCTTTTGCCATGTGATGTCTCCATTTCCTGCTCGCCCATGCGGGCTTTGAATTGCGTTACCGCGGCAGCTCTTTCGAGTTACGCGTATTTCTTCTGGACTTCCTGAGCGACCGCGGTCGGGACCGGCTCGTAATGGTCGAACTGCATCGTGTAGGCCGCGCGGCCCTGGCTCATCGAGCGCAGGTTGTCGACGTACTTGAACATGTTGGCGAGCGGCACCATCGCGTTGATGACGACGGCCACGCCGCGCGCTTCCTGGCCCTGGATCTGGCCACGACGGCCGTTCAGATCGCCAATGACGCTGCCGACGTAGTCTTCCGGCGTCACCACCTCGACCTTCATGATCGGCTCGAGCAGCTGCACGCCGAGCTTGGGTGCAGCCTCACGGAAGCATGCGCGGGATGCGATTTCGAAGGCGAGCACCGAAGAGTCCACGTCGTGGTAGGCGCCGTCGATGAGCGTCGCCCTGACGCCGATCATCGGGAAACCGGCGAACGGACCAGCGCCCATGACGCTCTGGATGCCTTTTTCGACGCCCGGGATGTACTCCTTCGGCACCGCGCCGCCGACGATCTTGGACTCGAACACGAAGTCCTCGCTCTCGGAATTCGGCTCGAACACAACCTTGACGCGCGCGAACTGGCCGGTACCGCCGGTCTGCTTCTTGTGCGTGTAGTCCTGCTCGTGCTTGCGGGTGATCGTCTCGCGATAGGCCACCTGCGGCGCGCCGACATTGGCTTCGACCTTGAACTCGCGACGCATACGGTCGACGATGATGTCGAGGTGCAGCTCGCCCATGCCGGAGATGATGGTCTGGCCGCTTTCCTCGTCGGTCTTGACGCGGAAGGACGGATCCTCGGCCGCCAGACGGTGAAGGGCGAGGCCCATCTTTTCCTGGTCGTTCTTGGTCTTCGGCTCGATGGCGATCTGGATGACCGGATCGGGGAATTCCATGCGCTCGAGGATGACCGGGTGCAGTGGATCGCACAGCGTGTCGCCGGTGGTCGTGTCCTTCAGGCCAGCCAGAGCGACGATGTCGCCGGCGAATGCCTCTTCGACGTCGGCGCGCGAATTCGCATGCATCTGCAGCATGCGGCCGATGCGCTCCTTCTTGCCCTTCACGGTGTTGTCGACAGAGATGCCCTTGGAGAGCTTGCCCGAATAGATGCGGGCAAAGGTCAGCGAACCGACGAATGGGTCGTTCATGATCTTGAAGGCGAGCATCGACAGCGGCTCGTTGTCGTCCGCATGACGCTCGATCTCGGCGTCGGTCTTGGCATCGACACCCTTGATGGCCGGAACGTCGGCCGGCGACGGCAGGTATTCGACAACGGCGTCGAGCAGCGGCTGCACGCCCTTGTTCTTGAAGGCCGAGCCGCAGAACATGGGGTAGAACTTGACCGCGATCGTGCCCTTGCGGATCAGCGAACGGATCTCGTCATTCGACGGCATCTTGCCTTCGAGGTAGTTCTCGAGCGCCGTCTCGTCCATTTCGACGGCGGCTTCGATCATCTTCTCGCGATATTCCTCGGCACGCGCCTTGAGGTCGGCCGGGATCTCGACGACGTCCCAGGCAGCGCCGAGCGTCTCGTCGCGCCAGACAAGCGCGTTCATCTCGACGAGGTCGACGACACCCTTGAATTCGGTCTCGGCGCCGATCGGCAGCTGCATGACGACAGCCTGCGCACCGAGGCGCGAGCCGATCATCTCGACCGAGCGGTAGAAGTCGGCGCCGATCTTGTCCATCTTGTTGCAGAAAATCATGCGCGGCACACGGTACTTGTCGGCCTGGCGCCAGACGGTTTCCGTCTGTGGCTCGACACCGGCATTGGCGTCGAGCAGCGCGATGGCGCCGTCGAGCACGCGCAGCGAACGCTCGACCTCGATGGTGAAGTCGACGTGTCCGGGGGTGTCGATGATGTTGAAGCGGTGCATCTTGCCATCACGACCCTTCCAGAAGGTCGTGGTCGCGGCGGACGTGATGGTGATGCCGCGTTCCTGCTCCTGCTCCATCCAGTCCATGGTGGCAGCGCCGTCGTGCACTTCGCCGATCTTGTGCGACTTGCCCGTGTAATAGAGGACGCGCTCGGTGGTCGTCGTCTTGCCGGCGTCAATATGCGCCATGATACCGAAATTGCGGTAGTCTTCGATTTTGTATTCGCGGGCCATCGTAGCTGCCTCTCAGTCCTGTTCGCGCTTTACCAGCGGTAGTGTGCGAAAGCGCGGTTGGCTTCAGCCATCTTGTGGGTGTCTTCACGCTTCTTCACGGCGGTGCCGCGGTTGTTGGCCGCATCCATCAGCTCGCCGGAGAGTCGGTCGACCATGGTGGTCTCGTTGCGGTTGCGGGCCGCGGCGATCAGCCAGCGGATCGCCAGCGCCTGGCGGCGCTCGGGACGAACGTCGACCGGAACCTGGTAGGTGGCGCCGCCGACGCGGCGCGAACGCACTTCCACATGCGGCGCGACATTGTCGAGCGCCTGGTGGAAGACGGTGACCGGCTCCTGCTTGGTCTTCGACTGGACCTGGTCCAGCGCGCCGTAGACGATGGTCTCGGCAACCGACTTCTTGCCGTCGTACATGACGGCGTTCATGAACTTGGTGACGATCAGATCGCCGAACTTGGGATCCGGGTTGATCTCACGCTTTTCTGCACTGTGACGACGCGACATGGCTTTTGTCTCTCAATCTCGTAGCCTTGCGCCGGAAAGCGCCAAGGCCGGAAAATCTTACTTCGGACGCCCCTTACTTCGGACGCTTGGCACCGTACTTCGAACGGCGCTGCTTGCGGTTCTTCACGCCCTGCGTGTCGAGCACGCCGCGGATGATGTGGTAGCGCACGCCCGGAAGATCCTTGACGCGGCCGCCGCGGATCATGACCACGGAGTGTTCCTGAAGGTTGTGACCTTCGCCGGGGATGTAACCGATCACTTCAAAACCATTGGTCAGGCGGATCTTGGCCACCTTGCGCAGCGCCGAGTTCGGCTTCTTCGGCGTCGTCGTATAGACGCGCGTGCAGACGCCCCGCTTCTGCGGGTTCTGCTGCATGGCCGGGACCTTGTTGCGCTTCACCGGCGCAATGCGCGGCTTGCGGATCAGCTGGTTGACGGTAGGCATTAAACCCTCTTGTCTCTCAATTCCGTGTCTCGTGCCGGTCAAGGCTCGCTCAAAGCGTCATTTCCATACGCAAATTCGGGCCACAAACCGCGCCTCGCGGTCTTGCCCGAACAAATCGCAGAGGAAGCGGAAACCGCTTCGTGCACGCCGGAAATGTCTTTTCGCTCGTAAAACGAACCCTGTTTGAGGCAAACTCCAAAGCGTGTCGCTTCGGAAGGGAGAGCCTCACATCGGTTCTGACTGGGCGGCTTCTACTCGTAAGCCCGCGAACCGTCAACCCCGCAGCGGCAAATATTGCATTGAAGCCGGGGCTTGGCAGCCATGCGAAAACCGCATGTAATTTTCTTTCGCCGTTTTGCAAGGCCGAGGAAGAAAGTGACCGGCCTTTGGCTTTTGCGGGGCCTTGCTTCATGCGAAAAGGCCGCATGAACACTGACAATCCCTCGCCGCGAAGGAATCGGCCCGTGAACGACAATGAAGAACGCCCGGTCACCATCATCACCGGCCGGGTGTGGAAGAAGAAAGGCGGCAAGCCGGAAGGCGTGCATGTCATGCTGGTGGCGCCCGATGACGATTCGGCTGTCCGCCGCGCGCTCGAATCGCTCGCCGCGGAAGGCTACGCCGAAGCCGAGCTCGACCAGATCGGCGACATGGAGGGCGAGCCCGACGATGAGCCGCATCTTTCGGCCTTCCAGGGCGCACTCGAAGGCGAAGTGTCGATCGTGACCTTCGACGTGCCGATCTGATCGCAGGCGTGATGCCCCTCGCCTGCCCTGCGCCATGGTGCCGATTCGTTCGGATAGCTGGCATGGTCGACGCTTGCCCGTCATGGCCGATCTGCTAAGAGACGCGCAGTCGTCCAAACCCGGCGGAGCCTCATGTCCTCATCCATCTCGCCCATAAGAATCGGCATTGTCGGCGTCGGCAAGATCGTCCGCGACCAACACCTTCCGGCACTGGCCAAGGATCGGGACTACCAGCTGATTGCGGCGGCCAGCCGGCACGGCAAGGTCGACGGCATCGCGAATTTCCCCGATATTGAGACGATGCTTGGCGCGGTTCCCGAACTCGACGCGGTGTCGCTGTGCATGCCGCCGCAGTTCCGCTATGACGCCGCGCGCAAGGCGCTCGAGGCCGGAAAGCACGTCTTCCTGGAAAAACCGCCGGGCGCCACGGTCAGCGAGGTCGAGGACCTGAAGGCGTTCGCGGCGAAACAAGGCGTTTCGCTGTTCGCCAGCTGGCATTCGCGCTACGCGCCGGCGGTGGAAGCGGCGCGGACATTCCTGGCTTCGACCAAAATCAAATCGGCGGCGATCGTCTGGAAGGAAGATGTGCGCCGATGGCACCCGAACCAGGACTGGATCTGGCAGCCTGGCGGTTTCGGCGTCTTCGATCCCGGCATCAACGCGCTGTCGATCGCAACCTACATCCTGCCGGCCATGTACATCACCTCAGCCGTGCTCGATTTTCCGGAGAACCGTGATGCACCGATCGCGGCCCAGGTCGTCTTCCGTGCGGCGAACGGATCCGATGTGACGATGGATCTCGACTGGTTGCAGACCGGACCGCAGAGCTGGGACATCCTGGCCGACACGGATGCTGGACAGATGGTGCTCTCGGGTGGCGGCTCGAAGCTCGCCGTCGATGGCAATATCGGACACGAGGAGCCGGAAGCGGAATATCCGATGCTCTATCGGCGATTTGCCGAGATCGTCCACGCCCGAACGTCGGATGTGGACCTGGCGCCACTCCAGCACGTGGCCGACGCGTTCATGCTGGGCAAGCGCAATGTGGTGGAAGCGTTTTTCGACTGAAGGTCACCGGGTGCCCCCTGGCCTCAGTCGACGATCGCGATGGCAAAGCCGTCATAACCCTTGGCGCCGACGGTCTGGATGGCGGTGCCGTCCAGGCGTTTGTCGCCGCCGATGAAGGAAAACGCCGCGCGTGCGCCTTCGACATTGGCATCGCGGCCATCCTCATCCAGCACGGCGCCGTCACGGATGACGTTGTCGCAGACGATGACCGTTCCGGAGCGCGACAGCCGCAAGGCCCAGGACAGATAGTTCGGGTTGTTCGGCTTGTCGGCATCGATGAAGACGAGATCGAACGGGCCGGCATTCTCGCCACCGAGTGCGGCGAGCGATTGGAGCGCTGAACCGACGCGCAATTCCACGCGGTCCGCGACATCGGCCCGCTCGAAATTCGAACGCGCGACGCTGGCATGATGCGGATCGAGTTCGAGCGTCACGACCTTGCCCTCGGCGGGCAGACCCCGCGCCATCCAGATGGTCGAATAGCCGCCCAGCGTGCCGATCTCGAGCACCTTTTTCGCGCCGCTGATGCGCACCAGCAGCGAGAGCAGTTTTCCTTGCGCCGCCGAGACGTCGATCGCCGGCAGGCCCTCGTCGCGGTTGGCCGCCAGAACCGCGTCGAGAACGGGATCCGCCTCGAACAGCGAGGAAACGATGTAGTTGTCGACAGCCGTCCAGGTCTTCGTGTTCATCTGCTTTCCTCCGATCTTGAAAACGAAAAAGCCGCCGGGTTGCCCCGACGGCTTCTGTTGCCTGAGATTTTTGCCGTCCCGCTTACTGCGCGGCGGTCGTCATGTCGGCCAGCATCGGCTCGGCGACTTCCACACCGGAGGCCTTGCGGCGCTCGTCGATGATGAGTTCGTCGCGCGAGGTGGCGATGCGCCGGATCTGGCTCATCGTGCCGCCGGTACCGGCCGGGATCAGCCGGCCGACGATGACGTTTTCCTTCAAGCCCTGCAGCATGTCGGTCTTGCCGGCAACCGCGGCTTCCGTCAGCACCCTGGTCGTCTCCTGGAAGGAGGCGGCCGAGATGAAGGACGGCGTCTGCAGCGATGCCTTGGTGATGCCGAGCAGCACCGGCTGGCCTTCGGCCGGCTTCTTGCCGTCCTCGACCAGACGCTCGTTGACCTCTTCCAGTTCGATCACGTCGACGTGGTCGCCCGGGATGTAGGTCGAGTCGCCCTGCACCGTGATCTCGACCTTCTGCAGCATCTGGCGAACGATCACCTCGATGTGCTTGTCGTTGATCGACACGCCCTGCAGGCGGTAGACTTCCTGGATCTCGTTGACGAGGTAAGAAGCAAGTGCCTCCACGCCCTTGATCGCCAGGATGTCATGCGGCGCCGGATTGCCGTCGAGGATGTAGTCGCCTTTCTCGATGACGTCGCCGTCCTGGAGATGGAACGGCTTGCCCTTCGGGATCAGGTACTCGACCGGCTCGAGCGTCGAGTCGTGCGGCTCGATGATGATGCGGCGCTTGTTCTTGTAGTCGCGGCCGAAGCGGATCGTGCCATCGATCTCGGCGATGATGGCGTGATCCTTCGGACGACGTGCCTCGAACAGTTCGGCAACACGCGGCAGACCGCCGGTGATGTCCTTGGTCTTGGCGCTTTCCATCGGGATACGCGCCAAGACGTCGCCGGGGCGAACCTGGGCACCCGGCTCGACCGAGAGAATGGCCTCGACCGAGAGCAGGAAGCGGGCATCGCCGCCCTTCGACAGTTTGCCGACCTTGCCCTTGGAGTCCAGGATGGCAATCGCGGGCTTGAGGTCGTTGCCGCGCGGCGTCGAACGCCAGTCGATGACCTCACGCTTGGTGATGCCGGTCGACTCGTCGGCCGTTTCCTGAACCGAAATGCCGTCGACCAGATCCTCATACGACACCTTGCCCTCGATTTCAGTGAGGACAGGACGGGTATAGGGATCCCACTCGGCGATACGCTGACCGCGCTTCACCTTGTCGCCATCGTCCACGAAGATGCGTGAACCATAGGTGACACGGTGCGTCGCGCGCTCCTTGCCGGCTTCGTCGAGGATCAGCACCGCCATGTTGCGGCCCATGACCATCTGCTGGCCGTCCGAGTTGCGCACCACGTTGCGGTTGCGGATCTCGACCTTGCCCTCATAGGAGGCTTCAAGGAACGAGCTATCCACCACCTGCGCGGTACCGCCCATGTGGAAGGTACGCATGGTGAGCTGCGTGCCCGGCTCGCCGATCGACTGCGCCGCGATGACGCCGACGGCTTCGCCCTGGTTGACCGGGGTGCCGCGGGCCAGATCGCGTCCGTAGCAGACCGCGCAGACGCCGATCCTGACTTCGCAGGTCAGGGCCGAGCGGATGCGGACCGACTGCACGCCGGCCTTTTCGATCTGCTCGACGTCACGCTCGTCCATGAGCGTTCCGGCCTTGACCAGAACCTCGCCCGACACCGGATGGGTGATGTCGTCGAGCGATGTACGGCCCAGGACGCGCTGGCCGACCGAAGCGACGACCTGACCGGCATCGACGATCGGCTGCATGGTGAGGCCCTTGTCGGTGCCGCAATCCACGGAGTTGACGATGCAGTCCTGCGCCACGTCGACCAGACGACGGGTGAGGTAACCCGAGTTCGCCGTCTTCAAGGCGGTGTCGGCCAGACCCTTGCGGGCGCCGTGGGTCGAGTTGAAGTACTCGAGCACGGTCAGGCCTTCCTTGAAGTTCGAGATGATCGGCGTCTCGATGATTTCACCCGACGGCTTGGCCATCAGGCCGCGCATGCCGGCGAGTTGGCGCATCTGGGTGGGCGAGCCGCGCGCACCGGAGTGCGACATCATGTAGATCGAGTTCATCGGCTTCTGACGGCCATTGTCCTCGAACTCGACCGCCTTGATGCGGGCCATCATTTCGTCGGCGACCTTTTCCGAGCACTTGGCCCAGGCGTCGACGACCTTGTTGTACTTCTCGCCCTGTGTGATCAGGCCGTCATTGTACTGCTGCTCGTATTCCTTGGCCAAGGCCTCGGTGTCAGACACCAGCTTGATCTTGGTGTCCGGGATCAGCATGTCGTCCTTGCCGAACGAGATGCCGGCACGGCACGCATGAGCAAAGCCGAGCGCCATGATGCGATCGCAGAAAATGACCGTCTCCTTCTGGCCGCAATGGCGGTAGACGGTGTCGATCATCTTGGAGATGTTCTTCTTGGTCATCTCCTGGTTGGCGGTCTCGTAAGGCACATTGACGTTCTTCGGCAGAAGCTCGCCGATGATCATGCGGCCAGGCGTGGTGTCGTGGATCTTCGACACGACCTTGCCTTCGGCGTCGACCGTGCGGAAGCGCCCCTTGATCTTGGCGTGCAGGGTCACGGTCTTGGTCTCGAGCGCGTGCTGGAGTTCGCCCATGTCGGCAAACACCATGCCCTCGCCCGGCTCGTTCTGGTTGACGATCGAGAGGTAGTAAAGACCCAGAACCATGTCCTGCGAGGGCACGATGATCGGCGCGCCGGAAGCCGGGTGCAGGATGTTGTTGGTCGACATCATCAGCACGCGGGCTTCCAACTGCGCTTCCAGCGACAGCGGCACGTGAACGGCCATCTGGTCGCCGTCGAAGTCGGCGTTGAAGGCCGTGCAGACCAGCGGGTGAAGCTGGATCGCCTTGCCTTCGATCAGGATCGGCTCGAACGCCTGGATGCCGAGGCGGTGCAGCGTCGGCGCGCGGTTCAAGAGAACCGGATGCTCGCGGATGACCTCGTCGAGGATATCCCAGACTTCCGGACGCTCCTTCTCGACCAGCTTCTTCGCCTGCTTGACTGTCGAGGAGTAACCCTTGGCGTCGAGGCGGGCGTAGATGAAGGGCTTGAACAGTTCGAGCGCCATCTTCTTCGGCAGGCCGCACTGATGCAGCTTGAGCTCCGGACCGGTGACGATGACCGAGCGGCCGGAATAGTCGACGCGCTTGCCGAGCAGGTTCTGACGGAACCGGCCCTGCTTGCCCTTGAGCATGTCGGACAGCGACTTCAGCGGACGCTTGTTGGCGCCGGTGATGACACGGCCGCGACGGCCGTTGTCGAACAGCGCATCGACGGCTTCCTGCAGCATGCGCTTTTCATTGCGCACGATGATGCCTGGCGCGCGCAGCTCGATCAGCCGCTTCAGGCGGTTGTTGCGGTTGATCACGCGGCGATAGAGATCGTTCAGGTCCGATGTCGCGAAGCGTCCACCATCCAGGGGAACCAGCGGGCGCAGGTCCGGCGGGATCACCGGAACGACCTTCATTATCATCCATTCCGGACGATTGCCGGACTCCATGAAGTTCTCGACGACCTTGAGCCGCTTCAGATACTTCTTCTGCTTCAGCTCGGACGTGGTCGAAGCCAGTTCCGAACGCAGGTCGCCGGCGATCTTCTCCAGGTCCATGCCGGCCAGAAGGTCATGAATGGCCTCGGCGCCGATCATGGCGGTGAAGGAATCCTCGCCATATTCGTCGACGGCGATCATGTACTCTTCCTCGCTGAGCAGCTGGTGCTCCTTCAGCGCGGTGAGGCCGGGCTCGGTGACGATGTAGTTCTCGAAGTAAAGGACGCGCTCGATGTCCTTCAGCGTCATGTCGAGCAGCGTGCCGATGCGCGAGGGCAGCGACTTCAGGAACCAGATATGGGCGACGGGTGCCGCCAGCTCGATATGGCCCATGCGCTCGCGGCGAACGCGCGACAGCGTGACTTCGACGCCGCACTTCTCGCAGATGACGCCCTTGTACTTCATGCGCTTGTACTTGCCGCACAGGCATTCATAGTCCTTGATCGGGCCAAAAATGCGCGCGCAGAACAGACCGTCACGCTCCGGCTTGAAGGTGCGGTAGTTGATGGTCTCCGGCTTCTTGATCTCGCCGAACGACCAGGACAGAATCTTCTCAGGGCTGGCAAGCGAAATCCGGATGGAATCGAACACCTGCGCAGGCGCCTGCGGATTGAAGAGATTCATGACCTCTTGGTTCATGCCGTTCTCCTTTTCGGGGTCCTCGAAAACCCCTTGCATCTAACGCGGGCCGAATGCCCGCTGAGTGGTCGGCCCACCGGCCGTCGAATTTCGTGGACGCGCCGCGGCATTCCGCGACGCGCCATAGCCTTTACTCGGCTGCGTCCGGCAGTCGAACCGGAGCTTCGTCGAGCTTGGTGTTCTCCAGCTCGACATTGAGGCCAAGCGACCGCATTTCCTTGACGAGCACGTTGAAGCTCTCGGGAATGCCTGCCTCGAACGTGTCGTCGCCACGCACGATCGCCTCGTAGACCTTGGTGCGGCCGGCGACGTCGTCCGACTTCACCGTCAGCATCTCCTGCAGCGTGTAGGCGGCGCCGTAGGCTTCCAGCGCCCAGACCTCCATTTCGCCGAAGCGCTGGCCACCGAACTGCGCCTTGCCGCCCAGCGGCTGCTGGGTGACGAGCGAGTACGGGCCGATCGAACGCGCGTGGATCTTGTCGTCCACCAAGTGGTGAAGCTTGAGCATGTAGATATAGCCCATCGTCACCTTGCGATCGAACGGCTCGCCGGTGCGGCCGTCATAGAGCTGCGACTGACCGCTGGTGTGCAGGCCCGCCTGCTCCAGCATGATGTTGATGTCAGCCTCATGCGCGCCGTCGAACACGGGGGTCGCGATGGAGACGCCGCGGCGCATCTGCTCGCTGAGGCGAACGATGCTCTCGTCGTCATATTCGCGGACCGGCTCGTTGCGGTCGTTGGACGGCATGAAGCTTTCCAACGTCTTGCGCAGCGGCTTAATGTCGCCGGCAGCCTTATACGTGTCGATCAGCTCGCCGATCTTCCTGCCCATGCCGGCGCAAGCCCAGCCCAGATGCGTTTCCAGGATCTGGCCGACATTCATGCGGCTCGGCACACCCAATGGGTTGAGCACGATATCGGCATGCGTGCCGTCCTCGAGGAAAGGCATGTCCTCGACCGGAACGATGCGCGACACGACACCCTTGTTGCCATGACGGCCGGCCATCTTGTCGCCGGGCTGCATCTTGCGCTTCACCGCCACGAAGACCTTGACCATCTTCATGACGCCCGGAGGCATTTCGTCGCCGCGCTGCACCTTCTCGACCTTGTCCATGAAGCGCTGTTCGAGCGCCTTCTTGGAGTCGTCGTACTGGCCACGCAGGGCTTCCAGTTCGCTCTGGAGCTTCTCGTTCTCCACCGCAAACTGCCACCACTGAGAACGCGGATACTCGTCGAGCGTGTCCTTGGACAGCGTCGAGCCCTTCTTGAAGCCCTTCGGTCCAGCGATCGCTTCCTTGCCGACGAGAACGTCGGAAAGACGCGCATAGACGTTGCGATCCAGGATCGCCTGCTCGTCGTCACGGTCCTTGGCGAGGCGTTCGATCTCCTCGCGCTCGATCGCCATGGCGCGCTCGTCCTTCTCCACACCGTGGCGGTTGAACACGCGCACCTCGACGACCGTGCCGAAGGTACCCGGAGGCATGCGCATCGAAGTGTCGCGCACGTCGGAAGCCTTTTCACCGAAGATGGCGCGCAGAAGCTTCTCTTCCGGCGTCATCGGGCTTTCGCCCTTCGGCGTGATCTTGCCGACCAGGATATCGCCGGGCTGAACTTCCGCACCGATGTAGACGATGCCGGCTTCGTCGAGGTTCTTCAGCGCTTCTTCCGAGACGTTGGGGATATCGCGCGTGATTTCCTCCGGACCGAGCTTGGTGTCGCGCGCCATGACCTCGAACTCCTCGATATGGATCGAGGTAAAGACGTCGTCGGCGACGATACGCTCGGAGAGCAGGATCGAGTCCTCGTAGTTGTAGCCGTTCCACGGCATGAACGCGACCAGCACGTTGCGGCCGAGCGCCAGATCACCGAGCTCGGTCGACGGACCGTCGGCGATGATGTCGCCCTTGTTGACCCGGTCACCCATGCGCACCAGCGGACGCTGATTGATGCAGGTGTTCTGGTTCGAACGCTGGAACTTCATCAGCCGGTAGATGTCGACGCCGGACTTGCCCGGGTCGAGATCCTCGGTGGCGCGGATAACGATACGCGTAGCGTCCACCTGGTCGACGATGCCGCCGCGGCGGGCGCCGATGGCGGCGCCCGAGTCACGGGCGACGATCGGCTCCATGCCGGTGCCGACGAACGGCGCCTCGGCGCGCACCAGCGGCACGGCCTGACGCTGCATGTTCGACCCCATCAGAGCGCGGTTGGCGTCGTCGTTCTCGAGGAACGGGATGAGCGCCGCGGCAACAGACACCATCTGCTTGGGCGACACGTCCATCAGGTCGACGTTTTCGCGCGGTGCCATCATCACTTCGCCGGCGCTGCGGCAAATGACGAACTCGTCGACGAAGCCGCCGTTCTTGTCGAGCTCGGCGTTGGCCTGCGCGACATGGTGCTTGGCCTCTTCCATCGCCGAGAGATAGACGACGTCATTGGTCAGCTTGCCGTCGACGATCTTGCGGTACGGGCTTTCGATGAAGCCGTACTTGTTGACGCGCGCGAAGGTCGCCAGCGAGTTGATCAGACCGATATTCGGGCCTTCCGGCGTCTCGATCGGGCAGATGCGGCCGTAATGCGTCGGGTGCACGTCGCGCACCTCGAAGCCGGCACGCTCGCGGGTCAGACCGCCCGGTCCAAGCGCCGAGAGACGACGCTTGTGGGTGATCTCCGACAGCGGATTGGTCTGGTCCATGAACTGCGACAGCTGCGAGGAACCGAAGAACTCGCGCACGGCGGCGGCCGCCGGCTTGGCGTTGATCAGGTCCTGCGGCATGACCGTGTCGATCTCGATCGAGGACATGCGTTCCTTGATCGCCCGCTCCATGCGAAGCAGGCCGACGCGGTACTGGTTCTCCATCAGTTCGCCGACCGAACGCACGCGGCGGTTGCCGAGATTGTCGATGTCGTCGATCTCGCCCTTGCCGTCACGCAGTTCGACCAGCGTCCTGACCACGGCCAGGATGTCGTCCTTGCGCAGCACGCGCACGGTGTCCTCGGCCTTGAGCTCGAGGCGCATGTTCATCTTGACGCGGCCGACGGCGGACAGGTCGTAGCGCTCACTGTCGAAGAACAGCGAGTTGAACATGGCTTCGGCGGTCTCGAGCGTCGGCGGCTCGCCCGGGCGCATGACACGGTAGATGTCGAACAGCGCGTCCTGGCGGCTCTCGTTCTTGTCGACGGCGAGCGTGTTGCGGATATAGGCGCCGACATTGACATGGTCGATGTCGAGGACCTGGATCTCCTGCTCGCCAGTGCCGAGCAGCACCTTGAGCGTCTTGTCGTCGATCTCGTCGCCGGCCTCGAGGAAAATCTCGCCGGTGGCGTAGTTGACGATGTCCTCAGCTAGGTAGTTGCCCAGCAGATCCTCGTCGGTCGCCTTGATCGCCTTGAGACCCTTCTCGCCGAGCTGACGCGCCTGGCGGGCGGTGATCTTCTTGCCCGCCTCGACGACGATCTCGCCGGTGTCGGCGTCGACAAGGTCGCCGACGGCTTTGAGGCCGCGGAAACGCTCGACGTTGAACGGAATGCGCCAATGGTCGCCGGCGCGCTTGTAGGTGATCTTGTTGTAGAAGGTCGACAGGATCTCCTCGCCGTCCATGCCGAGCGCCATCAGCAGCGACGTCACGGGGATCTTGCGGCGACGATCGATGCGGGCGTGCACGACGTCCTTGGAATCGAACTCGATGTCGAGCCACGAGCCACGGTAGGGGATGACGCGGGCGGCAAACAGAAGCTTGCCCGACGAGTGCGACTTGCCCTTGTCGTGGTCGAAGAAGACGCCCGGCGAGCGGTGCATCTGCGAGACGATGACGCGCTCGGTGCCGTTGACGATGAAGGTGCCGTTCAAGGTCATGAGCGGCATGTCGCCCATATAGACGTCCTGCTCCTTGATGTCCTTGATCGACTTGGCACCGGTATCCTCGTCGATATCGAACACGATGAGGCGCAGCGTCACCTTCAGCGGCGCGGCATAAGTCAGGTCGCGCTGGCGGCATTCGTCAACGTCGAATTTCGGTCCTTCGAACTCGTACTTCACGAACTCCAGCATGGAGGAGCCGGAAAAATCGGAGATCGGGAAGACCGACTTGAAAACAGCCTGCAGCCCTTCGTCCGGACGTCCGCCCTTGGGCTCGTCCACCATCAGGAACTGGTCATAGGATGCCTTCTGAACCTCGATGAGGTTCGGCATCTCCGCAACTTCCGGGATCTTTCCGAAGAACTTGCGTACGCGTCTGCGGCCATTGAAAGTCTGGGTCTGGGCCATCGTCGCTCCTTAGCTCTAAACTCGGGACGAACCTCGCCGCGGTTCGTCTTGCATACTTAGCCACCTGGGCGGCGGCTCTCTGTCTGTTCTCCGGCCGCCTTTCCAATTGCTTGGCGGCTACCGGCTAAAACGGGAGAAAACCCGTTTCCTGAAGGCCGGTTTACGGCCCTCAGGAAAGAGGTTTTCGTACATCTCGCGTCACGCAGCCTCCCTGGTCACCGAAGGGAGTGGCGGACGGCGCGAGGCCGCCCGCCGCTTGATACGCTTACTTCAGGTCGACCTTGGCGCCGGCTGCTTCCAGCTGGGCCTTGAACTTGTCGGCGTCGGCCTTGGAAACGCCTTCCTTGACCGGCTTCGGAGCCGCTTCGACCAAGTCCTTGGCTTCCTTGAGGCCAAGGCCGGTGATGGCGCGGACTTCCTTGATGACGTTGATCTTCTGAGCGCCGGCGTCGGTGAGGACGACGTCGAATTCCGTCTTCTCCTCGACGGGGGCAGCAGCAGCGGCAGCGCCGCCAGCAGCGGCAACCGCGACCGGAGCGGCAGCCGAAACGCCCCACTTTTCTTCCAGAAGCTTCGACAGCTCAGCCGCCTCGAGGACGGTCAGCTTCGAAAGGTCGTCTACGATCTTTGCGAGATCAGCCATTGTTGTATTCCTTCGTTAGGTTCGAACGTGTGTTTTTGATAGCGAGGAACGGCCTCATGCCGCCTCGTCCTTCCGGGCGTAAGCGCCGATGACGCGCGCGACCGAGGCCGCTGGCGCATTGACGATCTGGGCGATCCGGGTTGCCGGCGTGGCGATCATGCCAACCAGCCTGGCGCGCAGCTCATCCAGCGACGGAAGTGTGGCGAGTGCCTTCACACCGTCGGCGTTGAGCGAGGTGGTGCCCATTGCGCCGCCGAGAATGACGAGCTTGTCATTCCCCTTGGCGAAATCGGACGCGACCTTCGGCGCCGCAATCGGATCCTCCGAATAGGCGATCAGCGTCTGTCCCTTGAACAGGTCGATGATCGATGCGGAGTCCGTGCCCTGAAGAGCGATCTTGGCGAGACGGTTCTTCGCGACTTTAACGGTGCCACCGGCGGCGCGCATTTTCGACCGAAGGTCGTTCATTTGCGCGACGGTGATACCGGCATAGTGGGCCACGACGACTGAACCTGCGCCCGAAAACGCATCATTCAGGCCCGTGACGAGTTCGCGTTTTTCCGCTCTGTCCACTGCCTATCTCCAGTTGACCCCAGTCCTGTTGATGGGAACATTCCCATTTTCGAGGACAGGCGTCGGGTTGCCTTTTGCCGGCCGGGCCATCCAGTAACGGATCTCCCGAACGACGCTCGAGGATCCTGCCCCCTTTCGCCACATCGACGGACAAGCCGGCGATGCGCAGACAAAAGGCAAACACGGTTCGAACCTTTCATTGGAGCTTGTTGCTCCGTTGTCCGGTTTTCACCCGTCTCATGCAGGCCCACATGAATTAAGGCCCTCCTCTTGAATCAAGACTCGGGCCGCCCGCAATCTCGGACAGGATGTCTGGAAGCCTTCCGGCTTCCGGTACCGGGCCCAGGATAAATCCAAGGCCCGGAATTCAGTCACGGACCGGCCTTCGAGGGGCCGATCCAAATGGTCCAATCAGGACGCGGCGAGCGTCGAGACGTCGAGCTTGAGGCCCGGGCCCATCGTCGAGGTAACAGACACCTTCTTGACGTAGTTGCCCTTGGCGCCAGTCGGCTTTGCCTTGGTCACCGCATCGGCGAAGGCACGGATGTTCTCTTCCAGCGCCTTGACGTCGAACGAGACCTTGCCGACGCCGGCATGAACGATGCCGGCCTTTTCGACGCGGAACTCGACTGCGCCGCCCTTCGAGGCCTTGACGGCCGCGGCGACGTCGGTGGTGACGGTGCCGACCTTCGGGTTCGGCATCATGCCGCGCGGGCCGAGCACCTTACCGAGACGGCCGACGAGCGGCATCATGTCCGGCGTGGCGATGCAGCGATCGAAATCGATCGTGCCCTTCTGGACGATGTCGACCAGATCCTCGGCACCGACGATGTCGGCGCCGGCGGCCTTGGCCTCTTCAGCCTTGTCGCCACGGGCGAACACGGCGACGCGGACCGAGCGGCCGGTGCCGTTCGGCAGGTTGACCACGCCGCGGACCATCTGGTCGGCATGACGCGGGTCGACGCCGAGGTTCATGGCGACTTCGATGGTCTCGTCGAACTTGACCGAGGAACGATCCTTGAGCAGCTTCAGCGCATCACCGAGCGCGTAAGCCTTGTTGGGATCGATGCCTTCACGGGTCTTCGATACACGCTTTGCAATCTTTGCCATGATCTTAGCCCACCACTTCCAGACCCATCGAGCGGGCGGAGCCCTCGACCATACGCATGGCCGCTTCGACGTCGTTCGCGTTCAGATCCTTCATCTTGGCGGTCGCGATTTCGCGAACCTTGTCGCGCGAAACGGTGCCAGCCTTGACCTTGCCCGGTTCCTTCGAGCCCGACTTCAGGTTCGCGGCCTTCTTCAGGAAGTAGCTCACCGGCGGCGTCTTCATGACGAAGGTGAACGACTTGTCCTGGTAATAGGTGATGACGACCGGAACCGGCGATCCCTTTTCCATTTCCTGGGTCTGCGCGTTGAACGCCTTGCAGAACTCCATGATGTTTATGCCACGCTGACCAAGCGCCGGGCCGATCGGGGGCGACGGCGTAGCCGATCCCGCGGAGACCTGGAGCTTGAGCTGGCCTGCAATTTTCTTAGCCATCTCTTTTCCTGCCTTTGTCTATGCCGGCCCCACGATCTGGGAAACACCGGCGGTTGCAGTCTGGTGGTGCGGTTCTTGCGGCCGGCTAAAGCCGCCTTCGCCTCCCACCGTTCTCGAGGCCGCGCGCTGCCGCACCGCCTCCCCTGATCGCCAGACCGGCATCAGGGATTTCGGATCAGCCCTTTTCGACCTGTCCGAATTCCAGATCGACAGGCACGGCGCGCCCGAAGATCGAAACTTCCACCTTGAGTCGCGCCCGCTCCTCGTCCACTTCCTGGACGAAACCGTTGAACGACGCGAAGGGACCATCCGAAACGCGGATCGCCTCGCCGATCTCGAAGGTGACCGAGGGCTTCGGTCGCTCGACGCCTTCCTGCACCTGGTTCAGGATGCGCTGCGCTTCCGCCTCGGTGATCGGCACCGGCTTGGAGTCTCCGAGGAAACCGGTGACCTTCGGCGTGTTCTTGACCAGCGAGAACACCGCGTCGGTCAAGTTGGCCTTCAAGAGCACATAGCCCGGGAAGAACTTGCGCTCGGCGTCGACCTTGCGGCCGCGACGAACCTCGACGACCTTCTCGGTCGGCACCACGATCTGCTCGATATCGGCAGACAGGCCCTTCTGCTTGGCCTTGTTCTCGATGTCCTCGGCGACCTTCTTCTCGAAGTTCGAATAGGCGTGGACGATGTACCAGCGCGTAGCCATTTTTACGACTTCTCCGTAATCGCCGGACTTAACGTCCAATGCCCAGAATCTGCTCGACCGCGAGGCCCATGAGCTGATCGGCGGTGAAGAAGAAGATCATCGCGATCACAGCGAAGGCCAGGACCATGATCGTCGAGATCATCGTCTCGCGGCGCGACGGCCAAGTCACCTTGGCTGTCTCCGCGCGAACCTGCTGGAGAAAGACGAAAGGATTTGTGGTTTTCGAAGCCATATGCCGCCTGTGTTCAAGACCCGTTGGCCGGGCCCCCTGGATGATCCCGCTGGCCGGGACGTGCCGCCTGAGCCCAATCTCGCGCCGAATCAGCGCAATCATTTCGCCCATGCAAATCAGACGCGTAAAGCCGGCTTCCCAGCTTCACGCGTCGCGTGTCTGTTTCGTCTACATAAAACCGATTCTTGATCCACGCAAGTGGCAAGTGTCCGCTTTATGACCAAACGCCGCCTCGGAACCATCCAGTCGTTCCGTCCCGGCTATGGCGCCTTTATGCCCCAATCGGCCCAATATGGCAAGCGGGTCGCCGATTTTCAAAGGCCGCCCGAAAAAAATCGTTGTACTGCCATCTTGGAAAAATGGCACGGGCAGCAGGGCTCGAACCTACGACCTGCGGTTTTGGAGACCGCCGCTCTACCAACTGAGCTATGCCCGTACACGCGCGCCTCGGCGCAGCAGGGGCTTCCTAAAAGCTTCCGCACGCTCTGTAAAGAGCGGTTTGCAGCAAACATGCCTTAACCCCTGAGCCAGAAATCGGGATAGTCGACGACCAGCCCATCGGCACCGATCTCCAGCTCCCGCCAGAAGTCGCAGGCGCGCGATTCATAGAGGTATCGCCTGCCCTCTTCGAGGCATGTGTAACGCTGCGGGTTGCACACGACAGCGCCAGCGCACGATCCTGGCATCTTGCGGCATCGATCATCCACCTCCCCGGTAACCGGAAGCTACTTTGCGTCCGGCACCCGGTACGGCCCGCCAGGCACGCCCCAGTCCCAGGCCGGCATCGGTTCGGTCTCGGGATCGCAGGTCTCGCCGAGATTGGAATTCATCTTGGCCAGCCGCGATCCCCATTCGACATAGCCCATGAAGGCTGAACGGAATTCGGGATCGTCCGGCAGGCCGACCTCATCCGCCGCGTCGGCGAGAAGATTGATCCAGCGGCGGCGCTGCTCCTCGGTCAAATGCTTGCCCAGGTGGTGCATGACCATTTCGCGGTGGCCGCCAAATTCCTCGCTGTAGGTTTTCGGTCCACTGAAGACCTCACCGATGAAGGCCGCGACGTGGGCGGGGTGATCCGGCGACATGTGCTTGAACACCGGGCCAACGACCGGATCTCGTGCCACCTTGTCGTAGAAGGTTTGCGTCAGCCGGTTCAGTGCCTCGCTGCCGCCGGCCCATTCGTAGAGTGTCGGAACGTCCTGGCTCATTTCGCTTCCTCTGTCCGGCCCCCGAAACGATGGTGACGATGACGATAGCGGAAATACCGAGGACGGCTCAACCTGCCTCGATGGCCAGTCCGGACGCTACAGCTTCGCGTGCGCGTCGGCCTCGGCGTTGGCTGACGGCATGACCCGGCAGTTGTCCGGCTTCGGCGCCGACTTGCAGATGGTGGCGCCGGTCAACTCGTCCGCGGACTGGCGCCCGGTCGCCAACCCGAATTTCAGCATTGTGTCCTGATCGAGCTGTCGTTGGCTCGTAGAGAGTTGCATGGCCGCAAACAGGCCGGGCCCGATCGTCATCTGCTTGAGATAGGCCTTGATCTTCTGCGGCTGCTCAAGCGAGCCCACGCTGAGGCGTACATCCGGCCCGACGAGGCGCCTGGCGCCGGCAGCAACCATGATCGGGCAGGCAGAAGCGCATTCGGCCCCTGAATCGATGGTGAGACCGGTGTGGACGCCATCCTTGGCCAGGCAATTCGCCGAGGGTTCACAGTCGACGAAATCGGTGCGGGCGACGACCACGTCGAGCTTGCGTTCGCGGATCAGCCTGCCGGCGGCAAGCGCGCCCTCGACGTCGCCGCCTTGCGAACTGATCACGATCGGCAGCCTCCGCCCGCCCGCGGCATCGAGTGCAGCGCGCAGCCACTCTGGCGTGTCGCCGGTGATCGTGCCTTCCGCCGATATCCATTCCGGACAGTCGGGATTGCAAAGCGGGTTGCTGCCGCGCACGATGATGAAGCGCATTTCCGAGCCCTTCGGCGGCTCGGTCCCGGTCGGTTGAGGAGGAGTGTTGGCCTCGATGGTCGGGACGTCGGCCCGCCTCGCGTCCTTGTTACCCGGCATCTCCCGGCAGTTCGCCGGCACTGGATTTGCCTCGCAGACGGTTCCGGCGGTGAAGAGATCGACGGAATCAAGGGAGGTGACGAGATTCATCCCGAGCATGTCTTCCAGAACCAGCTGATGGATTTCGCTGGCCGGCGTGTTCTTCATCGTTTCAAGCACACCATCGCCTATCCCCATCTCCTTCAGATAGGCCGAGAGCCGCTCCTCAACCGCCTTGCTCATTTCGTAGGTCTTGTAGCTGCCTGCGTCCTTCCGGCTGATCACTTTGGTGCTAATGATCTTCTTCTTGGCGTTCACGATCCGGTAGGTGGTCCGGTACAGCAACTTCTCCCGCTGGTAGGTGGTGGTGATCTGGTGGACGCCGAGATAGGCGAAATCCCCGACCACGCGCCGGATACCGCCAGAAAACATCAGCGGGCAGGCCGAATTGCACATGGCGCCACTGTCATAAGCCATGCCGAGATAGTCGACACCCTTGCCCACATTGCAGTCCCTGATCTCCGGCGCGCAACCGGAAAGCGCCGTCGTGCCGACGGCTATATCGAGCTTGTTCTCGCGGATCATCTGACCTAGCGCCAGCGCAGCGTCGACATTGCCGCCGCGAGAGTTGACGACGACTGGCAGTTGTCGGCCTTTGAGCATCCTGAGCGCGCGCTTGAACAGCGCCGGCGTGTCCGCCTCTATGGTGCCTTCCGCCGAAATCCATTCCGGGCAATTTGGTTCGCAACCGGGGGCGCTGCTGCGCACGACGACAAAACGCATCGACGGAATCATGTCCGATGTCTCGTCTCCGGCATGCGCTGCAAAGGAGACCAGCCCCGTGGCGACCGCAAGCGCGATGCTGACCAGCGCTCGCCACCACCATGCCTTCCCGTCCAAACGGCGCCTTGGAACCACTGTTGGCAAAGCCCCCTCTATGCAATCCATACTAGTTGCAGCCATGGCGCTTGCAACAGCTTTGAACCAACCCTCGCAATACTTGCGCTGCCAAGCGCACGAAACGAAAAAGGGCGGCCCGAAGACCACCCTTTTCTTATCGAACCGGCAGCAGCCGGTCTCGATTATTCTTTGATGGTGACGACGATGCCGGCACCGACGGTGCGGCCGCCTTCACGGATGGCGAAGCGCAGCTTCTCTTCCATGGCGATCGGCACGATCAGCTCGACATCGACCGTGATGTTGTCGCCAGGCATCACCATCTCGGTGCCTTCCGGCAGCGACACGATGCCGGTCACGTCGGTCGTGCGGAAGTAGAACTGCGGACGGTAGTTGGTGAAGAACGGCGTGTGACGGCCACCTTCGTCCTTGGTCAGGATGTAGGCTTCGGCCACGAACTTCTTGTGCGGCTTCACCGTGCCGGGCTTGGCCAGAACCTGGCCGCGCTCGACACCTTCACGGTCGACACCGCGCAGCAGCGCGCCGATGTTGTCGCCAGCCTGGCCCTGATCGAGCAGCTTGCGGAACATTTCCACACCCGTGCAGGTCGTCTTGGTCGTCGGACGGATGCCGATGATTTCCAGCTCCTCGCCGACCTTGACCACGCCGCGCTCGACGCGGCCGGTCACGACCGTGCCACGGCCCGAGATCGAGAACACGTCCTCGATCGGCATCAGGAACGGCTTGTCCAGCGGACGAACCGGGGTCGGGATGTAGGCGTCGACCTGAGCCATCAGCTCGCGGATCGCGTCCTCGCCGATCGTCTTGTTCGAATCCTCGAGCGCTGCCAGCGCCGAACCCTTGACGATCGGAATGTCGTCGCCGGGGAATTCGTTCTTCGACAGCAATTCGCGAACCTCGAGCTCGACCAGTTCGAGCAGCTCGGCATCGTCGACCTGGTCGACCTTGTTCAGGAACACCACGATCGACGGCACGCCGACCTGACGGGCAAGCAGGATGTGCTCGCGGGTCTGCGGCATCGGGCCGTCGGCGGCCGACACCACCAGGATCGCGCCGTCCATCTGCGCGGCACCGGTGATCATGTTCTTCACATAGTCGGCGTGGCCGGGGCAGTCGACATGCGCGTAGTGGCGGTTGGCCGTCTCGTATTCGACGTGAGCCGTCGAGATCGTGATGCCGCGCGCCTTCTCTTCCGGCGCCGCGTCGATCTGGTCATAGCGCTTGTATTCGCCAAAATACTTGGTGATCGCAGCCGTCAGCGACGTCTTGCCATGGTCAACGTGACCAATCGTGCCGATGTTCACATGAGGCTTAGTGCGCTCGAATTTACCTTTTGCCATAGTCTCTTTCCTTGGACGGCCTGGACCTTCAGTTCAGTCGAATGCGGGGCGATTAACGAGAAAGGCCAAAAAACACAAGCGTCTTTTGGCCAAGCGCCATCTCACTCGGCCAGAACCCATGATCCGATTGCGGGGATATGGCGTTGATATAGGCACCCGCCGTTGAAAATGGAATGGGCGAAACCCTGGCGGAACGACGGGTGGATTCCGCAAGCCCGGGCATCCGTCACTGTCGGATTTGTTGGCGGTTCATGGCCCATTGCGGCGGCGATCCGCGTCTGATTTCCTGCGCCGATGCATTTCATCCCGACTGCCATTCGCGGCCCGCTGTTCATGATCGTCTCGACCGGGTCATATCTGGTCAACGACACGATGATGAAGCTCGCCACTGCCGGTTTGCCCTCCTACGAAGTGCTCTTCCTGCGTGGTGCCGCGGCAGCGCTATGGGGCTTTCCGCTGTTGTTTGCGCTCGGCTACGGCAAGCAGGTCCCGCTGATCTTCGACAAGCGGGTGCTGGGCAGAAACCTGCTCGAGCTGGCGGCGATCCTCTGTTACGTCGTCGCGCTCGCCAACATGCAGATCGCCGATTCCACCGCGCTGGGGCAGATAACACCGCTGCTGATGCTGGTCGGATCCTCGATCCTGTTCGGCGAGCGTATCGGCGGCCAGCGCATGGCGCTGATCGGGCTGGGCTTCATCGGCGCGCTGATGGTGGCGCAGCCGACCATGCAAGGCATTTCGGTCTACGCCTTGCTGGCGCTCGGCAACGCGACATTCGCCGCCGCCCGCGATCTGGCGGGCCGCAAGATCACCGCCGAAGTGCCAGGAATGATCGTGGCGATCTCGGCGGTCGTCGTGGTCCTGATCGGCGCCGGCGCCGCGCATCTGGTTTCCGAGCACTGGGTGGCGCCGGAGGCGCACCACCTGCTGCTGATGGCGGGAGCCGGTTTCTTCCTGATCTTCGGCCACTTCTTCATCTTCATGGCCTATCGCGTCGGGCCGACCGGAGCGGTAGCGCCGTTCTACTACTGCTTCACGGTCTGGGCCGTCATTTCGGGCCTGCTGGTGTTCGGGCAATTCCCCAATGCACTGGCGGTCTGCGGCATCCTGCTGGTCGTCTGCAGCGGGCTGACCATCGTGTCGCTGGATCAGCGCAAGCGTCGCCTGGCCGTGGTCGCCTGATCCGCGGCGGCGCACCGGCATTGTAGATTCCAAAGCCGTGGGCGCAGGCAGCACCGACGGCGGACTACCGCAATTCAGGATTCGGCAGAGCTGGTAATCTGCCGATCACGTCTAAATCGTCCGCTTGCCGCTGAACTGGTGATAGGCCCACAGGACAACGACCGCGCCGACCACGGCGACGATCAGGCTGTAGATATTGAGGCCGGTGACGCCCGAAGCACCGAAGGCGCTGAAGATCAGGCCGCCGACAATGGCGCCGACGATGCCGAGCACGATATCCATGATCATGCCCTGACCGGTCTTGTTGACGATCTTGCTGCCGATGAAGCCGGCGATGACGCCGAGAATGATCCAGCTGATGATACCCATTTTTTCCTCTCCATCCCTCCGCCAACCGGACATTTTCATATGATTGTCAAAAGCTCAAGCCAGCTTGAAATTCCGCCCGAATGCGCCATTGTTGGCGACGGGCTGGGCTTGGTTGAAATGGAGGATCCACTATGGGACTTTTTGACAACGCCGTTCCCGGCGGCAACATCACCAAACCGCTGATGATCGCGCTCGGTGCGCTGCTGGTCGGAAAGATGCTGAGCGGCAGAAGTGCCGAACAGCCGGACCAGCCTCAAGCTCCCGCGCCGGCCGATCCCACGCCGGTCGGCACCGCGTCCGGTGACGGCGGCCTGCTCGGCGGACTGGGCGGCCTGCTCGACAAGCTTAGGAATGCCGGCCATGGCAATGTGGCCGACTCCTGGGTCGGCACAGGGCAGAACCAGTCGATCAACGCCAATGAGCTGGGCAACGCGATCGGACCGCAGGTCATTCGCGAGATCGCCCAGCGGACGGGGCTCGACGAGCAGGAACTGCTCAAGCAATTATCCGCGGCCCTGCCCGGCATCGTCGACAAGCTGACGCCGAACGGCCAGGTGCCGCAGCAGCACCAGGTCGCGTCAGCGTTCAACAGCTAGCGCGGCACGCCTCGATGCCTGAAACACTGCGCGCCTGCCGCGCAGTGTTTCAGCTTACCCATGTGTAGCTAAAAATCTGGAGCGGGTAGCGGGAATCGAACCCGCACCAAGAGCTTGGAAGGCTCATGTGATACCATTTCACCATACCCGCGCACGCAGGCCCTAGCTATTCGACAAGGTTCCGAAGGTCAAGAAGCCTCTCGCGATCCAAACCGATATTGCAGACCAGGCTCGACGTCATTGTCCGATCAACGTCAAGCCAAACAGAACGACTAACCACAAGCCTGTCGCTGCTACCGCCAGCCGGGGCAAGATGCCCTCGCTGGTCAATTGCATGAACAAAATGGCGATGATCGCGGCCTTGGCCGCGGCGATCGCCAGGTTGAGCGCCGAATTCAATCCACTGAGGTCGAGGAACGACGAGCCGACCGTCAAAGCCAGCAAGGCCAGGAGCCCGAGATAGGCGAATGTAAGCTTGCGCATGTGGTTCATCGGTTGATCAGATAGAGAACGGGAAACAGGAAGACCCAGACGACATCGACGAAATGCCAGTAAAGCCCGATTGCCTGGACACGATGAGCGCGGCCGGCATCCGCCGTGCGTGGCCAGAGCAGGAGCATGCCGGCAATCACGGCGATGCCGCATATCAGGTGCAGCGCATGCAGCGAAGTCATGGCGAAATAGAGCGCGAAGAAGAACTCGGCATGGGCCGGATCTGGGCCTGGGAAGTTGAACGGCGCGCCAAGAACCGGCGCCAGGCCCTCCTCGAATTCCCTGCCGTACTCGATGGCCTTGACGAACAGAAAGACAATTCCAAGCAGGGCCGTGCAGATCAACGCCCAGACGGCCGGGCGCCAACGCCGGCTGGCCGTGAACATGTGAGCAAGCGCCATTGCGAAGCTGCTGGTCAAAAGAACGGCCGTATTCAGTGTGCCGAGCGACAGCGATAGATGTTGTGATGCAGCGGCGAATGCGGGTCCGTAGCTCGATCGTGCGAAGAAAAACACCAGCAGGACCGCGCCGAACAGCATCGCTTCGGACCCGATGAACACCCACATGCCGAACGTGTCGGCAGCCTTCTCGCGGGCCTTTGTATCGAAGGCGACACTTTCGGTACTCATCGGGCTTCGTCCCTGTGCGGACTGAACGTCTCGTGCTGCAACCCCTTCATCGCATAGTCATAAGCGGGCCGGCTGACGCTCGGCATGGTGTCGAAATTATGCGGTGGGGGTGGTGAAGCCGTCTGCCATTCGAGCCCGGTCGCGCGCCACGGATTGGCGGGCGCTCGCGCACCTCGAAACATCGACCAGCCGAGATAGAACAACGGCATCAGGTAGCCCACCGCCAGCACCACCGCGCCAGCCGACGACAGGACATGCCAGAACTGAAATTCGGGCGGATAAGTGTGATACCGCCGTGGCATGCCGAGAAAACCGAGCACGAATTGTGGAAAGAAGGTCAGGTTGAAGCCAAGGAAGGTGACCGTCGCGGCGATGCGTCCCCAGGTCTCGGAATACATGCGGCCGGTCAGTTTCGGCCACCAGAAATGCAGCCCCGCCATGTAGGCCGTCACCATGCCGCCGACCATGATGTAGTGGAAATGCGCCACGACGAAGTAGGTGTCGTGGACATGGACATCGATGGCGAGCGCCGCCAGGAACAGCCCAGCCAGCCCCCCAAAAGTGAACAGCGCCAGGAAGAACAACGCATAGAGCATCGGCGTCTCGAAGCTTATTTCGCCCTTGCGCAGCGTCAGGCTCCAGTTGAACACTTTTATCGCCGAAGGGATGGCGACGCAGAACGACAGGAACGAGAACAGTACGCCCGCATAGGCCGATTGGCCGGAGACGAACATGTGGTGGCCCCAGACGAGGAAGCCGAACACCGCGATCGCCATCGAGGACAAGGCAACGGCCTTGTAGCCGAACAACGGCCGGCGGCTGAAGCAGGGCAGCACCTCCGAAACGACGCCCATGCCGGGTAGGATCATGATGTACACGGCCGGATGCGAATAGAACCAGAACAAATGCTGGAACAGCAGCGGGTCGCCGCCAAGCGCCGGGTTGAAGATGCCGATGCCGAAGACCCGCTCGAGCACGATCAGGAGCAGCGAGGCGGCCAGTACCGGCGTCGCCAGCACCATCACCAGCGCGGTGGCGTACATCGTCCAGACGAAGATCGGCAGCCTGAACCAGGTCAGCCCCGGCGCGCGCAGCGTATGGATGGTGACGATGAAATTGATGCCGGTCATGATCGTCGAGAAACCGACGATGAAGACGCCAAGGGCCGCCATCGACACGAAACCATTCGCATAAAGCGTCGAGAGCGGCGTGTAGAAGGTCCAGCCGGTGTCGACGCCGCCGGCGAGCACCGAGGCCAGGGCAAAGGCACTGCCGAGGATGAACACATACCAGCTGGCGAGGTTCAGGCGCGGAAAGGCGAGATCGCGCGCGCCGATCATCAATGGCAAAAGGAAATTGCCTAACGTCGCCGGGATCGAGGGCACCAGGAAGAACCACACCATGATGATGCCGTGCAGGGAGAACAATCGGTTGTAGGTGTCGTCGGAGACGAGGTCGCCAGCAGGGGTGGCAAGCTCCACGCGCATCAGCACGGCAAAGGCGCCGCCGAGGAAGAAGAAAGCCGTGAGCGACACCAGATAGAGCCAGGCGACGCGCTTGTGGTCGGTGGTCAGCAGCCATGCGGCAGGACCGGCGCCCTCGCCAAGATAGCTCGAAGGCCTCAGCGCTTCGGTGCTCATTGGATCGCCTCGTTCCTGGTTGCCGCCCGCGGTGAAAGCGATTTGAGATAAGCGAGCAGCATCTGCATCTCGCCCTCGTCGACAATTCCATCGAAGCTCGGCATCACCGGATCGTACCCGGCGGCGATTTCCTTCTTCGGGTCGAGGATGGAATCGCGCAGATAGCGTTCGTCGGCGATGACGGTCTGCTGGTTGTCCAACGCCACCGGCCGTCCGAAGACCCCGGCGAGATCCGGCGCCCTCACCTTGCTGGACTTTTCATGGCAGCCGGAACAGCCGAGCGCCCGAAACAGTTTTTCACCATCTGCCGCGAGCGTGTCGCCCTTGCCCTGGTTTTCCAGCCATGTCGCATAATCTTCCAGCGGCATCACCGTTACCCAGCCGCCCATTTCCGAATGCTGGGTGCCGCAATATTGCGCGCAGAACAGATGATAGCGCCCGGGCTCCTCGGCGATGAACCAGACATGCGTGGTGCGGCCCGGCACGGCGTCCTGCTTGACCCGGAAAGCCGGTACGAAGAAGGAGTGGATGACATCCTGCGATGCCAACGAGACGATCACCGCCTTGCCGACCGGCACATGCAGCTCGTTGATCTCGCGTTGGCCGCCGGGATGACGGAACTCCCACATCCACTGCTTGCCGAGGCCGGCGATTTCGAGCGCATCGGGTGGCGGATGTTCGCGACGCAGGAACAGCACGGCGCCCCACCCGAAGATGACGAAGGCGATCAGCAGGCTCGCTACTGTCCAGGCCACCTCCAGGGGCAGGCTGCGCGCGCGCTCGCCGGTTCGTTCGGCCCTGGAGCCGGCGCGATATTTGATGGCATAGAAGACGACGAGGCTCGCCAGGAAGATCCCCAAGGCCGCGGTGAACGCCAGCAAGGCGTAGAACAACGTGTCGACGCTGCCGGCAATCGACGATGCCTCGGGCGGCGTGAAGGGAATGCCGAAGCTCAAACCCGCCTCCCCCGCGTCAGCATGAAAAGGCTGGCGCCGAGCACCAGCAGCATTGCCAGTCCCGCTATCTTCAGAACCGCCTGTATCGTCGAGGTGTACTGCCCTTTCGAGGTATCGAAGCCGGCGCAGAGCAGGAAGACATGGTCGGCGATCGATCCCAGCCGCCCTGCCGACGCCTCGACCAGAGCGAGCCTGAGATCGCGCGGCTCGAAGGTCAGCGCTGGCAGCACCTGCGCGATCCGCCCTTGCGGCGTCAGCGCGATGACGGCGATCGGATGGACGTATTGGGCGATGCGGTCACGCCGGTCGAAGGTGATGCCGGCCTCCGATGCAAGGTCGGCACCCGCGCCATCGGCACTGGTCAGAAAACGCCAGGCCGACAAGCCGGACTGACCGGCGGACCCCGCGACCTCGCTCCGGACAGAGGCCGCGTCTCCGGCGGTTTCCGAAGGATCTATCGAGACGAAAAGCGCGTGATAGGTCGAAGGATCCAGGCCGGTCTTGGTCAGATCCGAGGCCACGGCCTGCTGTGTGACACCGCACAGGTTGGGACATTTGTCATAGCCGAAGATGACGAGCGCCGGCCGACCTTCGAGAATGCCCGATAACGGCGTCTGCTTGCCGGAGCTGTCTTGAAAAACCCGGTCGAGATCGAGTTGGGCGCCGATTTGCGGATCGAAAGACGGTCGCGCCGCGGCACTGGCGGCAGTTGGAAGAAGCAGCAAGAGTATCAGCAGCCCCAAACGCGTCATGGGCTCGCTCCCGTGGCCGGTGCGGCTTGGCTCGGCTGGCGCGCCTTGTCGTTTGGCTGCGCGGTGAATGATCCGGCGTGGCAATTGCTGGCCTGTGGCGCGCGTGGAACCTGGCCTTCGAGCAAGGCGCAATCCTTACCTGCCGAAGCGGCCGCGCCCGCCCAGTCCGGCAGACCTTGCGCCGCAACCAGCTTCATCGCGTCTTCGATTGGAATGCGCGCTATGCCGGCACTGCGGTCAACCCAGGTAAGCTTGCCGAGTTCCTCCTCTTCCTGTTTGCGGAATGTCGCGAGGTCGGCTTCCGGCAAGTGCTGTAGTGCGGGACCTGCTTGGCTGGACTTCTCGGTATTCACCAAGGGCCGGTATGGCGCCGTATCGAAAATCAGCTTCAGTGCCAGCGCCGCAAGCGCCAGGAAGACCAGCAGGGCGACCCCGAAGAGCAGCAGGGCGCGTGGCCAGACATCACGCGTTTCGGGATGCAAGGCCTTAGCCACGGACCAGCCTCCTGCGCCACATAGCGATCCGATCCGGCCTCGCCCAGAGGTAAAGGAAAAACACATACCAGGCGCCACCCGCCCCTGCGAACGCCGCAAGGTCCGGCCAGGACACCTGCGCGCCGGCTGCCGACAGCGACGGGCGAACGCGCCAGACGACGTCGAGGAAATGTCCGGCAAGAACGGCCGCGCCGAGCCCCAGCAGGCCGCGATGGCTGCGTTTGACCGAGCGCATGAGGAAAGCGAAGAAGGGCACCACGAACTGCAGCGCGATCAGCAACCAGAGCAGATATTGCCAACCATCCTGGCCACGAAGCACGTACCAGTGGATTTCTTCCGGCAGGTCGCCGGCCCAGACGATCAGCCACTGCATGAAGGAGAGGTAGGCCCACATCAGCATGAAGCCGAACAGCATATTGGCGACGTCTTCACCAAGCGCCACGTCCTCCTCGCCACCCGGCATCGTCTCGATCGCGCGGCCGGCGGCCAACACGACCAGAGCCAATGCACATGCGCCGACGACTTCGGCCGCGGCTTCGAGCATCGCGTAGATGGTCGACGTGAACTCCGGCTCGATCGACAGCATCCAGTCGATCGCAAGCACTGTTACGGCCAGGCCGTGGACAATGAGCCCGATCGCATAGCCGGTGGTGGTCCCCTGTCTCGATCTGTCGCCACCAGGCTCTGTCCAGCCGATGACGAGCCAAGCGAGCACCAGCCACGCCAGTGCGCACGCCAGGAAGCGACCGATGAAGAATGGCACGTTGAGATAGGCAAGTTTTTGCCGCACCGCTTCCGGCAGCATCGCGGGGTCCGCTCCCGCCCAGGGAAAGACCAGATCGAGCCGCGCAAGGGTCGGTAGGAGCAACAGCAGCGCCACCGGCAGCGTCGCGACGATGGCGCGCAAGGGCGGACGCAGCGCGTCGCCCCAGCGACCACCGGTCAGGCCATGGACCATCAGGATGGTCATCGCGCCAAGCGGCAGTCCGAGCAGGGACAGCGCTGCCGTCAGCCAACCGGCCAGCGTTGTGCGCGGATCGAAGAAAAGTCCGACGCCGCAAAGCAGAAGTCCCGCGGCGGCTATCACAACCGCCGGAGCAAAAAGATCATCGGGCCATGCGAAGCGCCTCATCGCGCGGCCTCCGCATCGAGTTTCGCGCGAAGGGTCTCCGGCAGCGCATCGCCAGGTGCATGGCGTGAATATTGCAACGCCCTGATATAGGCGACGATCGCCCAGCGATCGGTCGGTGGCACCCGCGCGGCATAGGAATACATGGCGCCATAGCCGTTGGTGATCACATCGTAGAAATGGCGATCGGCTGCCTTGCGCAGCGCGTCCTGATGATAGCTCGGCGGCGCCGGGAAACCACGCTGGACCACCATGCCGTGACCGTCGCCGGTGCGGCCATGACAGGGAGAGCAGAAGATGTCGAAGCGTTGCTGCCCGCGCTGGAGCAGCGCCATGGTGACCGGGTACGGAAATTTGTCCGACGCTGCCGCGAGATCGGCGTCGCGCGCCACGGCGCCTTCGACCGGCGTCCGGGCCGACATGCCGTCGGCGAATTGCTTGCTGGCGTCGAGCGGGTTGTAACGCGGCTGGTCGGCCATGTCCTGCTTGCAGCCGGCGAGCAGCAGGAGGAATGGCACAAGCAGTGCACGCCCCCTCATGCCTCCACCTCCTCGACCGTTTCCGCGCCAAGCCGCGTCAGTTGTCCCTTGGTGACGCCCTTGCGGTATTTCGGATCGGCCGCTTCGACGAGCAGGTAGAACTTGCCGCCCCGCGCATAAGTGAAGGTCTTGGCATTGAAGACTGGATGGTAGTATCGCGGCAAACCGTTCGCCCAGAGCATGCCCACGAACCCGGCCAGGGCGGCGCCCAGGATGGCTGCCTCGAAGGCGATCACCGTAAAAGGCGGCCAGGAATGCAGCGGCCGGCCGCCGACATTGACGGGGTAGTCGATCTCGACCGAATAGAGGATCAGTGCGTAGACCAGCAGGCCGCCGGCAATGCCGCCCGCCAGCACGGCCCATGGCAGCCGAGTCCTTGGCATGCCCAAAATCCCGGCAAGGCCGCGCACCTCGAAGGGCGAGAACGCGTCCATGCGCCGGTAACCCTTGTCGCGCATCGTCCGTGCCGCTTGCGTCAGCGCATCGGGATCGGCGAATACCGCGATGACGCCATGCAGGCTCATGCGGCCCCGCTTTTCTCTTCGACCAGTTCCTCGACCTCGAAGATGGTGATCGCCGGCAGGATGCGGATGAACAGGAAGACCAGCGCGAAGAAGGTGCCGATCGAGCCGAACAGGATGCCGAAATCGAGCCAGGTCAGCGACTGTTCGCCCCAGGACGATGGCAGGTAATCGCGGCTCGGACCAGTCACCACGATGACGTAGCGCTCCAGCCACATGCCGATGTTGATGACGAGCGCGATCGAAAACAAAATCGGCATATTGAGCCGCACGCGGCGCAGCCAGAGCAGCTGCAGCGCGATGCAATTGCAAAACAGCATGATCCAGAACAATGGCGCGTAAGGACCAACGGCGCGCTGGACCATTATGGCGCGCTCATAAGGCTGCCCGGAATACCAGGCGAAGAATGCTTCCGACGCGTAGCCGTAGATGACGATCATGCCGGCCGCGATCATCAGCTTGGCGGCGTTCTCCATGTGGCGCAACGTGATCAGGTCTTCGACCGCGAAGGCCCAGCGCAAGGGAATGGCGATGGTCAGCACCATGGCAAATCCGGAGAGCAGCGCGCCGGCGACGAAGTATGGCGGGAAGATCGTCGAGTGATAACCCGGTGCAATGGCAAAGGTGAAGTCGAGCGCGACGATCGAATGCACCGACACGACCAGCGGCGTGGCGAGCGCTGCCATCAGGAAATAGACGGTCCGATAGCGCGCCCAGTGGAAGGCCGAGCCGCGCCAGCCAAGCGCCAGGATGCCGTAGAAGAGTTGCGCGGCGCGTGATCTGGCGCGGTCGCGCAGCACGCCGAGATCCGGCAGCAGGCCCATGTACCAGAACAGCAGCGAGACGGTGGCGTAAGTGGCGATCGCGGAAAAGTCCCATACCAGCGGACTGCGCCATTGCGGCCAGTGCATTTGCGTGTTGGGCAAAGGCAGCAGCCAGTAGAAGAACCATGGCCGGCCGAGATGCAGGATCGGGTAGAGCCCGGCCATTGCCACGGCAAACAGCGTCATAGCTTCGGCGAAGCGGTTGATCGAGGCGCGCCAGGGCTGGCGCAGCAAAAGCAGCACCGCCGAGATCAGCGTGCCGGCATGGCCGATGCCGATCCACCAGACGAAGCTGGAGATCATCGTGCCCCAGGCAACGGGGATGTTGATGCCGTATGCGCCGACGCCGACCGAGATCAGGTAGGTGATGGAATAGAGGAACAGCAGTACCAAGGCGAAGCAGACGAAGAACGCCGCCCAGAAGAAACGCGGCAGCTTTCCTTGCAGAACTATCGCGCTGATGCGGCCGCTGATCTCGGGGAAATCATGGTGGCCGCGCAGCACCGGTGCTCGCGGCTGGGCTTTTTCGGCTCTGGCGCCGACCGCTTCAGCCATCGCCGGTCTCCGCACCAGGTTTGCCGGCGATCCCGGCGTTCGGATTGCTGATCTTGCCGAGATAGGTTGTGCGCGGCCGCGTGTTCAGCTCTTCGAGAAGCGCATAGTTATGCGGCGCGGCTTTCTCGCGCGATACGTGAGAATCCTTCTTTTTTATATCCCCGAAGGTGATGGCCTGCGTCGGGCACGCCTGCTGGCAGGCGGTGACAACTTCGCCGTCGCCGATCTCACGGTTCTCGATCTGCGCGCGGATGCGCTTTTCGGCAATGCGCTGGACGCAATAGGTGCATTTTTCCATGACGCCGCGCGAGCGCACGGTGACGTCAGGATTATGCACGGCCTGCCGTGGCCCAGCGCTTTCCTTGTCGAACTCCTGGTATTCGAGGAAATTGAAGCGGCGCACCTTGTAGGGGCAGTTCTGCGAACAGTAGCGCGTGCCGATGCAGCGGTTGTAGACCTGCGCGTTCAGGCCGTCATGGGTATGGATCGTTGCGTTGACGGGACAGACGACCTCGCATGGCGCCTTCTCGCAATGCATGCAAGGCACGGGTTGGAAGAAGATGTCGGGCTGGTCGACAGCGCCGGCATAATAGCGGTCGATGCGCAGCCAATGCATCTCGTGGCCGAGCGCGGCTTCATCCGGTCCGACGGTTGCGATGTTGTTCTCGGCCTGGCAGGCCGATACGCAAGCCATGCAGCCGATGCAGGCCGAAAGGTCGATCGACATGCCCCAGGCCTCCTGGTCGTAGGTCCAATCGGGGTACAGCGATTCCGTCGGCGCCGGCGGCACGCCTTCACGGACGAAATGCGGATTTTGCCTGAAGGCATCGAGCGTCGCGTGTCGCACGATCGCCCTGCCCTCCATCGCCTGGTGGTGCTGGGTCGTCACCACGCGCGCCGTACTGTCGCGCGCAGCCAAGACGAGGCCATCGGCAAACCAGGGAGCCTCGGCGGTGCGCAGGGGGAAAGCATCGTAACCACCCGACAGCGCGGCGACCGAACCGACCTTGCGGCCAAAGCCGAGCGACAGCGTCACCGTGTCGTCGGGCTGTCCGGGCATGATCCAGGCCGGCGCGTCGATATCCTTGCCGCCTCGTGCCAGATTGACCATTTGCCCGTTTTCTAGTCCCAAGCGCTGCGCGGTCGCCGGTGAGATCAGTGCCGCATTGCCCCAGACAAGCTTGCTCAGCGGGCGGGGCAGTTCCTGCAGCCACGATGAATTGGCGTGACGGCCATCGCGCAGCCAGGGGTCGGCAACGAAGCGGACCTCCAGCCGATCGGCAACGGAGGCATGCGGCGTGGGACCGCCGATATCCGCCGGCATCGAGACGGCGACAGGAGCAGTGACGGTATTCGGCACGACACCATCGCGCAGTGCCTTTCGCCAAGCCGGCTCGTCCATGGCCGTCCATGTCGCGCGTACCAGGGCCTGCATATCGGCATTGAACTCACCGCCGAGCGCCGCCAGCAGTTGATGCAGGCTCTTGCCACCGAACAGAGGCTGGATCAGCGGCTGCACGATCGAGACCGTACCGTCATAGGCGCGGATGTCGCTCCAACTCTCCAATTCGTGCGCGGCGGGAATGTGCCACTGCGCCAGAAATGCGGTCTCGTCGCGATAGAGCCCCCAGTGGAAGAGAAGCTTCAGCTTCAAAAAGGCCTTGCGTACATCGACGTCCGACGGCGCCGTATGCAAGGGATTGGAACCGAGCACCATGGCGCTGTCGACCGATCCGGTCGCGATGGCCTGGCAAAGCGCGGCAAGATCGCCTTCGATCGGCATGGTGTCCGGCGGCTCGATGAAGTCCAGCGTGTTGCCGATGGCTCCAAGTCTGGCATTCATGGCAAAGGCAACGGCATGGACAAACGGCGTGTGATGCGCGCCAGGCATCACCAGTGCGTTGCGGCCGGCGCTGCGGAGATCGTCGACAAGCGCGTTGATCCATTCCGGACCGAAGGGTGACAAGCTGGCCGCATGCAGGTCGCCTTCCAGGGCAGCCTTGATTGCGACGGCAACGCCCTCGACGGCACTCGGTCTGACGGCATGGCGATGGTCGGCCGCCGCACCCGTGATTGTGGGTGTCGACTCGACGACGTAGAGACGGCTCATCGTGTCCGTCGATTGACGCACGCGCCGCCGCCCGGCGAAATCGCGGGCGTAGGCCAGACGCCCCGGCCCTTCGCCGAGGAAATCGGCATCAAGGCTGACGATCACATCGGCGCGGTTTAGATGGTAGATCGGCGTCAGCGGCCTGCCGAACAGCTTGGCCGTTGCCTGCTCGTTCGCGCTGGCCGCAAGCGGATCGTGCTTGAAGACGCGAAGTTTGGGATAGCGCTGCCTGAGCGATCCGATCTGCGCCCTGGTCGTCGGCGACGTTGTTGCCTCGATCAGCAGTGCCAAACCTTGCCCGCCCGAAGCGGCCAATCCGCCGGCAAGCTTCGCCATGTCCTTGAGAAAGTCGCCGTAACCCGCCGGCTCGCCTTGCCTGAGCGGCGTACGCGACCGTTCGGGATCGAACAGCGACAGCACCGCCGCCTGCATGACCGCATCGGTAGCGCCGCGCGAGGCCGGATGATCCGGATTGCCCTCGACCTTGGTCGGCCGGCCTTCATGGCTCTCGACAACCGCGCCGATACCGTAACCATCGCTGGAGAGTGCGGTCGCATAGTAGAGCGGCTTGCCTGGAATGATGTCTTCCGGCTGGCGCACGTAAGGCACGATGCGCTCCGCTTCGCTGCAGGCGGTCAGACCGGCCAGCGAAAGCGACGCGCCCATCAGCTTCAACAAGGTGCGCCGGTCGAGACTGAACGGCAGGCGTTCGGCGATCGCTGGAAATTCCGCCTCGACGAAGCGCCGGAACTCCGCCGTTTCGGCCAGTTCGTCCAGGCTCCGCCACGGCTCGCGTCCCGTCGCGGCCCGCCGCAATGCCGCAAGATCCGTGGCTGGGAACGGCTTGATGTCAGCGATGGCAGACATAGCAATCCGTCATCGTCTCGGGGTGGATATCAAGGATGCTGATCAGGGAACGCCTGACCTCTTCGATGTCCTGCGGCGGTTTCCAGTGCAGCTGAAAGACATCCTGCGGCGGACGGAGATTGGGACCGGGATCGCGATGACAGCCCAGGCACCATTCCATCGACAGCGAATGCGCGCGCTGCATCAGCGGCATCTCATCGACGTCGCCGTGGCAGGTCTCGCAGGCGACGCCCTTGGCGATATGGATGGAGTGGTTGAAGTAGACGAAATCCGGCACGGAATTGACGCGCTGCCATTGCAGCGGCTGACCTGAGGCAAGGCTTGCACGCACCGGTGCCAGCATGTCGGCATCGGTGAAGAGTTGCGAATGGCAGGTCATGCACACCTCTGTCGCCGGCAGTCCCGCCGAAGCCGACGTCTCGACGCCATTGTGGCAATAGCGGCAGTCCAGTCCGATATCGCCGACATGGTGCTTGTGACTGAACGGGACTGCCTGTGCCACGGGCCGGCCCACGCCGGTGATGAACCCCGAACGCAAAAGTGCCGTGCCGCCGATGGCCGCGAAAATCGCGAAGAAACAAAGTCCCCACAACACGAAGCGGGCAATTCCATTGGCATTGCTGGAAAAGACCTGCGGCATCCCCTCGCCGATTTGCATGTTTTTTGGATCGAGCGCCTAACGGCGGGGACGTGCCAAAGGTTCCGTAGGCGCGGAATGCTCACAAAATGGTGACGTTCGGGCGCTGCCGAAAACAGCAGCAAACCGCAACCATGCGCAATGGCGGGCGTTCGACATGATCACGATAAATGCCACGTGGAAATGTCGACATGACACACGCCAATCCAAACCCCGCCACTCTCACCCGCTCAGGTCTCGCCTTCTGGTGGTCCATGTTCATAGGCGTATTGCTGGTGATACTTGGCCTGCTGATCGGTGCAGGCGGCGCCTGGCTGATCGCGCTGGGCGGGTCTTGGTACTACCTGCCTGCTGGAGTGGCGCTCCTGGTCGCCGGGATTTTGCTTTTGAGCGGCAATGCCGCAGGCGTCTGGCTTTACGCCCTAACCTGGATAGCGACGCTTGCCTGGGCCTATTGGGAAGTGGGCATGGACGGCTGGGGGCTGATGCCCCGCGTGCTCGCCCCGACAATTATCCTAATTTTCGTTTTGCTGACCTTGCCGGCCTTCAGCGCTGACCGCGCGAAGCGCGTTCGCGACGCTGCGTACGCGACCACATCCGCTGGCGTTGTCATTGTCGGCTGCGCAATCGGGCTCCATCATTTCACGCTTGCGGCACAATCGCAGGAAGCGATCGCTCCTGCCACGCCGCCAGTTGGAGGCACGGTGGGAACCGCCCCGCCGGCTCAGGCCGACACCGCGATCCACCAGGCTGGGTCGAATTGGCCTGTCTACGGCGGCTCGGAGCTGGCTACGCGGTATTCGCCCCTCAAACAGATCACCGCCGGCAACGTGGCGAAGCTGACCAAGGTTTGGGATTTCCACACCGGCGACATGCCAAGCAAGGCGGCGGCCGACAAATACTCTCCGGAAAACACACCGCTCGAGGTCGACGGTCACCTCTTCGCCTGTTCGGCCAAGGGTATGGTCATCTCCGCCAATGCGGCGACCGGCAAGGAGGAGTGGCGGTATGATCCGAAAGTGTCCGATGACGCCATTCCGTACGGTGCCACCTGTCGTGGTGTCGCCTATTACGCCGCTCAAGGAGCAAATGCCGAGCAGCCATGCGCGACACGCATCCTGTGGGGCACGCTCGATGCCAGGCTGATCGCCATCGATGCCAGGACCGGCAAGGCATGCGGTGATTTCGGCCAGCAAGGCGTCGTCGACCTCACCCAGGGGCTCGGCAAGACGGTTCCTGGCTGGTACTCGGTGACGGCGCCGCCGACCATCGTGCGCGGCGTAGCCGTTCTTGGCGCCCAGGTGAAGGACGGACAGGCTGAAGATGCCCCATCGGGCGTGGTGCGCGGCTATGACGTGATATCAGGCAAACTCGTCTGGGCGTGGGACATGGGCCATCCCGACCGCACCGGCGCGCCGCCCCAAGGCGCCACTTATACGCGCGGCACGCCCAATATGTGGACCGTCGCGGCCGCCGATCCTCAGCTCGGCTATGTCTATTTGCCGCTCGGCAACGCCTCGGTCGACTATTACGGCGTCGATCGCAAGGACTTCGAAAATCAATACAACTCCTCGATCGTGGCCATCGATGTCACGACAGGCAAGCCGGTCTGGCATTTCCAGACCGTCCATCACGACCTTTGGGATTACGACCTTGGCTCGCAGCCGACGCTCGTCGACTTCCCGACAGCCGAGGGAAAAGTCCCAGCAATCATCGTGCCGAGCAAACAGGGCCAGATATACGTGCTCGACCGTAAGACCGGAAAATCGCTCTTCCCGGTCGAGGAGCGGCCGGTTCCGTCGGGTGGTGTCGAACCCGAAAAGCTGTCCAAGACGCAGCCCTACTCCGGCTATGCGCATCTCGACCAGCCGGTGCTGACCGAGAAGGACATGTGGGGCATGAGCCCGCTCGACCAGCTCTACTGCCGCATCCAGTTCCGACAGGCCTCCTACCAGGGCGAATATACGCCGCCGACCGTGGACAAGCCTTTCATTGAATATCCCGGCTACAATGGCGGTTCCGACTGGGGCAGCATCGCTGTCGATACCGATGACGGCATCCTGATCGCCAACTACAATGACATGCCCAACTACAACCAGCTGCTGCCGCGGGAAAAAGCCGATCAGATCGGTTTCAAGTCGATCGAGCAGGGCGGCGGTTCGCAGAAGGCCAAGGACATGGGCGATCCGCAGATGGGATCGCCCTATGCCATCGCCGTCAACGCGGGTTGGCGACTCTCGACGGGACTTTTGTGTTCCGAACCGCCTTATGGCCACATCCGCGCCATCGACCTGAAAACTGGCAAGACGCTGTGGGACAAGCCGCTCGGCGAGGCGGTCAAGAACGGCCCATTGGGCATCCCGTCCATGCTGCCGATCGACATCGGCACGCCGAACAATGGTGGGCCGCTCGTGACCGCGGGCGGGCTGATCTTCATTGCCGCGGCGACGGATGACAAGCTGCGCGCCATCGACATCAAGACTGGCAAGGTGGTTTGGCAAACAGACTTGCCGGCAGGGGGCCAGACCACGCCGATGACCTATGAAGTCAGCGGCCGGCAGTACGTCGTGATCGCACCTGGCGGCCACCATTTCATGGAGACCAAGGTCGGTGACGAGGTCATTGCTTACGCATTGCCCGCGGGCTGAGCCGGAAGCGGTGCTCAGGGGAGCCTGAGGGCCTGGTTTGAGATGCTCTCGGCACGATCATCCCGCAGATACCACCTGGCCCCGACAGCTTGTTGGCAGAGGAAGCCGCAAGCGCGTAGTCGATGCCGTGCGCCGTCTATTCCGCTACTGCTCCGACATGAGGTGGGCACGACAAGGCATCGGGCCGGCGCTATACCGCGCCACCGCCCCGTTTGCATCGCCCCTGCGAAGCCACCTTGCCGTCGCGCCCCTTGATCGTCAGCTTATCAAATCGTCTATCCTGATCGGCAAGTCTCGAATGCGTTTGCCCGTGGCATGGTACACGGCGCTCGCCACGGCCGCCGCGGTCCCGACATTGCCTAGTTCCCCCAAGCCTTTGACGCCAGCCGGGTTGACGTCCAAGTCGACCTCGGGAACAAGGATGACGTCGACCTGTTTGATGTCGGCGTTGACCGGCACCAGATAGTCCTGCAGGTCACGATTGACGTAGCGGGCGTTGCGCCGGTCGATTTCCGTCGCCTCGTGAAGGGCTTGGCCGATACCCCAGATCATGCCGCCCATCAGTTGGCTGCGCGCGGTGCGCGTGTTCATGATGCGTCCCGCCGCAAAGGCACCGACCACGCGCGGTACCCGGATTTCGCGCGTGTAGCTGTTGACGCGCACTTCGACGAATTCAGCGCCAAAGGCGTATTTCACGGACTCCTTGTCCTGATCGCCGCCGTGGAATTCCGCCTGCCCGGCATAGAGTTTCTTCAGTGCTTCCGGTGTCGAACCCCTTGGTGCAAACTCGGCGTATTCCTCTATAGCGCCGACCTGCATCACCTTGAAGACGTCCGACAGCCTGGCGGATTTGCCGCCGCTTGCCACGATCTTCTCTTGCTCCATGTCCAGCTTGGCATTGCCGGAACCAGCCAATGGGCCATCTCCGGCGACGGCTGCCGCGAAAAGTTTTCCGCGCACCGCGTCACAGGCCTTCAGGACCGCCGAGCAGACGCTCGCGGTCGAAATCGAGCCACCCGAGACCGGCGCGGGCGGCAGGGCGCTGTCGCCCATCTCGACACTGACCTTGTCCATCCCTATCCCCAGACGCTCGGCGGCCATCTGTCCGGCGACGGTGCGCACGCCGGTGCCAATCTCGTGCGAACCGCACTGAACGCGAACCTGTCCATCGGCGGTCAAGCGAACTCGGGCCGCGCATGGCGCGCTGGCCGTTGGATAGATGGCTGTCGCGCATCCCATGCCGACCAGCCAGTCGCCCTCCCGCATCGATCCGACCGCGGCGTCACGCTTCGACCAGCCAAAGGCTTCGGCGGCCTGGTCGTAGCATTTGACCAGCGACCGGCTGGAGAATGGCTTGCCGCCGATAGGCTCTTTTTCAGGCTCGTTGATGCGCCGAAACTCGACGGGATCCATGCCGAGCGCCACAGCCATTTCGTCCATGGCGTTCTCGAGCGCGTAGACGTACGGCGTCTCCGGCGGCGAGCGCATGTAGCCCGGTGTGTTGCGATCGGCATGGACGATAGAAACGTGAGTGAGCACCGAACCATAATTGTACATGCGACCGGTGGCTGACGTGCCGCCGACGACATAAGGGTCAGGGCGTGATGTAACCTCCCAGCCCTCGTGTCCGAACGCCGTGATGCGGCCGTCCTTGCCGGCGCCGATGCGGATTCGATGCCTGGTCTCGGCCCGGTAGGTCTGGGTGTTGAAAGCCTGCATGCGGCTGACGACGCAGCGTACCGGCCGTCCAACACGACGCGCGGCAACCGCGACAATTGCAGTGCGAGCCGTCATCGGTCCCTTGGAACCGAACGCGCCCCCGACATAAGGGCTGACAATCCGCACATTGGCGGGGTCGATCTTCAACTGCCGGGCAAGTTCGATTTTCCAGCCGGTGACATTCTGGCTGGGCTCATGGACGGTGAGTTGATCGCCTTGCCACATCGCCGTGGTCGAAAACAGTTCGATCGGATTGTGATGCTGGGTCGGCGTCGAATATTTTTGGTCGATCTTGACGGCTGCGGATGCATAGGCAGCGTCGAAGTCGCCGGCTTTGACATCCTCCTGCAACATCGGGCTCTTGCCGGCCGCCGGTTCCACCTTCACGCCTTCGGAATCGAAGCTGGCGCTTGGCGATTCGTCTTCGTAGTCGGCGCGGATCAACATCGACGCTTCCTCCGCCGCCTCGAATGTCTCGGCAACGACCAGGGCGATGATCTGGCCGTCGTGGAAAATCGTCTTGTCGTGCAGGGGGGCGATGGAGCTTGCACCGGTGTTGCCAAATTTCGGCGTGTCTGTCTGATCCATGTCGCCATAGGTCAAGATGTCCAGCACTCCGGGCACGGCCCTGGCGTCATCCGTATGGAGTTTGGAAACCTTGCCCCGAGCGATGCTGCTCGTGGCTAGAGCGCCATAAGCGACATTGGCCGTGGCGATGTCGGCCGGATAGCTGGCCTGCCCGGTAACCTTCAGCCTGCCGTCGATGCGGACGACCGGTTCGCCTTGGTTTTCTTTTGGAGCTGGAGCAGCTTGATTCATGGCTCAGACCTTCATGTCACGGGTTTCGAGCAGCGCTCGCACCAGCGTGCGCTTTCCGAGCGGTATCTTGAATGCGTTGTGTTCTCGTGGCCTGGCATCAGCGAATGCGGCTTCGGCAGCAGCCGTCGCGGCCTTGTCGTCGAGGGCATTACCACGCAGCGCATCCTCCGCCGCTCTCGCGCGCCATGGTACCGTCGCGACGCCACCGAGTGCTATGCGCGCTTGCCTGACCGTGTCTCCGTCCATCTCCAGCGCCACCGCCGCCGAGGCCAGCGCAAATGCGTAGGATTCGCGATCGCGTATCTTCAGGTAGCGCGAGCGACGGCTCCATCCACCAAGCGGAACATCAATGGCGACGATGACTTCATCGGCGGCCAGATCCGTCTCGATGTTGGGCGTGTCGCCGGGAAGCCGGTGCAGGCTGGCGAATGGGATCTTGCGCGGGCCACGCCGCCCCTCCACTTCGACGACCGCATCGAGCGCAATCAGCGCCTGCGCGAAATCACCGTGATAGGTCGCTATGCAGGCATCGCTGGTGCCGAGCACGGCATGCTGGCGGTTTATCCCTTCCATCGCCGCACAGCCGGAACCGGGCTCCCGCTTGTTGCACGGCCAGGAGGTTTCGCGAAAATACTCGCACCGCGTTCGCTGCAACACGTTGCCGGCAAGGCTGGCCATATTGCGAAGCTGGCCGCTGGCGGCGAATTTCAGACTGTCGGCAAGGAGCGGGCAGCGGCGCCTGACGTCCTTGTTGTCGGCTGCCTCACCCATGCGAACCAGCGCACCGAAACGGATGGTGTCGTCGTCCGTTTTGATCTGCCGCAAAGCAGGCTCGGCAAGCTCGTTAAGGTCGAGCAGTCGCTCCGGCTGCGCGACACCCAGCTTCATGTAGTCGGCCAGATTGGTGCCGCCGGCGATGAACTGGGTGTTGGCCTGAGTTGGCGCAGCGTCGAGATGAGACGCCATGGCGATCGCCGCGGTGACGCTCGTTGGTCTTTCATAGAGGAAGGGACGCATCCTAGGCTCTCCTGATCTCATCGCGCGCCTGGATGATCGCCGCGACGATGTTCGGATAGGCCGCGCACCGGCACAGATTGCCGCTCATATACTCCCGGATATCATCCTCCGAACCGGCATGACCTTCGTCGATGCAACCGATGGCGGACATGATCTGGCCCGGCGTGCAGTAGCCACATTGAAAGGCATCATGGTCGACAAACGCCTGCTGCACCGGGTGCAGTTCGCCGTCGGCCGAAGCCAGGCCTTCGACAGTCGTGACCTCGCGGCCCTGGTTCATGACGGCAAAGCTCAGGCAGGATAGCACCCGCTTCCCATCGACAAGAACGGTGCAGGCACCGCACTGGCCGTGGTCGCAACCCTTCTTGGTGCCGGTCAGACCAACATGGTCACGTAGAGCGTCAAGCAGGCTCGTGCGATTGTCGAGTGCGAGGGTGTAGGCCTGCTTGTTAACCCGGAGCGAAATCGTCGACAGGTCGCGCGGTTCGACCGCTCTCGCAGGCGACGGCTCGGCGGCTTTTGTCGAGGTGGCCATGAGAGGCATTGCGGCTGCCGCCGTAACAGAACCCGTCATGAAGGTGCGTCTGCTCAGGCCGCTAGGGCTTGTGGGATTGGACATGGCTGGCTTTCCGGCTGGCTGGAGTCTCAAGCGGACGAAACTGTTCGCGGGAGGCAAAGTTCCCTCCTCACATCGCTGTGATCGTTTCCTTTGCAGGACGGCCATGCGGAACTTCAGCCGCAAGGCCGTGGTTGTCCTCGATAGGTTCCAAGGAAGGAGGCGATCATGACCAATGATCGGAGCGATCGGCGAAGCGATCGGCTTGATGACGAAGGCCCTGTCTTTTCGGCTGAACAGGCGCGACAAGGTGAGATCATCCTGCGAACCCGCACACGCCGGATCATCTTCATCGCAGGGCTGGTCGGCATCGTGATCCTCATCACAGTGATCAGATTTGCCGTCGGTTGAATGGCTTTGGCTACGATCCCGACGAATGCCGCCGAGCCGGTTCGTCAGGAACTTTTGTGAAGAGCTGTCGTTGAATCGGTCGTTAAAGCGGTCGGCGCCTTCCCTGAAAGTTCTCCCCGTGGATGCAAAAACCGAGACTGAAGAACCAGACAAAGCCAGAGATGCGCGCGGCGTTTCGAGCAAGGCCGGACAGGATGCGTCGCCAAAACGCAGGGGCGATGTGGCGCAGCCTAACGCTCCGGAGCGCGAAGCGCGGGACAAGCAGGCGGATGAACAAAAGCCCAGCCTCCTAGGTTTCCCCCGGCGGCATCCTTACGTGGCCATTGCAATCTTGATCGTGATGTTGCTAGCCGCCGTGGCACTGATCATGTGGTGGCTGAATGCCCGCCAGTATGAATCGACCGACGACGCCTTTATCGACGCCCGAACGATAACTATCAGCGCCGAGATATCAGGACGGGTCACTGACCTTGCGGTGACCGACAACCAACCGGTCAAGGCGGGCGACGCCCTGTTGCGCATCGATGACAGCGACTATCGGGCCAGCCTTGAACAGGCCGATGCCGGCGTGGTTTCGGCGCAGGCCGACATTGTCGAACTAGGGGCTCAGATCGAAGCACAAAACGCAAAGATCGATGCGGCGCAGAAGCAGACGGCGGAGGCACAGGCCGCGCTCGATTTCGCCAAAGCCGAGGACCAGCGCAACCGTGAACTTCTGGCCAAGGGCACGGCCACCCAACAGCAGGCGCAGCAGGCCGCTTCGACGCTGCGCCAGGACCAGGCTGCTCTCGACAGCGCTCAAGCCAATGTAACTGCCGCCAGGAGCCAGGTCGCTGTTTTGCAGGCGCAGACCAAAAGCGCCGAAGCCAAGCTCAATCAGGCCAAGGCCAGCCAGGACCAGGCGAGGACCATGCTATCCCGCACAACCATCACCGCACCGGTCGCCGGGCGGGCAACCAGCATCTCGGTCGCCAACGGTACCTATACCCAGCCAGGCCAGGTGCTGATGATGTTTGTTCCGGACGAAGTCTGGGTGAAGGCCAACTTCAAGGAAACACAGCTCGATCTGATGCGGCCCGGACAGCCGGTCGACATCGAGATTGACGCCTATCCGGACAGATCTTTTCATGGCCGCGTCGACAGCATCCAGGCGGGCAGTGGCACCGCCTTCAGCCTGTTGCCGGCAGAAAACGCCACCGGCAACTTCGTCAAGGTGGTGCAGCGCGTACCGGTGAAGATCGTCTTCGACAAACCGCCCGGCGTGCTGCTGGGTCCGGGCCTGTCGGTGGTGCCGACGGTCAAGGTGCGATGACTGGCGAAATCTCCAGCGACCAAAGCGAAAGCCGGTCCGCCGCCGGCGGGCGCAATCCCTGGCTGATCGCCATCGTCGTCTCCATCGCCACCTTCATGCTGGTGCTGGACACTTCGATTGCCAACGTGGCCCTGCGCAACATCGCCGGCAGCCTGGCTGCCGGCATGGACGAGAGCACCTGGGTGATCACTACCTATCTGGTCTCGAATTCCGTGATCATCCCGGTCAGCGGCTGGTTGGCCAGCGTGATCGGGCGGAAGCGCTACTACATGCTTTGCGTGGCGACGTTCACCATCGCATCGCTGTTGTGCGGCCTCGCGCCCAATCTGGAAATGCTCATTTTCTTCAGGATCCTGCAGGGTCTCGGCGGCGGCGGCATGGCGCCGAGCGAACAATCCATCCTTGCCGATACCTTTCCGCCCGAGAAGCGTTCCCAGGCTTTTGCCCTTTATGGCATCGCCGTCATCGTCGCACCGACAGTCGGGCCGACCCTCGGCGGCTGGCTGACGGACCATTTCTCCTGGCACTGGATCTTCTTCATCAACGTGCCGTTCGGCATCATGTCGCTTGCCTTGGTGCAGTGGCTTCTCGTCGAGCCGGACGTGATCGAGCGCGAACGTCAGGAGCGGCTGAAGGGCGGCCTCAGAATAGATTGGGTCGGGTTCATCCTGGTCGCCACCGCTCTTGGCTGCCTGGAAATCTTCCTCGATGAGGGTCAGAGAAACGACTGGTTCGCATCGGGTTTCATCACGACTTTTGCAGTGATTTCGGCGATCTCGTTCCTGCTGCTCATCCCATGGGAGTTCAGTCACCGCGATCCGATCGTCGACGTGCGCCTGCTGTTCACCCGCCAGTTCGGCGCGTCGTTCCTGGTGATGATGGCTGTCGGAGCCGTGTTGTTCAGCACCACGCAGTTGATGCCGCAGCTGCAACAGACCGCCTTCGACTATACGGCCACCCTGTCGGGCCTTTCCATGATGCCCGGCGGCATCGCCATGCTGATCTTGATGCCGATTTCCGGATTTGCCGCCGGATTGGTGCAGCCCAAATATCTGATCATGATGGGCATGTCCGTTGTCGTGGTCGCCCTGTGGCACATGACGTCCCTCACCCCGGACGCCAGTTTCCGCTTCTTTGCCTTCGCGCGCATCTTCCTGATGATCGGCCTGCCGTTCCTGTTCATCCCCATTTCGACTGCGGCCTATGTCGGCCTCGCTCCGCAGAAGACCAACCAGGCGTCGGCGCTGATCAACGTCGCCCGTAACATCGGCGGGAGCATCGGCGTGTCATTGTCGAACACCGTGATCGCTCAAAACGCGCAGCTGCATCAATCGAACCTTGTCAGCCATACCGTGCAATCGTCACCCGCCTATCAGCAGCTGCTGCGTCAGGTGACGGATCACTTTGTCGCCCAAGGCTCGGGCATGCTTCAGGCCAAGCAGCAAGCCATCGGCTGGCTTGGGCAGTTGATCGCACGCCAGGCTTCGCTGCTCGCCTACATCGACGTTTTTCGCTACTGCGCCATCGCGACGGCACTGTTTGTTCCCCTCGCCTTGCTGCTGCGGTCTCCAAAACCCGACGGAGGCCAGCCGAAATAGCCGGCCCGCCCCGCCAACCTATTCCAGGACTTCCGCCGCCTGCCATTTTTCCCGGCAAGCATCGCAAGTCGCAAGCATTGAATGCTTGGCGAATGACCGGCAACGTCAGATCCAGTTCGAGAGAACCGTTTCCATCTCGACCGTCTCCACCTGCTGCGCGAACCGTTGGTGATAAACGGTCAACAGCGCGTCATGCGTTGCGTCGGATGAACTGCACAGCGCGTCCGTAACAAGAACCACGCGATAGCCGAAATCGATCGCTCCGAGCACCGTGGCCAGAACGCACACGTCGGTTTCGCCGCCGGTGATAACCAGCGTGTCGATGTCGCGTTCGTTCAGAAAGGCCCTGAGGTGACCTTCGAACCAAGGCGAGTATATGTGCTTGTCGATGACTGCCGCTGGCGGGCAGTAAGTGACCAACGCCGGCAACAGGTCGACCATGTCGGAACCAATATTTTCGATCGCCATCGAGGCCCAGCGCTCATAATAGCGCTTCCATGTGCCGACGCCCTGCCCCGGCTTTTGCGCCGGCAGGAAGCGCGTGAAGACGGTCTGTGGCGCTCGTCTTTCGACCAGCCTCTCGATTTGAGGAAGGACACGGGTGATCCAGGGGGTCGCCCACTGTGACGGCTCGGCAAACAGCTTTTGCATATCGACACAAACATGCATGCATCGGTGCCCCAACAGACCATATGCCAGGCCCGGCATCGACATCGAAGATAATCCTATTCCGTGACATGTGGGGTGTGCCGTTTGTCCTCCACCGGGTCGACATCGATGCGCGCCTTTCGCGGATCGAAGGTGCCATGACCTGCAATGGCCAGCGCTGCCGTATCGGGCGTCTCGTATGCCCACATGAAGTCGTCGGCCGAGCTACCGACAGCATGGACCCGCCAGTAACTCGCATTCCCCTTGAGCGGTGAGCTGCTTGTGGTGTTGGTCTTTTCGAAAAGGTCGAAATAGATGTCCTCGAAGGGGATAAAGAACGTCGGCTCCTGTCCCTCTTCCCTGACGACCTTCGCGTGCTCGGTGGCTGCGACCACAGCATCGGAAAATCGCACGGTCACCGTCCCGGCAAACGGCTCTATGGTCAGTGGGCGAAAGTCGTGATCTGACGTTGCGACTGAAGTTTGCATCGGAATTCTCCCTGGCTATCGATTGATCGTTGGACTGCGTTTCGATCCATCGATGGAGACGAAATGCGCGGCGATGCATCAGGTTCCAGCTTGTGCGGTGAAGCCGAATGGACCGCCGAGCCAAGCAATTATCGGCTGCCGAAACTATCGAGAAAGCTCGCCAACAGCAGCGAAACCTCGTGTGGAGCCTCACGTGTCGGGAAGTGCCCGACCGCGTCCAGGACCACTCGTTTGTAGGGCGCCGTGAAATGCTCCTCCAGTCCTTCCGAGGATGCGGTCAGTACAACACGGTCATCGCCACCATGAAGCGTCAAAGTCGGCACCGTGATGATCTTGACCGATGTTTGCCGGCGGGCCAGCTCCGCGTAGCGCGGATCGGGCTCCGCCTCACCCCAGCGAACCCGATAGGAATGCAGCGTCACGTCCGGCCAATCCGGGTTGTCGAATGAAGCAGCCACTTCATCGAAAATGGCGTCGTCGAACCAGCCCAACGGGCTCCAGCTGTCCCATTGGAATCTGGCGAATTCCTTGCGGTTCTTTCGCACGAACTCGGCGCCGCGCGCTGTTGCCATGAACCATTGATACCAAAATGCTTTCGCCTGTTCAGGCGTCGGCGTTGCCGGTTTGCCGGGTTGCCAGCCAAGCGATAGCGCGGCACAGCAACTGATGCGATCGGGAAAGATCGAGGCCAGGAGGTAGGCGATCCGTGCTCCCCAGTCGTGACCGACGACCGCAAAGCGGCTGAGGCCAAGCGCGTCGGCAAAGTCCAGCACATCCTGCGCCATTGCGGCAATTTCGCCGGCTCGCATGGTCTCTTTCGACAGGAACGATGTCTGCCCAAAACCTCGCAGCCACGGCGAAAACGTCCGAAAGCCGGCCTCGTGGAGGACCGGCGAAATGCGCGCGTAAGTGGTCGCGTCGTCCGGCCAGCCATGCAGCAGGACGACCGGCGGACCGTCTTGCGGCCCACCACTGAGATAAGCGATGCGCAGCAGTGGCGTATCGCAAAATGAGACGAGGTTCATTTGCTCTCCGGCGCTGTAACCGGCTGGTCGCCGCCAGTCGTCGACTTGGGTCTGACATCCTGGTCAACCTGCGGATTCTTGTTGACGGAGTCGGTGTTGGCTTTCGTCGGTTGGGTGCTGTTATCACAGGCACCGAGCGCAAGAGCAGCAGCCAACACCAGAAGCGACAAGGATTTCTTCATCGAAACCTCCCCTGACTGATGGTCGACAACGAGGTTCCGCGAATTTGGTTGCCCGGGGCGCCCCCGATCAGCCATCCGCAAAAAGCGTTGCCGCAACGGCGATCGAGGTCAGGCTCGACATTGCAAGGCTTGCCCTGATGACGTGCGATATCTCCCAGATATTCCGGAAATCTCTCCAATCACCATCTTGCTTCCGAGCGAATATGGAGAAAAACGCCGCGCCCGATCTCGACATGGCGACGTCCTTCACCCAGAAATTATTGACGGGATGCGTGACCAGCCAATAGGTCGCGTGTTGCGCCGCCAGGAAAAACAGCGACGCGAGCGTCCACCAGAACCGAGTACTTGCAGAAGGCGTCAAATAGAGCAGGATGGCAAGCGCGAGGATGCCTCCGATTTCGGAAAAACCGCCAATCGTGAAGCCGGGATAGTAGATCGTCTGCACTGCCTTGTAGGTCGCCTCTTTCAGGCGCATTTTGCCCGGTAGCTCCAATGCATGTGCAAGCGAGAGCGCCGTTGTGATTGCGACCAGCAGGAGCGTGAAAACCATCAAAACGCGCATGCTCTTACTCCATTAACCGCGCTCTTTCGCAACCGGCATGGAGTGGCCGTTGGCCGCCGCCGTAGCCGGCGGAACGCAGAGAAGTCATCGTGCAGCCGTTCGGCTTTGCCACGAGCACAGGGACTGATCGACAAGACGGGTCAGGTGGGGTCGCACCGCGCGCGGTTGCGAATGCGAACAGGTGACGATCCTCACCTAAGCCGCCCCGCGCGCGTCAGAACATGATCCTTTGCCTCAACCACGTAAGAAACCTGTTGCCGCCAATTGTCGCGCGGACCCGAGCGGCAGCCCACCGTGCTTTCATGGTAGAGCCTACGTGACAATCGCAAACGATGTCATGCAGTTGCCAGTCGTTCAGTTCGAAGAAGCGCTTGGCCTCGCCATAAGTGTCATCCCGAAGACCCAACGCGCGCAGCATCGGGTCTTCGAAGGCAACAGTAATTGCCGACCCTTCGCCGCGTGCGATGGCGCGTGCCTCCGGATGCATATGTTCGGTGCCTGTAAACGCGCCAAGGCATCGCTCGGGATTCTGATCGAGAAGTTCAGCCCATCGCGCGATGCGCTCATCCCGTGTCATTTCCGAATATGGCGCCGAGGGTTCAATCCTGGCGACGGCCTGTAGTTGGTCGAGTGTCTGGTGTTTCATGGTCAGCTCCTGTCGTGAAGGGGAGGAGTGCCCACCCCTTCAAGGGAATTACCGCGCGGCGGTACTTCGACAAGAGCGCGAAACCGGAAGAATTCGGCCCCACCGAATGCGTCTGGGCCGGATCACAAATGCGCTGACCGCGTTCACTCAATGGCGCGCTTTTCCACAGGCTCTGCCGACGGAGGAGCGGTCCAATAGCGGCCTAGCACCCCGGCGGTTGCCTTTATGGCATCCTACTTTTTGATAATGTTGCCGTCGCGCAGGTCGAATGCTTCGGCGTCGCGAGCCTGGCGGTAGAAATCGTCCTGCAATTCACCCCATTCGCCGAGGAAGGCACCGCAATTGCTGCAATAAATTGGCGTCGACTCCGTGGCGTCGTCGGGAATGTCCATCTGGATCGTCCCGCAAGCCTTGCAATCGAGTTTGTCGTCCAATTTGCGTGCCATTTTCCAATGATCGCGCATTTTCACACAGGAGCCAATTGTCGATTTCGTACGGAGCGGTACCTGCGATCGCCGTCAGCCACATTCTGGCCCGGTCCAAAAGCAGATCAAGCGATGATTCCGTGCGAGCGGCTCAGCCGGCAAGCTGACGTGCCAGATTGCCGAAAGCGCCGCGCACTTTCGGTCCGATATTTTTCGCGTTCAGGGCTTCCGGGCCGGCAGTGGTGGAGAGGGTTGGATTCGAACCAACGTAAGCTAAGCTAACGGATTTACAGTCCGTCCCCTTTAACCACTCGGGCACCTCTCCAATCTGCCACCGGAGCCATGCAACGAGGCATTCGCGCCAGTTCGGACCCGAGTTGTGTCTTCTCCGAAACCAGCGAAGCGCCTTATGGCGGCAAGGCCAGTGGGTGTCAACCGCGCAGGAAGGGTTTTTCGACGTTGTTCGCCGGCTGCGGCGACAGGGCGTATCCTTGGCCGGAGGAGACCGCTATAGAAGCCGGCCATGAGCAACAATTCCAACACCCCGAAAGACACCCACTACGCCAAGCTGCGCCGCGCCTTTCGCGACGAGAAAAGCGGCGGCGCGCCGGCGTTCAGGCCCCGCCAACCCGTGCCACCAGGCGAGAACGCCGGGGATGGCCTGGTGCGACTTTATGGCCTGCACACAGTGCGCGCGGCACTCGACAATCCGCGCCGTCGGATCAAGAAAATGCTGGTGACGCGCAATGCGGCCGAACGGCTCGAGATCGGCGATCTCGCCGCCCTGCGCTTCAAGGCTGAACTGGTCGAACCCAGGGACATCGACAAAGTCACCGGCTCGGACGCCGTGCATCAGGGCGTGCTGATCGAGGCGGAGCCGCTGAAGCCGAAGCGTCTCGACGCACTCGGCGACACCAGGCTGGTGCTGGTGCTCGACCAGGTCACCGACCCGCACAATGTCGGCGCCATCCTGCGCTCGGCGGTCGCTTTCGGCGCCGGAGCGCTGATTACCACGGCCCGCCATAGTCCGCAGGAATCCGGCGTGCTGGCGAAATCCGCCTCCGGCGCGCTGGAGCATATCGACCAGATCGAGGTGAGGAATCTCGCCGATGCGCTCGGCCAGTTGCACGAAGCCGGCTTCCAGACCATCGGGCTCGATTCGGACGGGCCGGCGGAACTCGAAACGAGTTTTGCTGGCGAGAAGATAGCCCTGGTCCTCGGCGCTGAAGGCAAGGGCCTGCGCCAGAAAACGCGCGAGACGGTGACGACGTTGGCCAGGCTCGACATGCCCGGCGCTATCCGCTCACTCAACGTGTCGAACGCAGCGGCGGTGAGCCTTTATGCAGCGCGGGCATTTCTGAAGCGTGGCTGATTGGAAGCGGCAAGCTTCCCGCCATGAATCAAAACGGGTTCCGGCGAACGCTTGCCGGAACCCGTTCCTGGGTTAAGACAAAAGTTTGCGGCTTGGGAACGTTATGCCGCCCTCTTCCGACCTATGCCGCTTTGCCTTTGCTTTCTTTTGCCTCCTTGCCGATCTCGAAATTCGCCATCCGCTCCAGCGCCCTCACCAGCGCCGAGTGATCCTCCTTGGCGCCACCGTTGGCGGCGCAGGAATTGAATAGCTGCTGGGTGGTCGATGTGTTGGGCAGCGACACGCCAAGCGCCTTTGCACCCTCCAGCGCCAGGTTCAAATCCTTCTGGTGCAGTTCGATGCGGAAACCCGGCGCGAAGGTGCGCTTGACCATGCGCTCGCCATGCACTTCCAGGATGCGTGACGCTGCCAGCCCGCCCATCAGCGCCTGCCTGACCTTGGCTGGATCGGCCCCGGCTTTCGATGCAAAAACAAGTGCTTCGGCGACGGCTTCAATGGTCAGCGCGACGACGATCTGATTGGCGACCTTGGTGGTCTGGCCGACACCGTTCGGCCCGACCAAGGTGATGTTCTTGCCCATCTTTTCGAAAACCGGTTTCGCACGATCGAACGCCTGTTCCTCGCCTCCGACCATGATGGTGAGGGATGCGGCCTTGGCGCCGACCTCGCCGCCCGAAACCGGCGCATCGAGATAGTCGCAACCGAGATCGTTGATCCTTTTTGCGAATTCCTTTGTCTCGATCGGCGAGATCGAGCTCATGTCGATAACGAGTTTGCCCTTGGAAAGGCCAGAGGCGACGCCGTTCTCACCGAACAGCACCTCGGCCACCTGTGGGGTATCCGGCACCATGGTGATGATGATGTCGGCGGCCTTGGCCACGGCGGCATGGCCGGTAACCGTCTTCAGGCCCTTGGCGACGAGATCAGCCGGCGGCTTGGAGCGATGGTCGCTGGCGATGACGCTGTAGCCGGCGTCGAGCAGATGCCCCGCCATGGGCGCGCCCATGATGCCGAGGCCGATGAAGCCGATGGTTTCCATGTGGTTTCTCCTGCAAGTTCTTTCGAATTCATCAAAAGTTGGCGCTGCCCCTCATCCGCCTGCCGGCACCTTCTCCCCGTATAGTGACGGGGAGAAGGGACGCGCTTCAACGCTGACGATCCCCTCTCCCCGTTCTTCACGGGGAGAGGGTAAGGGTGAGGGGCAGCGCCGACGTTGACAATTTCCCAGCCGCTACGCCGCCGCGCTTCCCTGCCCGGTCAGTTCCCTGAACCACCCCAGTCCGGCTTCCGTCCCCGCCTTCGGCTTGTATTCCGCCCCCACCCAGCCGGAATAACCAATCCGATCGATATGGTCGTAGAGGAAGGGATAGTTGATCTCGCCCGTCCCCGGCTCGTGACGGCCGGGATTGTCCGCAAGCTGGATATGCGCGATGCGCCCGAGGTTTGCCTCGATTTTACGGGCGAGATCCCCCTCCATGATCTGCATGTGATAGATGTCGTATTGCAGGAACAGGTTCTTCGAGCCGACGTGGTCGATCAGCGCCAGCGCCTGGTCGGAATAGTTCAGGAAGAAGCCGGGAATATCGCGCGTGTTGATCGGTTCGATCAGCAGCTTGATGCCGGCTTGCTCCAGCTTCTCCGCCGCGAAGGCGAGGTTTTCGGCGAAGACATTTTCAAGCGTGTCCCGTGCAATATCCTGCGGCGCGATCCCGGCCAGGCAGTTGACCTGCTGGCAATCCAGCGCCTGCGCATAGGTGATCGCCTTGGCGATGCCCTGGCGGAATTCCGGCACGCGATCCGGCAGCACGGCGATGCCGCGCTCGCCCTTGGCCCAGTCGCCTGCGGGAAGGTTGAACAGCACTTGTGTTAGACCATTCTTCTTCAGCCTCGCGGCCACTACCTCGGGTGCGTGATCATAAGGGCCGATATATTCGACACCTTTGAAGCCGGCGCGGGCGGCGGCATCGAAACGGTCGAGGAAATCATGCTCGCCAAAGAGCATCGACAGATTGGCTGAAAAACGTGGCATTCTTTTTCTCCCTGGAGCATGGGACCCGATGCTCGAACAAAATTAGTCGAGCATCACGATGGCGGTCGGAGCGTCTTCCTGACGTTCGGCAAGGTCCTCGAATTCGGTGATCTTGTCGATCTCGGTGCCCATCGAGATGTTGGTGACGCGTTCGAGAATGAATTCGAGCACGACCGGAACCTGATGTTCCTTCATCAACCGCTCCGCTTGCTTGAAGGCGCCGGCGAACTCCTGCGGCTTGCGCACCCTGACCGCCTTGCAGCCCATTGCCTCAGCGACGGCGACATGGTCGACGCCGTAGCCGGCCTCCGGATCGCCGGTACGGTTGATGTTCTCGAAGGCCAGGCTGACCTCATAATCCATCGAGAAACCGCGCTGGGCCTGGCGGATCAGGCCGAGATACGCATTGTTCACCACGACGTGGATGTAGGGCAGCTTGTGCTGGGCGCCGACCGCCAGTTCCTCGATCATGAATTGGAAATCATAGTCGCCCGACAGCGCCACGATGGTGCGGTCTGGATCGGCGGCGCGCACGCCGAGTGCTGCCGGCAAGGTCCAGCCAAGCGGGCCGGCCTGGCCGCAATTGATCCAGTTGCGCGGCTTGTAGACATGCAGGAACTGCGCCCCGGCGATCTGCGACAGGCCGATCGTGGTGACATAGGTGACGTCGCGGCCAAACGCCTTGTTCATCTCCTCGTAGACACGCTGCGGCTTCAGCGGCACCTGTTCGAAATGGGTCTTGCGCTTCATCGTCTTCTTGCGGCCCTGGCATTCCTTGGCCCAGCCCGACCAGTCGCGCAGCTTGCCCGCCGTCTTCCACTCGGTGGCGACGTCGAGCAGCATCTTCAGCGCAGCGCCGGCATCGGAGACGACTCCGAGATCGGGCGCGAAGACACGGCCTATTTGAGTGGGCTCGATGTCGACATGGATGAATTTCTTGCCCTTGGTATAGACGTCGACCGAGCCGGTGTGACGGTTGGCCCAGCGGTTGCCGATGCCGAAGACGAAATCGGCTTCCAACATGGTGGCATTGCCGTAGCGGTGCGAGGTCTGCAGCCCGCACATGCCGGCCATCAGCCGGTGGTCGTCGGGGATTGCGCCCCAGCCCATCAGCGTCGGGATGACCGGAACGCCCGTGATCTCGGCAAATTCGATCAGCAGGTCCGATGCGTCGGCGTTGATGATGCCGCCGCCGGCGACGATCAGCGGCTTCTCGGCCGCGTTGAGCATCGTCAGCGCCTTTTCCGCCTGGGCGTGTGTCATTGCCGGCTTGAACGGCGCCAGCGGCTCGTAGGCATCGATGTCGAACTCGATCTCGGCCAACTGGACGTCGACCGGCAGGTCGATCAGCACCGGACCCGGCCGCGACGACCGCATCAGATGGAACGCCTTCTGCAGCGCCATCGGCACCAGATAGGGCTCCATGACCGTCACCGCCCATTTGGCGACGGGCGCAGCGATGGCGGCGATGTCGACGGCCTGGAAATCCTCCTTGTTGAGGCGCGCACGCGGCGCCTGGCCGGTGATGCACAGGATCGGGATGGAATCGGCCGCGGCCGAATAGAGCCCGGTGATCATGTCGGTGCCGGCCGGCCCCGAAGTGCCGATGCAGAGACCGATATTGCCTGATTTCGCGCGGGTATAGCCTTCCGCCATATGCGAGGCGCCCTCGACGTGGCGGGCAAGGACATGGCGGATGGTGCCCCTCGCCTTCATCGCCGAATACAGGGGATTGATCGCCGCGCCCGGCACGCCGAAGGCGCAGGAAATGCCTTCCTTTTCGAGAACGAGAACAGCGGCATCGACAGCGCGCATCCTGGCCATTTCCAGCCTCCACGAGATGATTGTTGGATGGCTAAGAATGTCATCGGGCGGACGATTTTTCAATTTTTTCAGAATATTTTTTCATTTTTAGAAAACAAACGCTACCACCTGAATTTATTTGGTTTTCCCTTTTCCAGTATTTGCACCCGGAATTTCATGGAAAACTTTTTCATTGCTTTTTTTGGGAAAACCGGCCGAGAATGCCGACCATGGAAACGACCGAAAAACGGCAACGTGGGCGCCCGCGTGCCTTCAATGGTCCGGCCGAAGCTTCCTCGGTACAGTCGCTCGACCGGGCCTTGCGCATTCTGGCCATTGTCGCGGACGGCAGCGGCCTGTCGCTGAGCGAGATATCGGCGCAAAGCGGGCTCGCCGCCTCCACCGCCTACCGCATGCTGACGACGCTCGAAAACCACGGCATGGTCGAGTTCGATACGTCTGACCAGCTCTGGTCGATCGGCGTCGAGACCTATCGTATGGGCGCGGCGTTCCTGCGCCGCCGCAAGCTGGTCGACCGTGCCCGCATCGTCATGCAGGAACTGATGGAGAAGACCGGCGAGACCGCCAATCTCGGCGTCGCCGAGGACGACTGCGTGGTCTTCGTCAGCCAGGTCGAGACGCACCAGGCGATCCGCGCCTTCTTCCGGCCGGGCACGCGCAGTCCCTTCCATGCCTCGGGCATCGGCAAGGCGGTGCTGGCGCATCTCGAACCGGAGCGCGTCGGAGCCATCCTGCGCAAGGCGGGCCTGCAGCGCTATACTGACAGGACCCTTTCCGACATCTCCGCCCTCGCCCACGATCTGGCGGCCACCAAGCATCGCGGCTGGTCGGTCGACGACGAGGAGCGCCACCCCGGCATGCGTTGTGTCGCCGCCGCCATCTTCAACGAGTATGGCGAACCGATTGGCGGCGTTTCCGTGTCCGGGCCGACGGTACGGGTCACGCCCGACCGACTGGCGGAGATCGGCCCGCTGGTGCGCGATGCCGCAGCCGAGGTGACCAGGATGATAGGCGGCGTGGCGGTCAGTTGATCACGAAGCGCCTGCCTAGATGCTTGTAGCCGCCATGTCGAAGAAATCGACCACCATCGCCAGTCCGACATGGCGCACGCTGAATAAGATTGGCCGTCTTGCCGTGGCGCCCGAATGCATGCGAAAGGGCGCGAATGAGGACAATAGTTCAGCTTCTGCTTGCCGCTTCGCTATGCGGATGCGTGGCGGCGACGCCGCGCCCCGATACCGGTGGCCAACGGGTCAATCCCATTCCGATCTCACTCGCGCTGGAGGAGATCATCACGACCGGTGTCCGCCAGCGCCTGCCGAATCCCGCCTCCGCCAGGTTCGGAACCATGCTCGCCGGCGTGCGAACGCTTGATGGCCGCCAGGAGATCGTGGCCTGCGGCACCGTCAGCGCCAAGACCTTGGCCGGCGCCCATGGCGGCGACAAGCCATTCATCGCCAAGGTCTACCCGGAAGCCGCAAGCAGCTTTGAACTGGTCGCGATGGGCGAAGATACGGAGGCTGCCCGGCTTCAGATTGGCGGCTCCTGCCGCGCGGCCGGTTTGCCGATCCTCGATACCGGCCCGAGGACGCACCTCTAGACGGGCGGTCTTCAAACGAGGAAGAGGGGCTGCCTCGCAACCCCTCTTTCCTGTTGGTCCACTTTCCTGTCGCTGGTCCCTCAGAGCCGGCAGTAGTGGCTGTAGCCGTCATGGCCGATATAGGTGTCGGAGTCCGGATCGTAGCTCGCGTAACGCTCGAAGCAGCGACGGACGTGCCAGGAACCACCATCTTCATCGACATAGACCGTACGCGGCTGCTGCTGGGCGAGAAGGCTGCCGAGGACGAAACCGCCAACGCCGGCGGCGATCCCGATGCCGAGGTCGTGGTGATGCGAATGGGCCGCCGAGGGCTGGACGGTGCCGACCAAAGCGGTGGCGGCGACGGTGGAGGCGATAAGGCCGGAAACGAGTGTGCGCTTGAACATGACGATCTCCTTGCTTCGTTGACCGAGGCGATCCATCCGCCTCTTGATCATCTGTCGCAGCGGCATTGAAAAAGGTTCGAAGGGGCTTTGATTTTTTTCGAAGAATTTTCGAAGAAGCAGATAGCCGCAGCCTGAAGGGCTCGGCCCCTCGCCGGCGTTGATCAACCAGACTCGTGCGCTTCAGGTACCTTTCGCCAATCAGGTCATCGTCCGTGACTGCGACAGGGAGGCCGCGTCAATGCAAAAGCAAAAAGGGCGGCCGAAGCCGCCCTTTCCTGGAACTGGTTTCTTCAATCACGCGGCCAGGCCGCGTTCAGTAGACGATGATGTGGTGGTGATGATGGTGATGGTGATGGCCGTAGACCCACCAGTAATCCGGGTAGTCCGGATAATCCTGGTAGTCGAGGTAGTCGTAATGATCATGATGGTGATGCATGCCATGAGCCGACGAAGACTGTACGGTGCCGGCGAGCGCGCCGGTTGCAACGAAGATGGCGACGAGGGCGGAAACGAAACTGCGCTTGAACATGATGATCTCCTGGATCTCTGATCGAGGCGACCATTCGCCTCTGAGGATCAGTCGGCGCGCCACGGCGAAAGGTTCGACAGATCCGGAGATTTTTTTAAACACGGTTGGTGTGTAGCGAGCGGGCCATATCGGTCCGCGCCATGACCACTACCGATTACTCACCACGGGCTCAGCCCATGCCGGTGATATGGCGAAGCCAGAAGGCGAGCGCAATGAAGCCGATGATCGTCGTGACGCCCGTCCAGTCGACATTGGCCTTCTTCACGTCAGTGATGAGCTTCACCAGCAGCATCCACGCCACGACGACGACAGGGAGAATGATGACAAGCCTGATCATGCGACACTCCAGTCCGAAGCGATTGCACCCTTGCCTTCATGTAGGAAGCGCGTTTGCGGATTTCAGCACGGGCCATGGCGTCATCCGGGGCCAAAAATGGAGTTTTGTCTTTACTGGCGCAACAAATATGCTAACCGAAGCGCCGTGCCCTTGTAGCTCAGCTGGTAGAGCAGCGGTTTTGTAAACCGAAGGTCGGCGGTTCGATTCCGTCCGGGGGCACCACCCTTCGCTCTTCGAGCTCCGGGTGGCAGGCCACCCCAAGCCCGTACATGCTGGCCACCCCAAACCTTAAGACGCAGGCCACCCCAAACCTTAGACGCAGGCCACCGCAAGCCCGTGGGGGCAGGAGTGTCCTCCGAAACCCCGGTGTAGAGCGATTACGAGCGCCCTCTACGAAGCGCTCGCGATTTGGGCCGACACGTTCGTCCTGGTGAACGTATTCCTCACCCTCACGGACTTGTAGACATAAGCAGCCCAGATGCCAGCCCCCGCAAAAGACGCCAGGGGTGCCACCAGCGCATCGCCTGCGAGCACCTGGTTCACCGGGACGCCTAGAATTGACGAAATCCAGATCGTATCCAGGATAAATACGGCAGGGATCGCAAGCCACTGAAGCAGAAACAATTGCGGGAACCGGCGGCTTCGCCGCAGCATCGAAACCAGCACAACCAGTTGAAGCGCCAGAAATGCGAGATTGAGAGCAACCTCGCCATATACAGCCAGAGAGCCGTTTGGGAGGATCATGAGTTGCCGGTAACCGTCAGCCGAATTGGCGAAGTTGGCGAGTGTGCGCAACGGTGACAATGCCTGACCGATCGCCAGCAGCATCAGCCAGCCACCGAAGCCCACAAGTGACTCAGGATTCAGCGACGGCTTCGCGGCTGACCGGACAGCAAAGAAAACAGGCACGCCGATCAAAAGCAGCACGATCGCCCAATGCCAGATGGAAAACGCCCCCATTTACCCCTCCCCTTTTTATACCCCTTTAAGTTGTACAAGATTTCAAACTCAACTCAAGAGCTGAGCTTTGCGTAAGACGATGGTCTGATGCCGAAGCGACGACCTCTCCTGCCTGCTCCTGACTCCCCTCACACCCCGATTGCCGCCACCAATATCCGGTTCTGTCGTCGTATCGCCGCCCTCAACTCGGGTATCCTCGCCTCGTCGCGCTTCACGAATTCGATGAACATCATGTTCATGTTGTTGAAGATCAGTTCGCCGAGCGCCGTGCCGTCGATATCCTGCCGCACCAAGCCAATTTCCTGCAGCCGGGCGATCAGCGCGCGGATCTGTTCGGTGAGCGAGCGGTCGAGGCCAGTGTAGGCCTGGCCGAATGGGCTGTCGGGCAGTTGCGTCGAGATCGCCATCGCCTGCCGCCACATTTCCTTGCTGAGGTAATGCAGCGAGTGCTCGATATAGATGCCGATCAGCGTATCCAGCGCATCGCCGACATTGGCCGGCGGCCTAGCGACCACGCCGCGGCCGGCGTTGAGCACCTCGTTGACCTCCAGCGAGACGATGGCACCGAGGATGTCGCCCTTGTTCCGGTAGTAGTTGTAGATGGTGCCGATCGACACCTCTGCCTGCGCGGCGATCGCCTCGATCTTGGCGCCCTCGTAGCCGGCCTCGCGGAAAAGTGCCGCAGCAGCCTCGATGATGCGCCTGTGCCGGTCCGCCTTCTGCCTTGCCCGCAATCCGCTCATATCAGCCTCTTGCCACAAAAATCGAATTGACTCAATTTTAGAATTGGTTCAATTTTTTGCAAGAAGCCACAAAGGCAAAGGGAGAACACTCGATGTCCGTCAAATCCGGGAATCCGCTTTCCGTCCTGAAGCGCCGGCTGCACGCCGCGTGTGCCGCCACCGCAGTGCTGCTTGCGGCAGGCAGCCTCGCCGAGGCCGCCGATCTCAACGCGCTGATCTGGTGCGATCATTCCGATCCGGCGCTGCTGCAGCCCTTCGAGGAGGCCAACAACGTCAAGGTCAACGTCAAGGAGTTCGAAGGCACCGGTGCTGGCCTCGCCATCATCGAGCAGTCGCAGCAGGGCGACTGGGACGTGATGGTGATCGACAGCATCGACGTGCCGCGTGGCGTCGAAAAAGGCCTGTTCGAACCGCTGCCGGAAGACAAGCTGCCCTTCGCCGACCTCTTCCCGCAGGTGAAGATGGACGGGTCGACCATTGTCGGCGGCAAGCGCTACGGCATCACCGAAAAGTTCGGCTACAACACGATCGGCTTCAACAAGACCAAGGTCGATCCGGCCGACATGCAGTCCCTAACGTCGCTGACCAGCGACAAATACAAGGGCAAGGTCGCCATCTACGACTATTATCTCCCCGTCATCGGAATGGCCGCACTTGCCATCGGCAAGAAGACGGCTGAACTCACCGAAGCCGACCTGCCTGCCCTTAGGGAAGAGCTGCTCAAGATGAAGGCCAACGCCAAGCTGGTCGGTGAAGTCACCGCCAGCCAGACGGCGCTCGCCACCGGCGAGGTCGACATATTGGTCGGCGGCGGCGAATGGGTGACGGCGGGGCTGGCGAAGGAAAACCCGGCGTTGGACTTCTCCATTCCCAAAGAGGGTGCGGTGCCGTGGTCGCAGTCGCTGGCCATGTTCAAGGACTCCAAGAACAAGGACATGGCGCTGAAATTCATCCAGTACATCATGAGCCCGGAAGGCCAGGCGCGCCTTGCCACCTCGTCCTGCTACTGGGGCATGCCGTCCAACACCAAGGCCACACTGACCGACGATCAGAAGAAGGTCCTGCGCTTCGACGAGCAGCCCGGCTTCCTCGCCCGCGCGCAGGCCTATCCGGCGCCGAATGCCGACCTCGACAAGAAGATGCAGGATATGTGGACGGAAATGCTGCAGGCGAAGTGAGCGACCGTTGCCCATGAACTCTGCGGGAAACAGTGGGCGTGCCCTGCCCCGGGCGGGCCGCGCCCTGCCTTGGGCGATGGTCACGCCGGCACTCGGCTGGACGCTTGCGTTCTTCGTGCTGCCGTTCGTCGCCATGGGGTTTTCGAGCCTCACGGCGCATGAGGGCGGCGGCTTCACGCTTGCCAACTATAGCCAGTTCTTCAGCAATCCCTCCTACTGGCAGGCGATGGTGAACTCGCTGCAGGTCACGGCAATCGTCACCGTGGTCTCCGTTCTGCTCGCCTATCCCTTCGCGTGGATCCTGGCCGAACAAGTGCCGGAGCGCTGGCAGCGGCTGGCACTGATGTTGGCCGTGCTGCCGTTCTGGACATCCTATGTCGTACGCTCCTACTCATGGCTGCTGGTGCTGGCGCAGAACGGCGTCATCAACCGTGCGCTGACCGCCTCCGGCCTAATCAGCGAACCGCTGCAGCTCGCCAACACGCGCTTGGCCACCGTCACCGGCTTCGTGCATTTCTTCGTCATGCTTTTGACGCTGACCATCTTCGCCAATCTGAAGCAGCTCAGCCCTAGCTACCGCAAGGCGGCCGCCGATCTCGGCGCCGGGCCGGTGCGCACCTTCCTGCATGTCATCCTGCCGCTGACCTTGCCCGGTATCATGGTGGGCGCTTTCCTGACCTTCGTGCTGTGCATCGGCGACTACATCACGCCGCAGATCCTCGGCGGCAACAACGAGCTTTTGATGCCGCAGCTGGTGATGATGCAGATCGGCCGGCGCGGCGATTTTCCGCTGGCCTCGGCGCTGTCGATCATCCTGATGGCGGTCGTGACCATCGCCTATCTCGCCTGCGCCCGCTGGCTGAAGGTCGAGCGGGCCTGACCATGCGCAGGATTGTCCGCATCGCTTCCTGGATCTATGCGCTTGCCGTCTACGGCTTCATCTTCCTGCCGGTCGTCGTGCTGGTGCTGTTCTCGCTGCAGTCGACCTCCTTCCCGATTCCGCCCTTCACCGGCCCGTCGCTGCGCTGGTACGAGGCGGTTCTCTCGGACGCGCGACTGACGTCGGCGCTGGTCAATTCGCTGCTGGTCGCGGTGCTTTCCTCGGCTGCCGCCGTCACGCTCGGCTTCCTCTCGGCCTGGGGTTTCGCGCGCTTCGTGCTGCCCGGCTCTGGCCTGCTGCGCGGACTGATCACCTTGCCGCTCACCGTCAGCTATCTCATCATCGGCATGGGATTGCTGGTGTTGTTCAACTGGGCCGGCGTGCCGAAATCGCTGCTTGCCGCAGGCATCGGCCATGTCGTGATCAATCTGCCTCTGTGCTTTGCCATCATCTACAGCCAGATGGGCGACCACCAGATCAACATCGAGCGCGCCGCGCGCGACCTCGGCGCTCCCGAATGGAAGGTGCTGCTTTTGATCAGCGTGCCGGTGATGGCACCGGCCATTTTCGCCGGCTTCTTCCTGTCGATGACCTTCTCCTGGGACGAGTTCGTGATCTCCTTCCTGCTCACCCGCTTCGACACCACACTGCCGGTGGAAATCTGGAACCTGCTGCGCTCCGGCCTCAACCCCAAGACCAACGCCGTCGGTTCACTGGTCTTTGCAGTCTCGATCGTGCTGGTGGTGTTCTTCGAACTGACCTTGCTGCGGAGAAAACCGGCATGAACGCGCCCCTGGTCGATATCCGCGACGTCTCGCACCGCTTCGGCCAGCATCCCGTGCTGAAGAATGTCTCGCTGACGATAGAGGCCGGCAGCTATACGATCCTGCTTGGACCATCCGGTTCCGGCAAGACGACGCTGCTCTCCATCCTGGGCGGGTTCGTCAACCCCAGCGAGGGCCAGGTTGTCATCCGCGGCCAGGATTGCACCTCGGTGCCGCCGGCCAAGCGCCCGACGACGACGGTGTTCCAGGATTATGCGCTGTTCCCGCATATGAGCGTCGGCGGCAATGTTGGCTTCGGCCTGCGCATGCAGGGCGTAGACGGCGCGACGCGGGCGGCAAAGGCACGCGAAGCCCTGGCACTGGTGGGGTTGGCCGCCGCCTTCGACAAGAGGCCGCACCAGCTTTCCGGCGGCCAGCGCCAGCGCGTGGCACTGGCACGCGCGCTGGTCATCGAGCCGGCGGTGCTTCTGCTCGACGAGCCGCTCGGTGCGCTGGACCTCAAACTGCGCCGCCAGATGCAGGATGAATTGAAGGCGATCCAGAAGCGCGTCGGCACCGCCTTCATTCATGTCACCCACGACCAGGAAGAAGCGATGGCGCTGGCAGACCATTGCGTGGTGATGAATGATGGCCGCATCGAGGACGAAGGGCCGCCCGAGCGCGTCTATGCCAGGCCGGCGACGCGCTTTTCCGCGACCTTCATGGGCGAGAGCACGATTCTCGCCGGTACGGTCGTGGAGGCCGGGGACAGGACAAGCACCCTTGCGACGCCGGTCGGATCGGTGTTGCTGCCCAATGCGTTGCCGTTGGGGTCGGCGGCCGCATTGGCCATACGGCCCGAGCACCTCGTACTGGGCACTGCCTCGGGTGGCACGAAGCTCGGCGAGGCGGAAGTGAGCGACGTCGTCTTCCAGGGCAGTTTCAAACGCGTGCTTGCGACGTCCGTCGAAGAGCCCTCCCTGCAATTCATCGCCAAGCTGCCCGCTACCGCCACTGTCCGGCCGGGCGACACCGTGGCCGTTTCGTGCGATACCGACCAGATCATCCTGCTGACGGATTGAACATGGGCATGCTCGCGGTCATCGACGCACCGGACTGGTACGAGACGATCCGCATGGCGGACGGCATCACGCTGATCCACGAGCCCTGGATCAAGCCGTTCTTCCGCTGCAATATGTGGCACGTGCGCGGCCGCGACCGCGATCTCCTGTTCGACAGTGGTCTCGGTCATTTCAGCCTGCGCACGCATGTGCCTCTGGTGAGCGAGCGCAAGCTGACCTGCGTCGCCAGCCATACGCATTTCGACCACATCGGCTGCCACCATGAGTTCCCCGATCGCTGCGTGCATTCGGCGGAGGCGGCAATCCTCGGCGATCCGCGCAACGAATGGACCGCCGCCGGCACCTATGCGACCGATGACATGTTCGATCGCCAGCCGAAGGGCTGGGAAACAGCGCGCTACCGCATCCAGCCGGCGCCGGCCGACCATCTGCTCGCGCATGGCGACATCATCGATCTCGGCGACCGCGCCTTCGAAGTCGTCCACACGCCAGGCCACTCGCCGGGCGGCATTGCGCTTTACGAAAAGAAGACCGGCATCCTGCTGTCCGGCGACATCATCTATGACGGCCCGCTTATCGACGATGTCTACCACTCGGATATTCCAGACTACATGGCGACGCTGCTCGCCATGCGCGATCTGGACGTCTCGGTCGTGCATGGCGGCCATTTCCCGAGCTTCGGCAAGGTGCGCTACCGCCAGTTGATCGACGAGTATCTCGCGCGCAAGCGGCAGGCCGGCTGCCATCTGCGGCAGAGCCTTTGAGGGGCGGGTTATGGCATCAAGTCAAAATGCCGTGGAAAGGCCTGGTGCAGCAGCAGCAGCATGGTCTTGCGCACGACGTCAGTGTCGCGGCCAGCCGGGTTGAGGTGATCCCAGTACCACGCTCCGTGAACGAGGTAATTCAGGCTCTCCGACAGCGTGTCTATGTCGACGCCGGCGTAACCGCCGCCGCGCGAAATCTCGACCAGCAGTTCGCGCGCTTCGGCGGTGTAGGCGAGATCGCTGGGCAGGCCGATTTCATTGTAGATCTGCATGCTCTTGCGGTCGCTGGAGAAGGCGACAAAGACCGACACCCATTTCCGATGCTCTCTGGCGAAACGCTGCGCGCAGCCGACCGCGCCCAACAGCCGTTCGACCGGCGACAGGCCGGGGGCTCGCACCAGATTGAGCCACAGCGCGTCATATTGATCGCTGAGATACTGAAGCACCGCCCTGAACAAGTTCTCCTTGCTGCGGAAATGAAAGACCACCAGGGCGTTGGACGAGCCGACATGCTCGGCGATGCGCTGCATGGTGACGCTCGCCAGCCCCTCCTCCGCAATGAGTTCGATGGTGGCGTCGATGATGCGCTGCACGCTGGCTTCACCGCGTTCCCGGCGACGGTCCTTGGGCGCGGCGTCATTGGCCGAAGCCCTGCCTTTGGCCCTCTCGGCCGTGCCTTTTGCCGTTGCCTTGCGTTGCACCATCTTCATCCACTTCCCTTGCACCGCCTGTCAAAGCGATGGGCGCGTTCCGGCGTCTGTGTACCATTGCCCCTGCGCCGTTTCATAGGCCATCGCCGCCCGGAAGACATCGGCGTCGCTATAGGTACGACCGACGATCTGGAAGCCCGTCGGCACACCGCTCGCCGCCCGCCCCGAAGGCATGGAAAGCACCGGACAGCGGCTCAGCATGTTGAACGGCGTCGTCATCACCCAGCCCAGCGAAGGGTTCACCTCTCTGCCGTTGATCTCGACGGTTCCGGTGGTCTGATCGAACTCCGCCGGCACCGCGGGAAGCGCGTTCGTCGGGCAGATCAGCACATGGTAGGTTTCCAGCAGCGGACCCAGCGTCTGATACATCCGTGCCGCCACATCCAGCGTTGCGACGAAGTCGGTGGCCTTGGACTTTTGCCCGTCCTCGGCAAACCGCCTGGCATAGCTGGTCATGTCGCTGCCGTGCTCGGCCAGCAATTGCGACAGCGAAGCGCCGAAAAGATGCTCCAGATAGGCCATTCCTGCCTTGAGCACTCCATCATCCCAGCCAAGATCGACTTCCTCGACCGTCGCCCCAAGCGAGCGGAACACATCGCTCGCGGCAAGCATGTTGCTGCGGACGTCGGCATCGACCTCGAAAGAGCCCAGGTCCATCGAGAACGCAATCTTCCAGCCTTTGATCGGCTTGTAATCGAGCGGCAGGCGCAGCTTGGGGCGAAGCGTGGCGATGTCGAGCGGACTAGGCCCCGCCATGACATTCTGCAGCAGGATCGCATCCCGGACGTTCCGCGCCAGCGGCCCGGTATGGCAATAGAAATCCAGGTTGAAGGGCGGCTCGTCCGGGTTGCGCCCATAAGGCGGCTTGTAGCCGACGAGACCGCAGGCCGACGCCGGAATTCGGATCGATCCGGCGATGTCGGAGCCGGTGGCGATCGACGATGTGCCCGAAGCCAGCGTTGCCGCCGAACCTCCCGACGAGCCACCCGGTGTGAAGTCGGGATTCCAAGGGTTGCGGGTGACGCCCCACCGCTTCGACCAGGTATAACCGGCGCAGCTGAATTCGGGCGTCGCCGTGCGCGCATGGACGATGCCACCGGCCTTGATGATGCGCTCGTTCATCGTCGAGGTGTGTCCGCTTATGGCATCCCTGGACAGCAGCGAGCCATGCGACGTCGGCTTGCCCTTGATGTAGCTCTCGTCCTTGATGCCGATCGGCAGCCCCTCGAGCGCGCCGGTCCTGGCGCCCTTGGCATATTTCGCCTCCGCCTTAGCGGCCAGCTTCATCGCCTCCTCGAAATGCGTGAAGGTGAAGCAGTTGATCGTCGATTTGGTAGCCTCGGCGCGGCGGATGGTGGCCCGCATCAGTTCGACGGGCGAGAGTTTCTTCGCCCTGAACAGCCGCAGCGCCTCGCTTGCCGGCATGTAGCAAAGGTCGAGATCGGACATCGAAAATCTCCCGCGATCACGTGATCGCACCTGGCATTGGGGGTGACCGGACCGCGCATCGCGGCCCGGTGGCTTTTTTGTCGGGTTCGGCTGGTGGCGCTACTTCTGGAGATCGGTCCAGATCTTGGTGTAAAGCGCCTGCACATCCGGTGGGCAGGCCGGCATGAACTGGCCCTTGGCGGCGAATTCGGCCGGAATATTCACCTCGGGTGCGTTCTTCATATCATCGGGCATGAAGGCTTCCGAGCCCTTGATCCCGTTCGAATAGCGAGCGAAAGCCGAGATCATCGCGGCGTTCTTCGGGTCCATTATGAAGTTCTGGAAGAGCTTGGCATTGTCGACGTTCTTGGCGTCCTTGAGAACCGCGACATTGTCCATCCAGATCGGAAAACCTTCCTTCGGATAGCCGTAGACGATCTTGTCGTTCTGCAGCCGCTCGCGCAGCGATATGCCATTCCAGTCGACGCCGGCGGCGATGTCGCCCCTGCCCAGGCCGTCGACGGCCGCGTAGTCGAGCGAAAGCCATTTCGCCTTCGCCTCGACCAGCTTGTCACGGACCTTCTTCAGCACCTGCATGTCGTTGGTGCAGTATTTTCCGCCTTCATAAGCGATTGCGAGGAACATGATGTCCCCCATTTCGGGGACGACATTGATCTTGCCGACAAGCTCGGGCGGTGGGTCGAGGAACAGCGCAGACGTGTTCGGGTCGCCTGAATAGACCGACTTGTTCACTGAAATGCCTGTCGTGCCCCACTGCCAGGGAACGGTGTATTTGCGGCCCGGATCGAAGGGAACGTCGACCCATCGCGGATCGACATTCTTGAAATTCTCCATCGTGTTGGGATCGGTTTCCAGCAGGAGGCCTTCGCTGATCCAGATCGGCACGACGCTGGCGGAAGGCACGACGATGTCATAGCCGGAAGCGCCCTGGCGGACCTTAGCCAATGCGGTGTCGTTGGAGTCGTAGTCGGTCACGGTGACCTTGATCTTGTAGGTCTCCTCGAACTTCTTGATCAGGTCCGGACTGGTGTAGTTGCCCCAGGTGTAGATGTTGAGTTCGCCATCGGCGCGGGCGACGCCTGTTGCGGCGAACAGCGACAGCCCGACGGCCGCAGCGGTCAATTTCCAGTTCATGCGAGTTGCTCCCATTGTTGGGACCGGCGGCGTCGCCGCCTCAGGTCCATTCCTGCTGATGAACAAGCCTGAGCCTTCCGCCCAGCAACGGGCCGAATGGCGGTCAGGAAAATTCCCCTCTTCGCGGCCATTCACTGGCTGACGCCAGCTGACCAACTCGGTGTTCGCTTTCGAAGCTAGATTATAACTAACTATACAGTCAATATCTTTTCGACAGGCTTGGTGTTGGCCGGCAATTGCCTGACGTTTTCGACCTGAGTGAAAAAGCGAAGAGAAGGCTCCAGCCTTCAGGCGTCATGCCTGTCGGCTGGAAGGGAAACCCTATATTTAGGCGCGGGGTCCTTCCGCTTCCGCCATGGCCTCAATCGGTCCTTCAATCTCGTTTTGACAACCGGCTTCTCGTAAGCGGGAGCGGGCAGCCCGGCGAGCGCGTAATAGTCGTCAAGGATGGTGGTTTGCAGCAGGCGCTGCTCCTGTGTGAAGAAGCTGAAATGGGCGGCGACCAGATCGCCGAAAACCTTGCCTGGGCGATCGAGCTTCGCCGGCAACGTCACTGACAGCCATTCCTCTTCGTCATTTCCCGGCGGAAAGAAGACTTCGCCGATGTCCAGCACTTCCGACCCGAAAAAACCGATCGCGTTGATCGAGAAGCGCCCCAACCTGACTTCCCGATCAGGGACGCGGAAATCACTAAGCCGGTTCGTCCGAACGGCCTCGATGAAGACCGGATGCAGCGCCATTGGAAAGCTTGCGTGCGCCCAGGAATATGGACACATCGCCTGACAGGTGAGTGGCCCATCGATCAGCACCCTGGAAAAATTCTTGATCAGGGTGCTGCAGACCGCGTTGTTGATGATGAGCGGCGCATACCAGAGGGCCGAGCCTTTTTCCGCCATCGCCCGCTCCTTAAATCTGGGAAGAAAACCCTCCTCCAGAAACACCACGTCGTCATCGAGGCGCAGATAGAGAGCGTCGGCGTCGTCACAGAAGCGGAAAAACCTGCCGATGATCTCTAAGCTGCCGTCGGCGCTCGGGAGCGTCTTGATCTTGCAGCGAGGATCGCTGGCTGCCAATTTCTGGAGATAGGCGCGGTCTGCTTCATTGCGGCAATTGTCCCACAGATGCCATTCGTGCACCTCGGGACTTCTCAGTACATGATGGCTCAGCAGGCGAAGATATTTCTCGCGGCCGGCCGGGGTCACAACAATCAGCTTCATGAGAGTCCCGCCTGCAATGGTTCCGCATCGAGCTTAGAATCGATCGAGAGGCGAATCTAGATTCGCGGTGTGTCGCAAGCACAGTACAAGACATCAATGCTGGACGATCATTTTCTTCGGATGTTTGGCTCTTCGCTTTCATTCGGGTTTGGTGTAGGGGCTCACCATAACAGCTTTGGACCCATGAATGGACGCCGAAACCAAGTCCTTGACAAGTACCCGCCGCAATCTCGTCATCGTCAGGGCTGGAGACAATTCTCTCCATCGCGGATGGGGAGCGGATGTGTCCGAATGCGAATTCGACCTGGTTGTCAGTTACTATGGAACTGATCCGTCGTCATTTCGGCAGCCGTATGAAAACAGGGTCGACCACAAGGGCGGCAAATGGGATGGCATCCATGCCCTGTTCAGCCAGCGGCCGGACCTGCTCGATCGTTACCAGTATATCTGGTTCCCCGACGATGATCTGGAGGCTGACCGGACGACTATCGAAGCAATGTTCGCCAAAATGCGCCGACTGGATCTGCACATTGCCCAGCCGGCACTGACGCTGGACAGCTATTTTTCTCACCTACCATTTCTCCGCTGCAAGAGCTTCGAATTTCGCCTGGTCGATAAGATCGAGATCATGGCTCCCTGCCTGAGAGCCGACGTCGCGGCCAAGATGCTGCCCCTTTTCAAAGAATCCATGAGCGGTTTTGGCCTCGATTCCCTGTGGACAAGGCTTGCCGCGCAAAATCTGGGAAGATCGGCTGTTTTCGACGCCTTGCCCGTTCGTCATACGCGGCCGGTGGGAGTTCATCTGGCGACAGCGATGCTCAAGTCAGGCAGAACGCCTCACGACGAATATCGCCAACTGGCGTCGCAATATGGATTTGGCGAGTTCTTTCCATTGTCCTATGAGGCCGTCGATCGCGAAGGCAGGCGCTGGCGATCGAAACCCATGATCGGCCTGCGTATGGTGGCCGACTATCTCTTGGACAGGAAAGCCTTTCGCCAGGCGAACCGATTGATGAAATTGTTATGGCGCCTGCTGCGCAGGCAATATTCCAAGTCGGTCGACCTGTCCCAGATAATTCTCAAGCCCTAAGGATTCGGATAGGCGAATGGACAGGAACCTGCTGGCCAAGGCCGACATCCTCATCGTCGGCGCAGGCTTTTACGGTGCGACACTCGCCGAGCGCATCGCTACGCAGCTTGGCCGGCGCGTGCTGGTGATCGACCGGCGCCGGCATATCGGCGGCAATGCCTACACCGAACAAGATCCGGTCACCGGCGTCGAGATCCATCGCTACGGGCCGCATCTGTTCCATACATCCAACGAGGAGGTCTGGAACTATCTGCGCGCCTTCACCGGTTTCACGGCCTATCGCCATCGTGCGTTCTCAACTTATCGCGACAAGGTCTATCCGCTGCCGATCAACCTTGCCACGATCTGCCAGTTCTTCGGCAAGCGGCTGAGCCCCGACGAGGCGCGTGGCATGATCGCCGAGCAGGCGGCGGAACTGGGCGACCGCCAACCGGCCAATCTCGAGGAGAAGGCGATCTCCCTCGTCGGCCGCCACCTCTACGAGGCCTTCATCAAGGGCTACACCGCCAAGCAATGGCAGACGGACCCGCGCGAACTGCCGGCGCAGGTCATCGCGCGCCTGCCCGTCCGTTACACGTTCGAGGACGGTTATTTCAACGACCGCTTCCAGGGGCAACCCGTGGATGGCTATACGGCGATATTCGAAAGGATGCTCGCGCACGAGCTTATCGAAACACGGCTTGGCATCGACTTCTTCGATATCAAGCCCTTGCTGCCGAAGGGCCTGCCGGTCGTCTACACCGGCCCGATCGACCGCTATTTCGACTATAGCGAGGGCGAACTCGGCTGGCGAACCATCGATATCGATCTGGAGGTCCTGAACATGCCGGACCACCAGGGTACGGCGATCATGAACTACGCGGACGAAGCCGTGCCTTATACCCGCGTCGTCGAATTCCGGCATTTCAACCCGGAGCGCCAGCACGGGAGCGACAAAACGCTCATCGGCCGCGAGTATTCCCGTTTTGCCGGCCGCGCCGACGAGCCTTATTATCCGATCGACACGCGCAAGGATCAGGCGGTCTATCGCCGTTATCTCGATCGGGCGAGTGCGGAGAAAAACCTGCATCTCGGGGGACGGTTGGGGACTTACCGCTACCTCGACATGCACCAGGCGATCGGTGCCGCCCTAAAGGCCTTCGAAACCGTGCTTGAGCCCTATTTCGCCGGTCGGCTCGATTCTGTTTCGCGGTCGCCATGACGGACCGGGTCTGAAGCCGCAAATCTCTGGTTCTCAGGCCGTCGCCGCCAATTTGCCGCCGTCGGCAATCTGTTGCCTGAACCATTCGAAAGTACGCCGGATCCCCTCCTGGTAACCGGTCGTGGCTTCCCAGCCGGGAAGAACCTGCCTTGCCAGTGTCAGGTCCGGGCACCGGGTCGTCGGATCCTGCGGGACAGGCGCATGGTGTTCGATACGACTGCCGGGAACAAGCGAGCAGACGAATTTCGCGGTGTCGAGAACCGAGATTTCGCGGTTGTTGCCGATGTTCAGGGGACCACGGTGCGAGATGCTGTCGCGCCAGAAGAAGCGCTCCAACCCATCGACAATATCGTCGACATAACCCCAGCTGCGTGACTGGGAACCGTCGCCGTAAACCGTCAGGATTCCGGTCGTCAGGGCCTGGCTGACAAAATTCGAAACGGCGCGGCCATCATCGATGCGCGTTCGCGGCCCATATGTGTTGAACAGCCTGACGACTCGGACATCGAGCCCGCTGACGCGCTGCTGTTCGAACAGCAGCGCTTCGGTGCAGCGCTTGCCCTCGTCGTAGGACGCCCGTGGCCCGGTGCAGTCGACGGATCCCCGGTAGCTCTCCGGCTGCGGCGACACCAGGGGATCGCCATAAACTTCCGAGGTCGAGGCAAAACAGAAGCGGCCGCCGGGCCGCAGCAGCGACAGGAGATTGAGCGCGCCGCCTATATTGGCTTTGATCGTGCGGACCGGTTCGCGCATATACCATACGGGCGAAGCCGGTGACGCCAGATGGATGATCTCATCGAAATGCCCACTCGCCTCGAAGCTTTCGGCATCGCCAATCCGCAGGCTGAAGCGTGGATCCGAGACATGGGCTATGTTGTCGCGCAATCCGGTCCACAAATTGTCGACGACGACAAGCGTTTCCAGATCGTCGCGCCGCAGCAGGCGATCGACAAGATGCGATCCGATGAAGCCGCAGCCCCCGGAAACCAATACGCTACGCAGCATGCCCTACCACCCAGATTCGGCCGGTCAACCCGGCGCGCGGCTCGATTCCCAGAAACGAGAGAAACGGAATCCAATGTCAGATCCAAAGCGCTTCTATCAGTGCTTTTGTATATGCCGCAATTGCAACGATCAAACTTGTCTTGCGCCAGCCGGTGATCGGTCACCTCTGGATCACGGCTGGTGCCTGCCGAGTTCGGCGATATTGGTCCGGTCAGCGTGTCTGGGCGGCCTACAGTGCCCTTTGCGGGCAAGGCATTCCGGCGGCATCACCGCAGCGTGACGCCGTCGGGACCGGCCTGGCGCTCATTTGTTCCGACTGGCGCACCAGTTCGGCGAAGACAAGCGCGAAACTTCCCAACATGACAAAGACGATGATCAGGCGTGCTACCGGCAATATGTCGGCCTCGTCTGGCTGGCGCATGTCCCCGGCATCAGGATCCGCGGGATCACGCGCACAAATCTAACGTGCCGCAACGTCCTTTGCGTCCCGAAGGATAAGGTAGTGCTGCGGGCGCCCCACGCCACCCATGCCGGCTAACATGATCGATCCGGCTTTACGAGACCTTAAGCCTGGCCTTAACCATCACATTCGATCGCGCCACGACATCAACCGCGACCGGCCCATGTGGCGGCACTGCCGCACGTCACTTCGTGAACTGGCGGAGGCTCTCTTTGCAGACCCGCCCGCCCCATGCTACCCCGGCGCTGGCGCGGCCAGAACCTGCCGGCGCCAATCGGTCGCGATCGGGAAGCCATGAGCACAGCCGCCAACAGCATCGCCTTCGTCTCGTCCGAGACAACAGACGCCAAGGCGGCTGTTGAAAGCCTGTCGGCGCGCTATGGCCAACGTTCGGTCGCCGAGGCGACCGTCGTGGTGGCGCTGGGAGGCGACGGCTTCCTGCTGCAGACCTTGCGCGACACGATGGGCACTGGAAAGAAAGTCTACGGCATGAACCGTGGCACCATCGGCTTCCTGATGAATGAGTACCGGTCCGGAGGGCTCACCGAGCGCATCGCGGCCGCGGTCGCCGAGACGATCCGCCCGCTGGAGATGCTGGCAACCACCTCGGATGGCGAACACGTCATGGCGCTGGCGATCAACGAAGTTGCGCTGTGGCGCCAATCCTATCAGACGGCCAAGATCCGCATCAGCGTCGATGAACAGATACGGCTCGAGGAACTGAACTGCGACGGCGTCATGATCGCGACGCCGGCCGGATCGACCGCGTACAATCTTTCCGCGCACGGCCCTATCCTGCCGCTCGACGCGCCGCTTCTGGCTCTCACGCCGGTCAGCCCGTTTCGTCCGCGACGCTGGCGCGGCGCATTGCTCTCCAACAAGGCGACCGTGCGCTTCGACATTCTGGAGCCGGAAAAGCGGCCGGTGAACGCCGCCGCCGACCACACGGAGGTCAAGGCGGTGACATCGGTTACGGTGCGGGAATCGCCGACCGCCACCGCGACTTTGCTGTTCGATCCCAACCACTCCTGGAACGAACGCATCCTGGCCGAACAGTTCCGTTACTGAGCCGGCACGGAGACAAGCGGTCGGATTAAGCATCGCGATTAAGGTTACAACTTCACAATCGCACCAATCCTGCCCGTTTCTGTTGACAAATCGCGGGCTTGCGCCTAATCGCAATACCAATCTTGCAGGCGCGTGGCGCTTGCCGCGACGAATGACGTTGCGCTTCCCCGAACCAGCCAAAGACAGCAACACTTGTCCTCAGACACGACGATCGCTCAAGAAGCGTTGACCTTTTCGGACCTTGGCCTGTCGCCGAAGGTGCTTTCCGCAGTCACCGATGCCGGCTACACCCAGCCGACCCCGATCCAGGCTGGTGCGATCCCGCACGCCTTGCTCGGCAAGGACGTGCTGGGCATTGCCCAGACCGGCACCGGCAAGACCGCCTCCTTCGTGCTGCCGATGCTGACCCGGCTGGAAAAGGGCCGCGCCCGCGCCCGCATGCCGCGCACGCTGATCCTGGAGCCGACGCGTGAGCTTGCCGCGCAGGTCGAAGAAAACTTCGTCAAATACGGCAAGAACCACAAGCTCAACATCGCATTGCTGATCGGCGGCGTGTCGTTCGACGAGCAGGACAAGAAACTGGAGCGCGGCGCCGATGTGCTGATCGCGACGCCAGGCCGCCTGCTCGACCACCGCGAGCGCGGCAAATTGCTGCTCAACGGCGTCGAGATCCTGGTCATCGACGAGGCCGACCGCATGCTCGACATGGGTTTCATTCCCGATATCGAGCGTATCTGCGAGATGATCCCGTTCACTCGGCAGACGCTGTTCTTCTCGGCGACGATGCCGCCGGAGATCACCAAGCTGACGGAAAAATTCCTGCATGCGCCGGTCCGCGTCGAGGTCTCCAAGGCCGCGTCGGCGGCTACCAACATCACCCAGCGGCTGGTCAAATCGGGCTCGAAGCCTTGGGACAAGCGCGAAACGCTGCGTAACCTGATCAAGGCCGAGGACGCGGAGCTGAAGAACGCGATCATCTTCTGCAACCGCAAGATCGAGGTTTCGGAGCTGTTCCGCTCGCTGCTGAAATATGATTTCGACGCCGGTGCGCTGCATGGCGACATGGACCAGCGCGCGCGCATGCAGATGCTGGCCAATTTCCGCGACGGCAAGCTGCGCTATCTCGTCGCCTCGGATGTCGCCGCGCGCGGCCTCGACATTCCCGATGTCAGCCATGTCTTCAACTACGACGTGCCGATCCACGCCGAGGACTATGTCCACCGCATCGGCCGCACCGGCCGCGCCGGGCGCTCGGGCAAGTCCTTCACCATCGCGACCAAGTCCGACACCAAGTATATCGATGCCATCGAGCGGCTGATCGGCGCCAAGATCGAGTGGCATGACGGCGACCTGTCGACGGTGGTTGCCAGCGAAGGCGAGGACGATGCTCCGCGCCGCGGCAAAGGCGCGCCGCGCCGTGCCGGCCGCAAGGACGAGGACCGCAACGACAGGGGCGGGCGCAAGAAGGGCGGCGAGCGTCGCGGCAGGCACAGCGAGGAAGATGCCGCGACCGCGGTTGCTCAACCGCAGCCCGATGTGGCCGAGACGGCCGATATTGCCGAACGGCGCGCGCGCAAGGATGCAATCCGTTCGGAAAACACGGAGCGCAAATCGTCCGACCGCAATGAGCCGCGCGCGCCTGAGCGCGGTGATACCAGGCCGCAGCGCAGCAATAACCGCCCTGCCCGCCATCATCAGGAAGACAACGACACCACAGTCGGCTTCGGCGACGACATGCCGGCCTTCATGCGCATCGTCGCCAAGGTCTGATTCCAGCCAGCAAGCCGGCTACCCGGCTTGCCTCCTTTTTCGCCCTGCAGCCAAGAGCAATTCGAGGAAAGCGTATAGCGTCCCGGAATTGCGTGGGAACGAAACATTGGGGCGGTTCAGCAATTCCATTGGACACTGGTCCGCTCCAGGTCACATCGGCCCGGGCATCATCTTGGTCGGTTTCTCCAGCATCGGAAACTCGGCCTTGTCGCATTTCACCTTCGGGTTCGTCGGGCTGAACATGCCGTTCGGATTGTCCTCGAGCCAGGCGTGAAGATCGTAGTGGACGAACTCCCTGGGAATTAGCGGATAGTGTCCCTCCATCGGGCCCATGAAGGTTTGACCAAACAGCTTGGGTGGTTCCTTGATGTCCGGGGTCAGCGGCACCAGCCACTCCACGCCGACCAATTTCAGGCCTTTCTTGGTCGGCTCGTAGATCAATACATTGGGATGCATCGGATCTAGTTTCTGGCCGACACTTGGGACGTTGACGAAATGGATGCCCATGGCGCCCTTCGGATAAACCATGGAGCCGGGTATCTTTTCTCCGCTGTAGTAGACGCAGCCGACCGTCGACAGATAGAGATCGCGGACGGCGGCGGTGTAATCCTGATATTTGGCGAGCGATTTCTTCAACGCGTCGATGTCGGCCTTGTTGGCGTCCTCGGCATGAGCCGTGGCGAGGCCTAACCATGCGCCTACAACGCTTGTCAAAGCGAGGACGCCGCAGCGCCCAAGACTGGCTGTTCTTGTCATGCATTCCTCCCAGATTTCATGATCTGGCCGTGCAAGACCGAGGCGGCAACGATGTTGATTGCGCGGCCGATTAAACCGCCCCATCCTCTCTGGAACAGCGTCGATGCTAATCCTTTCCACGGCCGCGGAAAAGAATTTATTAGATCTTGCTAATTTTCTTTGACTGCTGTCACGAAACCGAGCGCCAATACACGGCTGGATGAAAAACGGCCCCATTTGGGGCCGTTTCTCGCATCGCTTGAGACGCGATTCTGCTCAGGTGAGCGGCGAAAGCTGGATCTCGACGCGTCGGTTCTGGGCCCGGCCCTCGGCCGTGGCATTCGACGCGACGGGCCTTGTCTTGCCAAATCCGGTGACGGCGAAGCGGCGTTGATCGACGCCCTGGCCGGACAGATAGTTCGCGACCGCCAGCGCACGGCGCTGCGACAGATCGAAATTGTGCTGGTCGCCACCGGTCGAATCGGTATGGCCGAAAACGTCGACCGTGGTCTGCTTGAACTTCTTCAGCACCAGCGCCACCGAATTCAGCACCTGGTAGAAGCCGGGCTTCACCGCGTCCTGGTCGGTGTTGAAGGTGATGTCGGACGGCATGTTGAGGATGATCTGATCACCGCTGCGGGTGACGCTGACGCCGGTGCCCTGGAGCTGCCGGCGCAGTTCAGCCTCGTTCTGGTCCATGGTTGCACCGATGGCGCCCCCGGCCAGCGCGCCGATGCCGGCGCCGATCAGCGCGTTGCGACGATCATTGCCGCCAGCAAGCAGACCAAGGCTGGCGCCTGCCAGGGCGCCAAGACCCGCGCCCGCGGCCGTGTTGGAAATCTTCTGGTCGCCCGTATACGGATCGGTGGTGGTGCACGCGGTCACGAGCAGAGCCGTCGCCATCGCGACGAGCACGGTCTTTTTCATAGGATGGTTCCCTCTCCAAGTCACGCCTTACGACGGCGCCAAATCAGCCCTTACCGCGACTTGTACCATGAAATGCGGCGAAAAACGGAACGGGAAAAGTGGGCGTCGCGGCTTTTCCCGGGCTCTGTTGCGCAACGAAGCACCCTTGACGGGCTACCAGAGATTCTTGCCGTCAATGATCACCACTTCGACCTTGTCGAGATCGAAGTCATCGAACAGCCGCGAGTTGACGCTGATCTTCGGATTGTCGAAATCCGGCTCGCCGGTCGACCAGTCCGGTGTTTCGGTGAAGGTGCCGCAGCCGCAGCTTGCGCAAAAACCATGCTTTACGGTCTTCGAGCCCCATTGATAGAAGGAAACGTTCTTCAGCGGCGTGACGAGCTTGAACTGCGATGGGGTATAGTAGGCCCAAAGCGAGCCGCGTTTCGAACAGAACGAACAGGTGCATTGTGTCACCGTCCGCGGCGCCTCCGACACCTCGAATATCGTCGCCTTGCAGTGGCAGCTTCCCTTGATGGCCATGAACATCACCTCTCCATTGTCCTGCGCCCAAGCGGCAAGGCACCATAAAGAAGCGATCCTGACAACCGTCCGTCAACAGACGCGTCTGCCGAAGGGCGTTGGCCGCCAGCGCGGCATCAAAAAGAACGCGGCGGCACGAACAGGCATATCGTCTTGCCGGCATCGAGACCGGCTTGATGAGCGCACCAGTGAAACTCGCCGTCAGGGCTGTCCTTGACGCGCTTGTCCGTCATCGGAACCACCTCGCCGGTGCCGGCGATCACGTAGCCCTCGGGTTTCTCCAGCACCTCGCCGGTATGCGCGGCACGACAGTCATAGTTGGCGCAGCAGGCGAATGGATAGCTCCAACCCTGCGGCTTTGCCGCCGTCGGCTTGGCGTCATGAGCAAAAGCAGCTGGCGCGAACATCGCGATCACGCCGATGGCGAACAGGGAAAACATAAGCCGGCCGACCGGTTGAACGGCTCGGGCCGATCTGGGCGTGGCAGCAGACATGGGACGTTCCTTTCGAGCGTCAAGCATTTCGCCTGCCCGTTCCCGGAACGTGTCTTCCCAGTGGCCGGATCGTCAGTCGCAGATATGCCGCGTCCGGCCATAAATGCTTTTTGTCTCCCAGCGTTTGGATGCTGGGCTGATTCCTTGGTCGGCGCAAGAAGCCGCAGCGCCCAGACCATGGGGCGCACGCGCATGACATACATACTGCTACCCCTGACGAGATTCAGACCAAGTTCGTTCCCGGAAGGCGGGGCATGCAAACAACGGGATTGGTCCGGAGTGGTTCCAGCCGGCCGATCGCAGATGCGCGCGATCACATGCTCTTGATTGCCGGTGATATGGTCGCAGATCGTCAGCAATGGAGAACCAGTCGCCCCGCAGCCCACGAAGATGTGGGGCCGCCGGACGAGCGACAAACATGCGACGCTCCCGTTTTGGGGACAGGGAAAGACCCCGTCCCGCACGAGAGCAACATGCCGAATCAGAAGCCTTGCGATGACCGCACAAGCAGCCTAATCTAGGTCGGCTACCACTTCGCCCGCGCCGCCCTCGATGCGTTGTGACAGCGAGGCCTCCATGAAATCGTCGAGGTCGCCGTCGAGCACGCTCGACGGGCTGGTGCTTTCGACGCCGGTGCGCAGATCCTTCACCAACTGATAGGGCTGCAGCACGTAGGAGCGGATCTGGTGACCCCAGCCGATATCACTTTTCGACGCCTCGGTGGCGTTGGCGACCGCTTCGCGCTTCTTCAGCTCTTCCTCGTAGAGTCGCGAGCGCAGCATTTCCCAGGCCTTGGCCTTGTTCTTGTGCTGCGAGCGTTCGGCCTGGCAGGCGACCGCGATACCGGTGGCGATATGGGTGATGCGCACGGCCGAATCGGTGGTGTTGACGTGCTGGCCGCCCGAGCCGGACGAACGATAAGTGTCGATGCGCACGTCCGATTCGGAGACGTCGATCTCAATCCTGTCGTCGACGACAGGATAGACCCAGACGCTGGAGAACGACGTATGACGGCGCGCATTGCTGTCATAGGGTGAGATGCGCACCAGGCGATGGACACCGGATTCGGTCTTCATCCAGCCATAGGCATTATGGCCCTTGATCAGCAAGGTTGCGGACTTGATGCCGGCCTCTTCGCCGTCATGCACTTCCAGCACCTCTACCTTGAAGCGGCGGCGCTCGGCCCAGCGCGTGTACATGCGCAACAGCATCGAGGCCCAGTCCTGGCTTTCGGTACCGCCGGCGCCAGCGTGGATTTCGAGATAGGTGTCGTTGGCATCGGCCTCGCCCGAGAGCAACGTCTCGACCTGGCGGGCCTTGGCCTCGCCCTGCATCGAGCGGATCGCGGCTTCGGCTTCGGCGACGACGCCTTCGTCGCCCTCTTCCTCGCCCAGCTCGATCAGGCCGATGTTATCTTCCAGCGCCTGGGTCAGCCCCTTGACCGCCGCGATGCCTTCCTCGAGGCCCTGGCGTTCGCGCATCAGCTTCTGCGCTTCCAGCGGTTCGTTCCAGAGGCTGGCGTCCTCGGCCCGCACGTTCAGGTATTCAAGCCGCTTTATGGCCTGATCCCAGTCAAAGATGCCTCCTCAGCAGGGTTATCGCCTGCCTGATCTCGTCGACAATATTCTGCGTTTCCGCGCGCATGGCCTGGTAATTTGTCCTGTTGCTGAAATGACGCTTCGGTCGGCGCGATACATAGGGACGGTGCCGCCAAGTGTAAAGCGAAATGGGCCAGTTCGAGGCTGGCCCATTTGGACGTGTGAACCGTCAGTAAAGGCCGCCGCCGCCGTCCTGGATGGCCTGGTTGGCCTGTGGCGACAACGCGCCGCCGGAGGCATTGGAGCCGTCGGCGCCCATGCCGATTACCCAGTAGCTATCGGCGGGGCCGGTGCCCGGCTTGAAGGCCTCGATGATGGTGCCCGGATCGCCCGAGGTGGCGCGCATGCCGGTCTTGCGGTTGATGGCGATCAGGTTCATGCCGTCAGGCACCTTGAAGTCGACATTGGGCGTGCCGTCCAGCGCCACGCGCATGAAATCCTTGAAGATCGGGGCGGCAAGACCGCCGCCGGTGGCGCCATGACCAAGGCCGCGCGGCGTGTCGTAACCCATGTAGAGACCAACCACGAGGTTCGGCGTGTAGCCGATGAACCAGGCGTCCTTCTCGTCGTTGGTGGTGCCGGTCTTGCCGGCGATATGGCGGCCAAGCTCGCCGACGGTGGCACCGGTGCCGCGCTGGACGACGCCTTCCATCATCGAGGTGATCTGGTAGGCGGTCATCGGATCGAGCACCTGCTCGGAATTGTCGACAAGTTCCGGCTCCGGCTGATTCTTCCACTCAGTCGCGTTGCAACCTTCGCAGCCACGCTCGTCCTGCTTGAACACCGTCTTGCCGTAGCGGTCCTGAATACGGTCGATCAGTGACGGCTTGATCGACTTACCGCCATTGGCCATGATCGAATAGGCCGAAACCATGCGCATGACGGTCGTCTCGCCCGAACCCAGCGCCATCGGCAGATATGGCGCCAGATGATCATAGACGCCGAAGCGCTCGGCATATTCGACGACCAGCTTCATGCCCATGTCATTGGCAAGCCGCACCGTCATCAGGTTGCGCGACTTCTCGATGCCGGAACGCAGTGTCGCCGGGCCGGCGACCGTGCCGTCATAGTTCTTCGGCGTCCAGGTGGTGTTGCCGCTCTGGATCGTAATCGGTCCGTCCATGATCACCGAGGCCGGGGTATAGCCATTGTCGAGCGCGGCAGAATAGACGATCGGCTTGAACGAGGAGCCCGGCTGGCGCATTGCCTGCGTGGCGCGGTTGAATTCCGACTGCGAATAAGAAAAACCGCCGACCATGGCCAGCACGCGGCCGGTGTGCGGATCCATCGCGATCAGGCCGCCTTCCACCTCGGGAACCTGGCGAAGGCTGTAGGCATTGTCGGAACCGTCGTTCTTCTGGACGAAGATGACGTCGCCCGGCTTCAGCACGTCGGCCGGCGACTTGGCCTTGACTGTCTTGCCGTCGACCACATGGCGCATGGCAAACCCCATGTCTTCCTTGCTGACGGTGCCTTCGACGCGTTCCTTCACGATATCGCCCGACGCCTGGCGTGCGGGCTGCAGGCCGATCGATAGCCCGGACGCCGAACTGTCGAGCACGACGGCCAGCGACCACTCGGGAACGTCTTCCAGTCCCTTGACGGCGCCCAACGGCACACCCCAGTCGCCCGAGACGTCGATCGTCTTCACCGGCCCGCGATAGCCGCGCAAAGTATCGTATTTCATCAATCCATTCTGCATCGCCTTGCGGGCAATGAGCTGGACCTTCGGGTCGAGGGTGGTGCGGATGGACAGCCCGCCCTCATAGAGCGCGTTCTCGCCATAGCGGGCGATGATCTGCCGACGAACCTCTTCCGTGAAGTACTCGCCGGCGAAAAGGTAGGAGCCGGTGCGGCGCGGAGCAACGCCAAGCGGCTCGGCCTTCGCCTTTGCGCCCTCTTCGGGCGTCACATAACCGTTTTCGACCATCTGGCCGATCACCCAGTTTCGCCGTTCGATAGCCCGGTCGGCGTGCTTGAAGGGATTGTAGTTGGCCGGACCTTTCGGGAGCGATGCCAGATAAGCGGCCTCGGCCACGGTCAGCTCGTTCACCGATTTATCGAAGTAGGTCAGTGCGGCGCCGGCGACACCATAGGCGTTGAAGCCGAAGAAAATCTCATTGAGATAGAGCTCGAGGATACGATCCTTGGAATAGGCCTGTTCGATGCGGAACGAAAGGATGGCTTCCTTGACCTTGCGTTCCAGGGAGCGCTCGTTGGTCAGCAGGAAGTTCTTGGCAACCTGTTGGGTGATCGTCGAGCCGCCCTGCATGGGGCCACCCGAAACATAAGTCATCACCGCTCTGCCCAACCCCGTTATGTCGACACCAGGGTGGCTGTAGAAATTCTTGTCCTCCGCGGACAGAAAGGCGGCTTTGACGCGATCCGGGATGGCCTGGATTGGCAAATACAGGCGCCGTTCTCGTGCATACTCCGCCATCAGGGAGCCATCCGAGGCATGAATACGGGTGGTCACCGGAGGCTCGTACTTGGCCAACACTTCGTAGTCGGGCAGATCCTTTGCTATATGGCCGATGTAGAGGGCAACGCCCGCCGCGGCCAGAAGGGCCAGCGTCGTTCCGATGCCGAAAAAATAGCCAATGAGACGAATCATACCCGCTCCAGTCCTTGGTTCGGGAATTTCCTAAACGAAGCCGCCTTCCACGCAAGCTTTCGAGCCGGTCCCAATCCGCAATCGAAAACCCATGTCGCCACCATGTGGACAAAATACGGCAGGGCCGCGTTTCACGGCCACAAGCCGGAAATAAAAGTGCCGGGTGTTGTCATCCCGCAACGCCGCCTCTGGTTGCAGGCGCCGCGACAGAGGTCAACCTCCGGTTCCGATCCCGGCGCGCGCGGAAGCGAACAATGCGACGGCGTTGGCGATGCTTTGCGCTGCCTTGCCGCGCCACTCGGCGTCGAGCAGTTGCGCCTCGTCCTTGGCGTTCGAGAGATAGCCGAGCTCGACTAGCACGGACGGCACGTCCGGGGCCTTCAGCACTTTGAATCCGGCCGAACGCTGCGGATTGTTGATAAGGCCGACGCTGGTCGAGAGCTGACCGACCAATGTGTGGGCAAAACTCATCGAGAAAGTGTGCGTCTCGCGGCGGATCAGGTCGATCAGGATATCGGTCACTTCCTTGTTGTCGTCCTTGATGACCATGCCGGCGAACTGGTCGGACAGGTTTTCACGGTCGGCAAGCGCCTGCGCTTCCGGGTCGGAAGCCTTGTCGGAGACCGTATAGACAGTGGCGCCGCGGATGCCCTTGACGCTGATCGTGTCGGCATGAATGGAAATCAGCAGATCGGCCTCATGCTGGCGGGCAATGCGGACGCGGTCGTCCAGGCGCAGATATTCATCGGTATCACGGGTCATGAAGACATCGTATTTGCCGATGGCCGCGAGCTTGTCGCGCAACTCCGTGGCAAAGGCCAGCGTGACGTTCTTCTCGATAGTACCGTGCAGGCCCTCGGCGCCGCCATCTATGCCGCCATGGCCGGGGTCGATGACGACGGTGAATCGGTGGCCCGGATTGGAGACTGGTCCCGTGCCGACCCGGCCGCCCTTGTCGGTCGAAACCGTGGAACCGGTGCTCAGTGCCTGATTGGCAAGGGCGGCGTCAAACTCACGTTCGGACGCCGCCGACATGTCGATGGCAATGCGGTAGCCGCTTCCGTCCTCGTTCTTGAGCACATCGAGCTTGTCGACGGCGAACGGCCCCTTGCCGGTCAGGATCAGTCGCGAGACGCCCTCGCCGAGTTCGCCGAGCCGCACGCCCTTGACAAGGCCACGCGGCTTCAAATCCTTGGCATCGACGGCAAATCGGGTGTTCGCAAGATCGATGACAAGGCGGTTGGGCCCGCGCAGCAGGAACCATTTGATGTCAGGCTCGCGATCGAAATCCATGACGATGCGCATCTTGGTGGCATCGCCGGCCATTTTGTAGCCCTTCGCCACGAGCGGCGCGTCGGCGGCATCGGCAATAGTGGAAAAGGCGAACGAAAACACCACCAGCAGCACGAGACAGAAGGCACCGAGGATCTGGCCGCCAACACGACATCCCTTGTCTGTGAAGTCCGCCAGTCCCATCTCTCTTCCAGTCGCTCCCGGTTTGGCGCCAGGCGCCGGCTCGTTTCGTCGAAGTGCCGGTTAGGCCGCGAACTCGATTAACGATTGGTATCCAGAGAAGGTTAACCAAGCCTTTTCATGCAGGATCGGAACCCAGGCTTACGCAACGGAACTGGTTTTTGCCGGCATCGGAAATCGGGGTTGCCTTCCAACCCGCCAAATCATAAAAGCGATGGTGGATCACTGCAATCCTGGAACCGCCCTCCTCCGCAGCTTCCTGCTACAGGGTCAGATGAAAGGCGGCTCCTTTCGCTTCAGGCGAAAAGGCTTCAGGTGATTGCGACGAATTTCGCAGGTGTGCTCCCGTGGCGGGGGAATCGCCTGCGTGAGGAAAACGGCCGGGTTTGTTCCCGCGCCGGCTCTGTATGAGCAAACAAGCTGGTCCGGTTTCCGGGCTTTGGTTCAAAAGGTTCTGCTGGTGACGATGGCTTCAAGCGCAATCATGGAAAGGTCCGCATCAAACCGCGCCAATATGGCTGCGGGCGGCACCGCCATGACACGCGGGCAGCGTCCGGCGGACGTTCAATTATCCGGCACCCACTCTCATCCAGACACACAGCAGCGGGCTTTGCCCCGCCAGCTGCGGCTGACGGCTGCCGGGGGGAAACGAAATAATGCCCAACAAAATGCTGATAGACGCCTCCCACCCGGAGGAAACACGCGTTGTCGTCGTACGCGGTAACCGTATCGAAGAATTCGACTTTGAATCCCAGGACAAGAAGCAGCTCAAAGGAAATATCTACCTCGCCCGCGTAACGCGCGTCGAACCCTCCCTTCAGGCAGCCTTTGTCGAATATGGCGGCAACCGTCACGGTTTTCTCGCCTTCAGTGAAATACACCCCGACTACTACCAGATTCCGGTCGCCGACCGTCAGGCACTGCTGCGCGCGGAAGCACAGGAGGCCGAGGACGAAGAGAACGAGGACGGCGAAGGCGACGATCGCCAGAGCCGGGATCGTGGACGGCGCGGTCGCCGGCGCGGCGGCAAGACCCGCGACCGTGGTGAAAACAGGCGCGATGCCGGCACAGCCGATACCGGCGAGGCAAACGAAACCGCTGGCGAGGCAGACGAACACAGCGACAATGGCGCGGATGCCGTCGCCGAGGACATGCCCGACGTTTCCGGGATCACGGAACACGCGGCGGATGCCTCGGAGCACGCCGGTGCATCCGAACAGGACGGTGCATCCGAAGATGACGGGGGCTCTTCAGTACAGGACGAAAGCGAGACCAGCGACGGCGACCCCAAGTCGATCGCCGCCTCCGTCGAAGCCGATGTGATTTCCGAGCCTGTTCCGCAGCCGGAACAGGGCAGCGAAGCCACTTCCAGCGACAATGATCGCGGGATGCTCGAGGAAGTATCCTCTTCCCATCCCGACGATCATGAGATCGAATCCGTCGGCGCTGAGGATGCACTCGAGGAAGTGCGCAACCGCCGCAAGCCGGTGCGCCGCCAGTACAAGATCCAGGAAGTGATCAAGCGCCGGCAGATCCTGTTGGTGCAGGTCGTCAAGGAAGAGCGTGGCAACAAGGGCGCGGCGCTCACCACCTACCTGTCGCTCGCCGGCCGCTATTCGGTGTTGATGCCGAACACGGCGCGCGGCGGCGGTATTTCGCGCAAAATCACCAGCGCGGTCGACCGCAAGCGCCTCAAGGAAGTCGTTGCCGATCTCGAAGTGCCGCAAGGCATGGGGGTCATCCTGCGCACCGCCGGCGAGAGCCGCACCAAGGCCGAGATCAAGCGCGACTACGAATATCTGATGCGACTGTGGGAGAACGTGCGCAATCTCACGCTCCAGTCCACGGCCCCTGCCCTCGTCTATGAAGAAGGCAGCCTGATCAAGCGCTCGGTGCGCGATCTCTACAACAAGGATATCGACGAGATTCTGGTTTCCGGCGAAGAGGGCTACCGCGAAGCCAAGGACTTCATGCGCATGCTGATGCCGAGCCACGCCAAGGTGGTTCAGCCGTTCCGCGACACGACGCCGATCTTCGTGCGCAACGGCATCGAGGCGCAGCTCGACCGCATGCTGCAGCCGCAAGTGACGCTGAAGAGCGGCGGCTACATCATCATCAACCAGACCGAAGCGCTGGTAGCCATCGACGTCAATTCGGGCCGCTCCACCAAGGAGCACTCGATCGAGGACACCGCGCTCCACACCAATCTGGAAGCGGCCGAGGAAGTCGCCCGCCAGCTCCGGCTGCGCGACCTTGCGGGCCTGATCGTCATCGACTTCATCGACATGGAGGAGAACCGCAACAACCGCTCCGTCGAGAAGCGGCTGAAGGATCACCTCAAGAACGACCGCGCACGCATTCAGGTCGGCCGCATCTCGCATTTCGGCCTGATGGAGATGTCGCGCCAGCGCATCCGCGCCAGCGTGCTGGAATCGACCATGAAGCCGTGCCCGCATTGCGGCGGCACCGGGCATGTGCGCTCCGATTCGTCGGTGGCGCTGATGGTGGTACGGGCGATCGAGGAATTCCTGCTCAAGGATTCGCGCAGCCACATCACGGTACGCACGCCGGCCGCGACCGCGCTCTACGTGCTCAACCACAAGCGCGGCACGCTGGTGGAACTGGAAAGCCGCTTCGGCCTGACCGTCACCATCGAGGCCGACGATACGGTCGGCTCGCAGCACTATGCGATCTTCCGCGGGGCACTGGCCGAGAAGCCGGAAGGCTTCGTCGAGGTGCGCAGTCTGCCGGCCTATGTCGAGCCGGAAGAGCCCGAGGACGAGATCGTCGTCGTCGAGGAGGAAGACGAAGCGCCGGCTCAAGCCGAGCAACCACGGCACGCCCAGCCGTCGCAGCATCAGCAGCCCAGATCCGGTGAGGAAGGCGAAGGCCGCGACCGCAAGCGCCGCAAGCGTCGCAGGCGGCGCGGCGGCAAGGATCGCGACCGCGAGCATGGCGCCCCGACGGACGGCACTTCTCTCTCCACGTCAGATGACGGCCTCTCCGCGTCGGAAGGCGCGGCGGACCATGACGACGCCGAGACAGACGACGAGGCCGCGGTCGCCGCAAGCGAGACCGTCGAAACGGCGGAAGCATCCGACGATGGCCAAGGCAAGAAGCGCCGGCGCGGCAAACGCGGCGGCAAGCGCAACCGTCGCGAAGACGGCGAAGGCGAGACCGAGGCGGAAGCCGGCGACGCGACCGAGCCTGCCGAGGCTGACGCTTCCCTAAGCGAGCCTGTGTCGATCGAGCCGGTGGCTGCCGCTGCCGTCGAAGAACCGGCGGCTGCCGTGAGCGACGAGGCGCCGAGCACCGAGAAGCCCAAGAAGCCGCGTCGCGCAGCCAAGCCGAAGAAGGCAGCCGCCGAAGCCACCGCCGAGGAGCCGACCGCGGAAGTAGCCGTGCAGGCACCCGCCGAGACGCCGGCCACGGCATCAGACGAGGCAGCGGCCGCCGGGGAGACACCGAAGGCCCGGCCGTCACGCCGCAAGGCGGCAGCAGCCGATACACCTGTCGTGCCGGTGGTTTCCTCGACCGTGGCCGATGAGCCCGAAGCCAAGGCCGAAGAAAAGCCGAAGCGTGCCGGCTGGTGGCAGCGGAAAGGGTTTTTCTAAGCTTTTCAAACTGTTGAATTGATTTTCTGACAAAAAGAATCCCGCGCCGATCGAAACGAACGGCGCGGGATTTTTCATGTCCGGCAGGTCGTGATCCTTATGGCGCGAAGATCGACCAGTTCATCATCCTGGCGAGCTTTTCCAGCGCGATCGAACCCAGCTTGGAATTGCCGTTGGCATTGAGGCCGGGCGACCAGACGGCGAGCGAAGCGACACCCGGCACGATGCCCAATATGCCGCCGCCGACGCCGCTCTTGCCGGGAATACCGACGCGGAAGGCGAAATCGCCCGAGCCGTCATAGTGGCCACAGGTCAGCATCATGGCGCCGATGCGCCGCGCCCGCTCCGCCGAGACCACGGAATGCCCGGTAGCCGGGTTCTTGCCGCCATTGGCGAGGAAGCGGCCGGCCATTGCCAGCTGCCGGCAGTTCATGGCGATGGCGCAATGGTGAAAATAGACGCCCAGCGCCAGTTCCGGCGCATGATGGAGGTTGCCGAAGGATTTCATGTAATTGGCGAGTGCGAAGTTGCGGTAGCCGGTCGCGCGTTCGGAGGCCGCGACCTCGCGGTCGATAATGATTGTCTCGTCGTCGCAGAGGAACTGGATGAAGCGCAGGATCTCGCCGATCGCCTCGCGCGGCTGGTGGCCGGCAAGCAGGATGTCGGAAATGACGATGGCGCCGGCATTGATGAACGGATTGCGCGGAATGCCGTTCTCATGCTCGAGCTGGACAATCGAGTTGAACGGGTTGCCGGAGGGCTCACGCCCTACCCGCTCCCACAGCGCGTCGCCGACATTGCCGAGCGCCAGCGTCAGGGTGAACACCTTCGAGATGCTCTGGATCGAAAAAACCTGGTCGGCATCGCCGGCCACCAGCGTGCGGCCATCATTGGTGACGGCGGCGATGCCGAATTTCTTCGGGTCGACCTTGCCCAGTTGGGGAATGTAGGTCGCGACATCGCCGCGATCGGTGCGTTCAGCCATTTCCGCCGCGACTTCCGCCAGCGCCTGTTCGAGCTCCGGCATAGCGCTACCTCAACCAGCGTTCGATGCGTGCCAGCGCCTCGACCATGTCGTCGTGGCTGCCGGCATAGGAAAACCGCATCGTACGGTGCCCAGCCCGGGTGTCGAAGTCGCGGCCGGGCGTCGCCGCCACATGCGCTTCGGCCAGCATCTTGCGGGCAAAGGCCATGCTGTCATTGCTGTGCCGGGTGACATCGCAAAAGGCATAGAAGGCGCCATCCATGGGCGCCGCCAGGGGAAAACCCAACTCCGGGAGTCGCTTCATCAAGAGCTCGCGATTCCAGGCATAGCGTCGTTTCACCGCCTCCAATTCCTCGGTTGCGGCAAAGGCCTCGATCGCCGCGATCTGCGACAGCTCCGGCGGCGAGATGTAGAGGCTCTGGGCGATGCGCTCGACGGGGCGCACGAGTTCGTCCGGCAACACCATCCAGCCGATGCGCCAGCCGGTCATGCAGTAGTATTTCGAGAAGGAGTTGATCACCGTCACGCTGTTGCTAAAGGCGAGTGCCGTGGTGTCCGGGGCGCCATAGGCCAGCCGATGGTAGATCTCATCGGAAATGACGGCGATGCCGAGTGACTCCGCCGTGGTGACCAGGGTCGCCAGCTCGTCGGCCGGTATGACGGCGCCGGTCGGATTGGCCGGACTTGCGAACAGCACGCCCTTCAGCGGCTTCTCGCGATGCGCGGCCTCCAGATGGCCGGCATGCAGATAAGCCGCATCGCCGAGCTCGATTTCGACCACGTCCATGCCAAGGGCCGCCATGATGTTACGATAGGCGGGGTAGCCGGGCGCGGCGATGGCGACCCGGTCGCCCGGATCGAACATCGCCAGGAAGGCGAGATTGAAGGCCGCCGACGATCCGGTGGTCACCCCGATCCGGCCGGGGTCGACATCGAGGCCATAGTGGTCCGCGTAATGCCCGGCGATCGCTTTGCGCAGCGAGGCAAGACCCAAGGTGTCGGTATAGCCTATGCGTCCATGCTCCAGCGCCTTGGCCGCGGCGGCGCGAACCCGTACGGGCGCTGGATCGGATGGCTGGCCAACCGCCATGGAAATCACCGGCACGCCTTGGGCCTTCAGCCGGTTCGCTTCGGCCAGTACATCCATGGCGTGGAACGGCTCGACATTGCCGCGATGGGAGAGCGAAACGACCATTTTTACCCCTGTTCCGAGGATTGAGCGCGCCAGGTCCTGACGCATGCGCCGCACAAATGCCCGATTGATGTTAGGATCACAAGTTGAGGAAGTTTTTCCGGCGCCGACTTTTCATCTTTCGCCCGCTCGTCTACCAGTGGACACATTATGTTGAGCCGATCCAGATCGACGATTGCCAAGACAGCGCGTGTCTTCGCGACGATTTCGCTTGCCGCCGCGGTTGCGGTGGCCGGTTCGGCGACCGCCTTCGCCCAGGGCGTGCCAGTGGTACGCGACGCCGAGATCGAAGCTCTGGTGCGCGATTATGCGCGGCCGATCTTCAGGGCGGCTGGGCTGGCGAATGACGGCATCGACATCGTGCTGGTCAACGATTCCTGCTTCAACGCCTTCGTCACCGGGCGCCGTCTGTTCATCAACACCGGCGCACTGATGACGGCTGAGACGCCGAACGAAATCATCGGCGTCATCGCGCACGAAGCCGGGCATATCGCCGGCGGCCACCAGCAGAAACTGCGCGACCAGCTCGAACGCGCCAAGACCATGGCCATCATCGCCACCTTGCTCGGCGCCGGCGCCATGGTTGCCGGCGCGACCACAAACAGCCGCGGTCTTGCCGGCGCCGGCATGGGCGTGGCGGCAGGCGGCGGCGAGATGGCGCAGCGCAGCATCCTCGCCTATCAGCGCACCGAGGAAATCACGGCCGACCGCTCGGCCATCACCTATCTTAACGCCACCAGCCAGTCCGGCATGGGCATGCTGAAGACCTTCCACCGTTTCCAGACCGCGCTGTCGCTGTCGGGCGCGCAGGTCGATCCCTACCGGATCAGCCATCCCATGCCGCAGGACCGCATCGCCAACCTCGAAGTGCTGGTCAAGCAAAGCCCCAACGTCGACAAGCTCGACCCGCCGACGCTGCAGCAGCGCCATGACATGATGCGGGTGAAGATTGCCGTCTACATGGAAGGCCAGGCCGCCGCGGCGCGGCTGATGCAGAAGATGCGGGGCAGCATGGCGGCGCTCTATGGCGATGCCCAGTCGACCTATCTCTACGGCAATCTCGCCTCGGCGCTCGCCAAGACCAACGCCCTGATCAAGGCGCAGCCCAAGAATGCCTACTTCCAGGAGCTGCGCGGCGACATATTGATGAAAGCGAACAAACCTGGAGATGCGGCCGACGCTTATTCCAAAGCGGTCAGCCTCGATCCGGCACGATCCGGCCTGCTGCCTGTCTCGCTTGGCCAGGCGCTGATGGCGGTCGGCACGCCCGACTCGCTCAAGAAAGCCGTCGTACAGATCAACAATGGCCTGGGGCGCGACAAGGAAAATTCCACGGGGTATCGTTATCTGGCGCAGGCTTACGGCGAGCTGGGAGACATACCGGGGGCCGAGCTTGCCACCGCCGAAGGCCACTTCTATTCCGGCGACTACAAGGATGCGAAGATCTTCGCCATGCGGGCGCAACAGCAGATGAAGCGCGGCGAGCCGCGCTGGATACGCGCCCAGGACATCATTAACTACAAATCATCAGGCAAGAGCCAGTAATTTCATGAACCCTCCGGCCGCGTGCTGCGACAGACCGGAAAACAGGCAGAAGGAACGAGAACGATGAAAAAGGCACTGCTGCTGGGCACCACGGGGGTTGCGGTCGCCCTTGCCATGCTGGCTTTCGGTTTCGTGGCCGGCAGTCCGCAGGTTGCGAAGGCCGGAACGGCACAGACGGCTCAGCCTGTCCAGACGGCTCAGCCCGTCCAGACGGCGGTGGCCGATACCAAAATCGACCGCACCGAGGTCGAGGGAATCATCCGCGACTATCTGCTGAAGAATCCGGAAGTGCTGCTCGAAGTGCAGGACGCGCTCGAAGCGAAGCAGAAGGAGGAACAGCGGCTCGCGGCGCTCGGCGTCATCAAGAACGCCAAGGACCAGATCTTCAACTCCACTTTCGACGGGGTCGTCGGCAACCCGAACGGCAAGGTCACGATCGTCGAGTTCTACGACTACAATTGCGGCTTCTGCAAACGCGCAATCGAGGACATGCGGGCGCTGACCAAGTCCGATCCGGATCTGCGCTTCGTGCTCAAGGAATTCCCGATCCTCGGCCCGGATTCGCAGAAGGCCAGCGTCGTTTCGATGGCGTTCCACATGATGATGCCGCAGAAGTACGGCGAGTTCCACAATGCGCTGCTCGGCGGCCAGGGGCGCGCCACCGAGGCAACCGCGATCAAGATCGCGCTTTCGCTCGGCGCCGACGAGGCGACGCTGCGCGAGAAGATGAAGGACGCGTCGATCCCCCAGGCCTTCTCCAAGACTTACGATCTTGCCAACAAGCTGCAGATCACCGGAACCCCTTCCTACGTCGTCGGCAACGAGGTCGTGTTCGGGGCGCTCGGGCAGGAACTGCTTGCCGAAAAGATCGAGGCGGCGAAAGCCGCGCTTTGACCGGCAAGCGGTTTTCTTCACGGGCGCATTTCGGCCTGTTGTGGACAGTGAAAGAACGCACTTGCGCTCTTTCCGCGGACGACTATGCCCGGTATAGAGGCCCAGCGCGCCGGCTTGACGCTGGCGCCGGAAAAGGTCGGCTTTTTTGAAAACGGTTTTCGTCCTGAACGGTCCCAATCTCAACGCGCTCGGCAAGCGCGAGCCAGGCATCTACGGCGGCAAGACGCTCGCAGCCATCGCGGACGACTGCAAGCAGGCAGGCAAATCGCTTGGGATCGAGATCGATTTTCGCCAGTCGAACCATGAAGGCGATCTTGTCGACTGGATCCAGGAAGCCGGCGACAAAGCCGCCGGCATCGTCATCAACCCAGGCGCCTATAGCCATACCTCTATCGCCATCCACGACGCCATCCGCTCGATCGCGCCGCTGCCGGTCGCCGAAGTTCACCTTTCCAACATCCACGCGCGGGAACCGTTCCGCCACGTCTCCATGGTCGCGCCGGTCGCTGTCGGCATGATCTGTGGCTTTGGGCCGCTCGGCTACACGCTGGCGCTGCAAGCGCTGGCCGCACGCCTATGACCGGCCAACAAACAGAAGGCTCGAAAATGTCGATAAAGAAGACCGGTGTTGACCAGCAACTGATCCGCGATCTCGCGGGCATACTGAACGACACCAACCTGACCGAGATCGAGGTTGAACTCGGCGACCTGAAAGTGCGGGTGTCGCGGCAGGCGCCCACCGTCCATGCGATCGCCGCACCGCAACCGACCTATGCGCCGGCAGCGGCCGCCCAATCTGTCGCCGCGGCTGCCCCGGCGGCGGTCGACGTGTCCAAGAACGCCGTCCCTTCGCCCATGGTCGGCACCGCCTACCTCGCGCCCTCGCCGGACGCCAAGCCGTTCATCGAGATCGGCCAGAAGGTCAAGGAAGGCCAGACGCTGCTGATCATCGAGGCGATGAAGACAATGAACCAGATCCCCTCGCCACGCGCCGGCACCGTGACGGCGATCCTGTTCGAGGACGCCACGCCGGTCGAATACGGCATGCCGCTCGTCGTGATCGAGTAGAGCCGACCGGATGTTCCAGAAGATCCTCATCGCCAATCGCGGCGAAATCGCGCTTCGGGTGCTGCGTGCCTGCAAGGAACTCGGCATCCAGACCGTGGTGGTGCATTCGACCGCCGACGCTGACGCCATGCATGTCAGGCTCGCCGACGAGAGCGTGTGCATCGGTCCGCCGCCGTCGCGCGACAGCTATCTCAACATTCACCAGATCGTCGCGGCCTGCGAGATCACTGGCGCCGACGCCGTGCATCCGGGCTACGGCTTCCTGTCGGAGAACGCCAAGTTCGCCGACATTCTGGCGGCACACAACATCACCTTCATCGGCCCGTCCGGCGACCACATCCGCGTCATGGGCGACAAGATCGAGGCCAAGCGCACGGCAAAACGCCTCGGCATTCCGGTGGTGCCGGGTTCCGACGGCGCGGTGACCGAGGAGAAGGAAGCCAGGCGCATTGCGTCCGAGATCGGCTATCCCGTCATCATCAAGGCTTCGGCCGGCGGCGGCGGACGCGGCATGAAGGTGGCGCATACCGAGGCCGACCTCGAGATCGCCTTGCAGACGGCGCGCTCGGAAGCGGGCGCGGCCTTCGGCGACGACGCGGTCTACATCGAGAAATACCTGGAGAAACCGCGCCACATCGAGGTGCAGGTGTTCGGCGACGGCTTTGGCCACGGCGTGCATTTCGGCGAGCGCGACTGTTCGTTGCAACGGCGCCACCAGAAAGTCTGGGAAGAGGCCAATTCGCCGGCGCTCAACGCCGAGGAACGGTCGCGCATCGGCGGCATCTGCGCCAAGGCGATTGCCGATCTCGGCTATTCTGGCGCCGGCACCATCGAGTTCCTGTACGAGAACGGCGAGTTCTATTTCATCGAGATGAACACGCGCCTCCAGGTCGAGCATCCGGTGACGGAAGCGATTACCGGCATCGATCTGGTCCACGAGCAGATCCGCGTCGCTTCCGGCGGCGGCCTTTCGGTCAGGCAGGAAGACATCAAGTTCAACGGCCACGCCATCGAATGCCGCATCAATGCCGAGGATCCGCGCACCTTCACCCCCTCGCCCGGCACCATCACCCATTTCCACACGCCCGGCGGCCTCGGCATCCGTGTCGATTCCGGTGTCTACTCCGGCTACAAGATCCCGCCCTACTATGACAGCCTGATCGGCAAGCTGATCGTGCATGGGCGCAATCGCGTCGAATGCATGATGCGGCTGCGCCGGGCGCTTGACGAATTCGTCGTCGATGGCATCAAGACGACATTGCCGCTGTTTCGCGATCTCGTCGGCAATGCCGACATCGCCAACGGCGACTACGACATCCATTGGCTGGAAAAATATCTGGCCAAGGGCGAATAGCCCCAACTTGCCGCTATAATGACGCGATGACCCGTCCCTACGCGCCAGGCTATCGCATTCCCACCGACCTTCTGCTCAAGGCATACGCCTCGGGCGTCTTTCCGATGGCCGAGAGTGCTGGTGACCCCGAGGTCTTCTGGGTGCGACCGGAGACGCGGGGCGTCATTCCGCTCGATGGCTTTCACACGCCCAAAAGCCTGAAGAAGACGATCCGTAGGCACCCGTTCGACATCCGTTTCGACTTCGATTTCGAGGCGACGATCGACGGCTGTGCCGAAAAGCGCGAGGAGCGCCGCTCGACATGGATCAACGCGCCGATCCGCGAAGCCTATGTGCAACTGCACCGGATGGGACACTGCCATTCGGTCGAGGCATGGCGCGAGGGGCGTCTGGTCGGCGGGCTCTATGGGGTCTCGCTCGGGCGGGTGTTTTTCGGGGAAAGCATGTTTTCCAAAGAAACGGACGCGTCGAAGACCTGCCTCGTGCATCTCGTCGAGCGCCTGAAGGCACGCGGTTTCGCGCTCCTCGATACGCAGTTCACCACCGAGCACCTGAAGCGCTTCGGCGCGGTAGACGTGCCGCGCGGCAAATACGAAAAGATGCTGGCCGACGCGCTGAAAGGTGAAGCGGTCTTTTTTCCGTAGGGATCAAGGCCTATTTGGGCGAAGCCTCGAGCGGCGTCTGCGCATGGAACATCATCTTCCAGCCGTTGGCGCGATGGACGTAGCCGGTGCTGACCAACGCCGCATAGGGCTCGCCATTCTCCCTCGTCGCGCGCGCTTCGTAAGTCAGCATGACGATATCGCTACCGGGTTCGATTATTCCCTTGAGCTCGATGTCGAGGTCGCGCCAGCGGTTGGGTTTGGTTGCGGTCTTGGCCAGATCGGCATTGTCCATCGCCTGTGCCATCTGCGGAAACGCCACCAGGCATTCGGTATCGACATTGGCAGCATAGTAGGCGGCGTCACCGGTCCAGAAACCTTTTTCGAGTTCCAGCAACTCGGCCTTGTTGGCCATGATCCGCTTGCTGTCCGACATTGGCGTGTCCTCCACGCGCGTGGTGATTGTCCAACGCGCGCCAGCCATGGCGGTTCCAAGAGATCAGTTGTTGGTGTCCGTCGTATCGGGTTCCGCGGCGTCGTCGGGCTGTGCCGCGTCCGGACCGACTGTGGCCGCGGCTGGCTTCGACGCGTCGGCTTTCGCCCCGTCGGCCTTGGTCGCACCGCTCTTGCCGGCATCGGGCGCCGGCACATCCGACTTCTGCTTGCACGCCTTCAGCCAGATGTCATAGACGGCATGTTCGACAGCATTGAGCCCCGGGCTTTCGGCAAACATCCAGCCAGTGAAGATGCGGCGGATCTTGCGGTCGAGCGTGATCTCGTCGACCTCGACGAAGGAGTCGGTCTTCGGCTCTTCGTTCTGCGGCCGGGAATAGCAGACGCGTGGCGTCACCTGCAGGGCGCCGAACTGCACCGTCTCGTCGATATAGACATCGAAGGTGATGATGCGGCCGGTGATCTTGTCGATGCCGGCGAACTCGGCGACCGGATTGGTGATCCGATCCGATCCCGCGGGCGCCGCCGGCGCCGGGGCGGCGGGTGCAGGTGAAGCCGCAAAGGCGATGGTGCTGACGGCGAGGCTGGCGGCTAGCGTCAGGCCGCCCGTCCATATCGGGTTGAAAAAGCTCATGCAGGGGTACCGGTGGTTCGCGCCCAGGTGATTCCGTCGATCGCCAAGGCTAGTCGCCGTTTTCTGATCAGCAAGCAGCTAAACACCAATTGTGGCGATAAAGGACCGGCCTGCACCTTACCGTTACAACCCGCGCCGTTACGACCCCGGCGTCCAGGCGTCGTAGTCGCCGGTGACCTGCGGGCGATGTTGATTGGTCAGCACCGAGCCCTTCGGACGATAGGCCGCTGGCGTGCCGGTCAGATTGGGCAAATGTGGCTTTTGCCAATCGCGCGGCCGGTAGTCGTCGCTGGGGGGAGCGACATCGACCCGATGGTGAATCCAGCCGTGCCAGCCCGGCGGAATGGCCGAAGCTTCCGAATAGTTGCGGTAGATGACCCAGCGGCGCGTACGGCCTTCCGAATCGATGCCGCCTTCGTAGTAGACGTTGCCGGCCTCGTCCTGGCCGACCTTCTTGCCGTACCGCCAGGTGTGCAGGCGCGTTCCCAGCGTCTGGCTGTTCCACCAAGTGAAAAACTGCGTCAGGAAAGTCTTCATCTCAGAACCCTCGCGCTGGCGGCGCCCGTTTCCTGCTTATGGCGTCAGGCTTTCGGGAAGGCAAGAGTTTTGCCATGGGGAGCGCGCAAATGGCGCGCCAGGGACCCGACACAAGCCTGTGATCCCCGGGGGTGACCGGATGCGCGCTTGCCAAGCGTTGCCGCTCTTTCTAAAGCTCTGCGCGCCCGTCCGGAAATCCCGTCCGGCCTGGGGCTGAAGGAGGCGACGATTGGCCGCGCAATTGCCGACCACCGACATTCGCATCGGCGCCGACCTGATTCGCCGCCGCAAGGGCGGCATGCCGATCGTGTGCCTCACCGCCTACACTTACCCGATCGCCCGCCTGCTCGATCCCCATGTCGACCTGCTCCTGGTCGGAGACAGCGTGGCCATGGTCCTGCATGGCCATGAGACGACGCTGGGCGCCTCGCTGGACATGATGATCGCGCACGGCCAAGCCGTGATGCGGGGCTCGGCCAAAGCCTGCGTCGTCGTCGACATGCCGGCCGGCACCTATGAGGATTCAGCCGCGCAGGCCGTGGCATCGGCGCGGCGCATCGTTGGCGAGACCGGCTGCCAGGCGGTGAAACTCGAGGGAGGCGTCGACATGGCCGCTCAGATCGCGGCGATCGTGGCCGCCGAGATCCCGGTCATGGGCCATATCGGCCTGCAGCCGCAATCGGTGGAAAAGGATGGCGGCTACAAGATCAAGGGCCGCACGGACGAGAATGTGGCCACGCTGATCGCCGACGCGCTCGCGGTTGAGAAGGCCGGTGCGTTTTCCCTGGTCATCGAAGGAACGATAGAGACGGTCGCCGCGGACATCACCCGCCGCATCGCCATTCCAACCATCGGCATCGGCGCCAGCGGCGATTGCGACGGCCAGATCCTGGTGACCGACGACATGGTCGGGTTGACGGTCGATCGTGTGCCTAAATTCGTCAAGCAATATGCCGACCTGCGCAGTGTGATCGCGCATGCCGCCGAGCGCTACGCATCGGAGGTGCGGGACCGCGATTTCCCCGGTCCTACCCATGTCTTCTCGAAAACAAATGACGGGGATGAAGCATGAGCCGGGCCGACGTCGTCGACAGCGTTGCCGCGCTTCGCGCGCGAATCCTCGACTGGCGGCGCGATCGGCTGCGCATCGCCTTGGTGCCGACCATGGGCGCATTGCATGACGGGCATCTTTCGCTGGTCAAGATCGCCCTCGAAAGAGCCGATCGCTGCGTGGTGTCGATCTTTGTCAATCCGACGCAGTTCGCGCCGAGCGAGGATCTCGACAAGTACCCGCGCCAGTTGGCGCGCGACCTCGACATGGTGGCGACGGCCAAGGCCGATCTTGCCTTCACGCCTGACGTCAGCGAGATGTATCCCGCCGGTTTTGCCACGAAAATCTCGGTCGGCGGCCCGTCGGCCGGGCTCGAGACGGATTTTCGCCCCGCCTTTTTCGACGGCGTCGCCACCGTGGTGGCCAAACTTCTCCTGCAGGCTGCACCCGACGTCGCCATCTTTGGCGAAAAGGACTACCAGCAGCTTTGCGTCGTCAGGCAGCTTTGCCACGACCTCGACCTGCCCGTCGAAATCATCGGCGCGCCGACCATACGCGACGCGCATGGCCTCGCCATGTCGTCGCGCAACGCCTATCTCGATGAGGCCGAACTCCAGATCGCCCGCCGGCTCAACCTTGTCCTGCGCAAGGCGGCAGCGGCGCTGGCAGCGGGCGCAGGTCAAGAGGAAACGATCGCCGAAGCAAGCCGCGCCCTGATCGCCGCCGGCTTCCAGAAGGTCGATTATGTCGAGGCCCGCGAAAGCCTGACACTCACTCCATGGCGGCACGACCGCGCCGGCCGCGTTCTCGCCGCCGCCTGGCTGGGAAAAACCAGGCTGATCGACAATGTGGAAGTTCCCACCGCCTGATCGGCGTTCGCACTCTCGATTGCTGTTTGCAGGCGCGACGCCGCCGGCGTCAGGCGCACAGCGGACCTCGAACTGCTGATGCGCGAGCCGTCGCCGCCGCTGCGTTCGCGCTGATCCTGGAGCGGTTCAGCGAGAATCGCCGAACCGCTCCAACTCTTTGTTTTCACGCAATTCCCTGGGGAAAGCGCTACGGACTTTTCCTGGAATTGCTCCGGCCTCCATCCGTCCCGCCTGCGGCTCCCCGACCTACTCCTCGGTTGGCATATGCAGGTACATCGACTGGATACCGACCCTGCCCGGGCCGGTGAAGCGGTTGACGATGAAATTCATGTTGGCACCGAAGAAGCCGCTCGACAGCCGGTCGATCTTGGTTTCCATCCTGACCGAGGCATCCTTGAACAGCCAGCCGCCGGGCTCGATGTCTATGGTTTCGCCCGGAGCGAGCGTCTTTTCAAAAACGTTGCCATAGCCGTGCAGCCAGACGATGCCGTCACCGGTATCGCCGCGAAACCGGTCGATGAAGAAGCCGCTCTGGCCGAACAGCATCGTCGCCAGGCCGCGTACACGCTCGAATGTGTAGTCGACATTGCCAGTGGCGGCGAGAAACTGGTGCTCGCGGACCTGGATCTCCTCGCCTTGCCGCAGGTGAATCGGCACGATGTGACCCGGCCCGTCGCGGCTGAAGGCGATGACGCCCGCCCCTGACGCCTCGGTGACGAAAATCTGCATGCCGGCCATCATGCGCTTCAGCGCACCCTTCAGCGATTTCAGGCCGATGGAGATCGTGGAATTCTTCCACAACAGGATGTGGTGCTCGAAATAGACGGGCATCCGCGTCACGTCGACGGAAAGCACAGGCACCAGTTCGCCCGCTATGTGATAGGTGACGCCACCAAAAGTTTCGTCCGACACCTCGGTCGGCATCAGTTCCGGCAGACTTGGCATGGTTCCCCCCAAAAGCCGTCCTGCGCGTGCCGGATTATTCCGGCTTCGCGCGGGTCGGCATTTGCAGCTTTGGTGCCGCACATCAGGGCCGTCAAACGAAAACAGAGCCCGGGTCTCGCGCTCGCGCGAAGGTGATCACGCCGCCCTGGTGCTCAGGCGGCAAGTACCCGTTCATAGATCAGCGCCGGGATGGCCGAGCCGGCGGAGCCGCAATTCTCGGTGCGGCCGGCCTGGACGAAGCCATTGGCCTGATAGAAGGCAACGGCTCGGCCGTTCTTCTCTTCCACTTCGAGCCGAATGCGGTGGGCTTCCGGAAAACTCTCGATGATTTCGTCGAGGAGCATGCCGCCGATACCTCGATCCTGCAGCAAGGGAAGCACATAGAGCTGCCTGAGCATGACCACGCCGCCGTCTCCGACGGCTTCGGCAAACGCCATGCCGCCAATGCGCTTGCCATCATCAGCAACGAGGAACTCGCTGTTCGGCTTTGCCAACCTGGCCTTCAACGAAGCGATCGAGTGCCTTTCATTGGTGATCTCGGTGACCCGCTCGGCACCGTAAATCGCGTCATAGGTGGCATGCCAGGTCTCGACCAGCAACGCTCGTACGGCTGCGAGGTCGCGGTCTCCGGCGGTGCGGACGAACATGCTTACTCGATGCCCAGCTTGGCCTTGACGAGGTCGTTGACGACCTGCGGATTGGCCTTGCCGCCGGTCGCCTTCATCACCTGGCCGACGAACCAGCCGGCCATGGTCGGCTTGGCGCGTGCCTGTTCGACCTTGTCGGGATTGGCCGCGATCACCTCGTCGACCGCCTTCTCGATGGCTCCGGTGTCGGTGACCTGCTTCATGCCACGGCTCTCGACCAGTTGGCGCGGGTCGCCGCCCTCGTTCCAGACGATCTCGAACAGGTCCTTGGCGATCTTGCCGGAGATGGTGCCTTCCTTGATCAGGTCGATGACCGCACCGAGCTGGTCGGGCGAAACAGGAGCAGATTCAATGTCCTTGCCGGCTTTGTTGAGAGCGCCCAGCAGATCGTTGATGACCCAGTTGGCGGCGAGCTTGCCGTCACGCCCGGCCGCTACCTTCTCGAAATAATCGGCGATCGGCTTTTCCGAAACCAGGATCGCGGCGTCGTAGGTCGAGAGACCGAGCGAGGAGATCAGCCGCACTTTCTTGTCATCGGGCAGTTCCGGCAATTCCTTGGCCAAGGCATCGACATAGGCCTGGTCGAATTCCAGCGGCAGAAGGTCGGGATCGGGGAAATAGCGATAGTCATGCGCCTCTTCCTTCGAGCGCATCGAGCGCGTCTCGCCCTTGACGGCGTCGAACAGCCGCGTTTCCTGATCGATCTTGCCGCCGTCCTCGAGGATGGCGATCTGCCGGCGCGCCTCGTAGTCGATGGCCTGGCCGATAAAGCGGATCGAATTCATGTTCTTGATTTCGCAGCGGGTGCCGAATTCGCCACCTGGCCGGCGCACCGAGACATTGACGTCGGCGCGCAGGGAACCTTCGTCCATGTTGCCGTCGCAAGTGCCGAGATAGCGCATGATGGTCCGCAGCTTGGTCACATAGGCCTTGGCCTCGTCGCCGGAGCGCAGGTCGGGTTTCGACACGATCTCCATCAGCGCCACGCCGGAGCGGTTGAGGTCGACGTAGGACATGGTCGGATGCTGGTCGTGGATCGACTTGCCGGCATCCTGCTCCAGGTGCAGGCGCTCGATGCCGACCTCGATGTCCTCGAACTCGCCCTGGCGGTCGGGACCGACCGAGACGATGACCGTGCCCTCGCCGACGATCGGCTGTTTGAATTGCGAGATCTGGTAGCCCTGCGGCAGGTCCGGATAGAAATAGTTCTTCCGGTCGAAGACCGACTTGTGGTTGATCGCCGCCTTCAGCCCCAGGCCAGTGCGGATCGCCTGCTTGACGCATTCCTCGTTGATGACAGGCAGCATGCCGGGCATTGCCGCGTCGACCAGGCTGACATTGGCGTTGGGAGCAGCCCCGAAGGCGGTCGAAGCGCCGGAGAACAGTTTTGCTTCCGATATCACTTGCGCATGCACTTCAAGCCCGATGATGATTTCCCAGTCGCCGGTGGCGCCTGATATCAGGCGTTTGGCGTCGGGCGTGCGGGTATCGATGAGAGACATGGCGGCCTGCGAATTACGGTGACTCTGACGGGAGTTTCACGTTTGGGCGTGACTTTCACGTCTGGCGTGAAAGTCATTCGCTAGTGCAAACCGCCAAAAGAGACAAGCGCAAAGCCGCGGCCTGGCGTTTCCTGGACGTCTCGACGGTCGGCGGGCGGCGGGCCTTACCGCATCACAAGGCACGGGCTCGCATTCGTCCGCTCCGAACTCGACAACAGGTAGTCTTGGCGCCGCCGGCCGGCATTCGGCCGGCGGTTCCTATCACCGCTCAGGCGGTGGCGATGTAGGCCCGGATTTCCTCCGCCTCGCGCTCGACGTCCTCGATGCGGCGCTTGACCACGTCGCCGATGGAGACGATGCCGTCCAGCAGGCCGTCCTTTTCCACCGGCAGATGGCGGAAGCGGCCCCTGGTCATGATCTCCATCACCTCGTTGACGGTGTGGTTTTCATTGCAGATCTTCACCTTCGGCGTCATGGCCGAACGCACGGGGATATCGAGCGCGGCGCCGCCTTCCCTGGCAACCACACGCACGATGTCGCGCTCCGACAGGATGCCGACGATCTTGTGATCGCCATTGGTGATGACCAGCGCGCCGATCCTGTGCTCGGCGAGGATTCGGATGGCTTCGCTCAGCTTTTCGTTCGGCCCGAGCGTCAATACGTCATGGCCTTTTTGCTCGAGAATGGCCTTAACCGTCATGGCGTCCTCCTCTACTTTGCCAACCGGTTCCTGCGCTGACCGGTTTTCACATAAGAGTGAACATGGTGCGCCGTGATCGGTTGCATTTCAAGTCCGGTCGGAGGTGTCCCATTCTGGTGCTTGCCATCCCCTGTCGAACCAGCGCAGGCCGAAGAAACCCGCGAGAAAGCCGCCGATATGGGCCTCCCAGGCGATCTGGCCGTCGATGCCCGGCGCGAATCCGAGAAGGCCGGTGGCGAGATTGATGATCATCCACATGGCGAGGAAGATGACGACACTGCGCGCGCGCAGCACGATCGCGACCGGCAGCACCGGGCCGGCGAAAGCCGCCTTGCCGGCCGAGCGGTCGGTGTGGAAACCAAAACGCGCCGCGGCCCCCATCATGCCCGATATGGCGCCCGATGCGCCGACCAGCGGCGCTTCTCCATAGGGATGCATCGCCCAGAACAGCGCCACCGAAGCCAGTCCGGTGACGGCAAAGAACAGCGCGAACCGGAGCGTGCCGAAACGGTTGGCCAGCGGCGAGCCAAAAGCGGCGAGCCAGACCATGTTGATGGCGATATGGGCAAAGCCGCCATGCATGAAGGCGTAAGTGAAAGGCCGGGTAAAAAGGAACCAGTCGAAGCCGTATTGGCCGGTATAGAGGACCGGAATAAAAGCTCCGTCGTACAGCAGCGTCATCTGCTGGACGTCGTTCAGCGCATATTGCTGCAGCAGATAGACGATCGCGCAGATGCCCATCACCGCCAGCACGATCGGCGGCAGGTTGAACACCGGCTCACGCGCCGGTGGCGGCATGGGCTCAGCCGTTTCGGGCTCGGACGGATATTGCGGTTCGCTCATCTGCAATCGCACTCGATGCTGGTTCGGTCGGGCTGGTTCGGTCTGGGCCGGTTGGGTCCGGGCCGGTTCGGTCTGGCCAGCATCTAGATCACCGCCGATGGAACCGCAAACGGCGAATCGTCCCGGTCCGAATCAGGGACGCGAATCAAAAAGAAGCCGCCCAGGGTTTCCCCTGGACGGCCGGTCGAGCCCCCTGCTCCCCTAAAATTCTTGACTGAAGTGCTGCCGATCGTCGCAAAACGACCGCTTCTGGAGTGGTTTTGGTGTGCCACACGGCTTGCCAGGGCGCAACGTAAACCAGTTGTTAACCTTAACGGCCCCGACCCGTGAACAAGTGTTAACGACGCTGGCACGCTTCCTGCTCCCCAACGCATGTAGGTCATCGGAGGGCGCCCTTCTGTTCACCGATGGGACATCAGACGACAGAATGCGCGGAGCTTTTTAGTATGAACCAAAACGGATCGATCACGCTGTTCCACTATTGGAACCGCCTGCGTGACGGGCGCCCCGCTCCGAAGCGATCGGAAGTCGAGCCGGCCGATATCAAGTCGCTGCTGGCCGATACGTTCATCCTGGAAAGGGACACGCGCGGACAGCCGGTATTCCGTCTGGCCGGCACCAGGCTCTGCGCCTGCTACGGCCGCGAACTCAAGGGGTTCTCTTTCCCCTCGCTGTGGCGCGAGAAGGATCAACGGCTGGTCTCGCGGCTGATCCACGGAGTTTTCGACCAGAAATCGGTCGTGCTGATCAATTTCGAGGGCTTCAGCCGCAACGGCCGCTCCAACAAGTTCGAATTGCTCGCCTTGCCGCTCGATGGCGGCATTGAGAATCCGCGCTGCCTCGGCGTGATCAGCGCCGCTGAGAAGCCGTTCTGGCTGGGCGCGGATCCGATCACCGACGCCTTGATCGATTCCATACGCGTCATCGACCCGGAGAAAGAGCTGCTGAACAACCGCCCGGCGATCGCCGTTCCCTCGCTCGTTCCCGACGAGATCGGGACGCCCGACACGATCTCTGCGCTCGGCCACGCTCGCCGCATCCGCCATCTCGTCGTCTTCGATGGCGGGCGCGAAGATAGTTGATGATCACACGGGCCCGCGGACCCGTTTTTCCCCTTTGTTAACCCGCTTTGTTGTATTTCTCTGACGAAGTCCCTCGCATTGACGCGCGGGATGCCAACGGGGTGTAGGCAGTCATGAGGTCAGCGGCGGTCGACTACACGCCGTCCCAAGCCGAAAGGCGTAACTTTCAGCGCGTCCGGGTCAAGATATACGGACGATTCATGCTGGAGGACCGCACCGAGCACCCGTGCCAGGTCGTGGACATGTCGCCCGGCAACGTTGCGCTTCGCACCGACCGCATTGGCATGCCCGGCGAGAAAGTCATCGCCTATATCGACCATATCGGCCGCATCGAAGGTGTCTTGACGCGCACGTTGCCGGACGGCTTCGCAATGACGGTGATCGCGTCCGACCGCAAGAAGGACAAGCTCGCGGCGCAGTTGACATGGCTCGCCAACAAGCACGAGCTCGACCTGCCGGAAGACCGCCGCCACGAGCGCGTCTCGCCACGCAACCCGACCAGCGTGCTGCAGCTCACCGACGGCCGTCAGTATCAGTGCCGGATCATCGATCTGTCACTGTCCGGCGCCGCGATCGAGATCGACGTCAAACCGGCGATCGGCGTCCAGGTCTTGCTCGGCACGATGCGCGGCCAGATCGTCCGGCATTTCGAAGATGGCGTGGCCATCGAATTCGCCGTCATCCAGCGCCCCGAAACGCTCGATTCCGAATTCAACACGCCGCGCGCCTGATCAGACCGTAAAGCACGCCCGTCAAGCCGGCCCTCGCGGCCGGCTTTTTGATTTCCGGGGTGCCGCGATCGATATGTCCTCGGATGGCAGGTCGCCATGGCGAGATCGTCCGCGCGAGGCCGGGTCTGCCGAAAACCGACCTAGCAATCCAAACAATTTAATACTCGAATGATTCAAATTTTATGTTTATTCTACTGGCGTTTTACTTAATATCTACTCCGCACTTTTGCGGCGAATAAATCCAGATGTGGCAATGTCTCCTTCGAACGGGGAGACTGAATAATGAAAAAAGCGAGGGGCAGGCTGTTGCTGATGGCAATGGCGATACAGCTTTCCGCCTGGGGATCAGCATATGCCGCGGGACCGGCCTATATGCATACCGGCGGACGCACCACGCAGCCTGTTGGCCACTATGAATTCTGCCAGCGCATTCCTGGCGAATGCAACGAGAAGACCCCCAAGGGAGAGCCGGTCGACCTGACCCGCAAGCTCTGGGCGACGATCGTCAGCATCAACAATTCGGTCAATACCCGCGTCAAGCCGCGCACCGACATGGAAAACTACGGTGTCGAGGAATACTGGGCCTACCCGGACAATGGCTTTGGCGATTGCGAGGACTATGCGCTGGAAAAGCGCCGCGAACTGATGGATGTGGGCGTGCCGGCCGGCGACCTGTTGATGACGGTTGCGCGCCAGCCTAATGGCGACGGCCATGCGGTGCTGACCGTGCGCACCAGCCTCGGCGAGTTCATTCTCGACAATCTGGAAACCAAGGTGCTGTCCTGGACGGACACCGACTACACCTATCTCAAGCGTCAATCGACGGAGAATTCCGGCGTTTGGGTGACGATCAACGACGGCCGCTCCGACGCGGTCGCCAGCGTCCGCTGAGGACGCCAACAAGGTCAGGCGCGTTGCATGACGCGCTCAATGAGAAACCCGGTCGAGTCCCCACCC